>JAQXWB010000051.1 GCA_029225225.1 Bacillota bacterium | reverse complement strand
GCAGGTATAGGTCAGCACGCCGTCCTCCGTCGCGGTCGCAGGCTTTGTTACCTTCGAGACATACTCATGGCCGAGGGCGGGGCTGTAGGAATTCTTGTAGCTATCGCCGCAGTTCTTGCAGGTATGCAGGGTATAGCCCTTATTATAGCAGGTCGGTGCCACGACGGTATCCGCATAGTCATGTCCCGTCTTTTCAATCGGCGTCGTGGCAATCACTTCGCCGCAATCGTCGCAGACGGTATTCACCGCGCCGTCCTTCGTGCAGGTAGCCGCAATCGTCTCTTCATGCGTATGCGCATGCTCGCAGGGATTCGAGAGATAATGCGTTGTCGTGCCGTCAACATAGGAGAACACGCCGTAGAAGGTTGTCTGTGCTGCCTTGACCGTGTAGCTCGCACCCGCTTTCTGCACGGTGGGCGCTGTGGTCGTGTCCGCGATCTCCTGCTCCGCCCAGCCGTAGAAGCTGTAGCCTTCAGTGCCCGCAGGCGCGCCGCTGACGGAGGCAAGCTTCACGGTGTCACCCACATAGCTTGCCGTCGTGCCGCTGACCGTCACACCGTTCGGAACGTTATAGGTGATCGTCGCGGCGGTCTTCGGCGCAAAGGTGATCGTCACGGTGCAGTCCGCCTTGACATTGCTGACGGTGAAGGTATTGCCGCTGCGCGTCACGGTTGCCGCGTCTTCGGGAGAAAGCTTATAACCCGAAACTGTGTAGCCGGTGTTCGGTGTGGCGGTGATTGTCTTGCCGCTCATGGAAACCGTACCGTAATCGGTATTCTCGGAAACCGCCGTGACCGTATACTGCGGCGCGGAGTTTTTCGCCTCACCGGAAGGAGTGTCCATATCGGAGGGAATTTCGCGTCCGAAGAGCAGCCATGCATATTCGGGATAGTCGATGAAAATGTTGCGGTTATGCTGCACATCCTGACAAAGGTCGTTGCGGCGCATTTCCCACTCGTCCACGGGATCCATCTCGCACCATTGCAGGAGCGTGTCCAGATTTGCAATGACCTTCTTGCCGTTGTTCTCCTTGTCACCGGAACCGATCACGGGATTCGGCGTATTCTCGAACAGATTCGGCTCCTCCCAGCGTACATAGACATAGAGGAAAATACGCGCCACATCGCCCTTGATGTTGTCGTTGACCTCCACAAGGTCGTTGGACTCGGCCAAATAGAGAACTGTATTGCCGCCGTAGCTGTAGGTCGTGTAGTTAGAGATCACACCGCGTACATTGCCCATCGTATAGTGGCTGCGTGCGTTGTTGACGCCGGATTCCTCCGGACGCAGGTGATGCAGGTCACTGCCGCCGCCCGACTGGTAGAAGGAAGCGCGGCTCTTCGGCCAGACATGCTCGCGGCTGATCGTACCGCTCCCTTTTCGGTCGGCGTAGATCAGGATATTATTGTCAGTGTCTTCCCAATACCCTGGTAGGGATTTGTAGCTGACAGGGTTGGTCATAGTAGATGCCATCAGCGTATGCAGCCTCTTGTAAAGCGGACTGTTGACCGCCTGCAAGCAGCTTTCCGTGCCGCCGTCAAGCTTCGACATCGTGGCATAGGTATACTGCCCCGTGTAGTAGCTCTTTGCCTGAGAAGAAAGCTGCGTGCAGACCTTATGTCTCGTCGCAGTATTGGTGGATAGGGCACTCACAGAAGCCATGCCTGCAAAGATCGAAATGACCATCACAAGCATCAGCAAAATAGCGAGCACTCGGGAATACATGTGTTTCATATCGCATCTCCTTTATTCGTCATCTTGAGTATCATAGCACAAATTCGTCCGAAAAGAAACGCCAAAAAACAGCGCATAGTTCACAAAATTCAACACAAAAACTTGTAGAAATTGCCGAATGCTCTATGCATCCGTTCTATCCCCTTTGCCGCTCCCTCTGTAGGGCTGGGACATGTCCTAAGCCGGTGCAGGAACCACCGACCGAGTACCGACCACCATCCCACGCATCAATTCCCCCCCTGTCATTGCGAGGAGCGCAGCGACGTGGCAATCTCCTGCCGGAACTGCCAATCACGTACAAAGAAGGAATCGCCGCAGCAGCAAAAAACGGCACGCCGTAAAGCGTACCGTCTATTCCTCCACCGTCACAATGTCGATCGCGGGCTCTAACAGCAAATTGATCAGCTCATTGCGGGAACGGTTTGTTTTCGCCGAAAGCGTATCCAATCGTTCCAGCAGTTCCTCCTTCATACGCACCGATACAATTTTGTGCCCGTCGTCCCCTTTTGGCGCGGTCTTTTTCGTAATTTTATTTCTCCTGCCATTCACACAGCCCAGCTTTCTTCCGCATTTGTCATCCGGCTCAGTCTCTGAAATCAAACAGCCTGTCCGGAGCGACCTGCAACGCATCGCAAATATCAAAGATGACATCAAGCGACACCGCACAATCGGCTGTTTCAATGCGGCTCATATGCGTACGGCTGATATTGACCAATTCAGCAAGCGCGCTTTGCGATAGGCCTCGTTCTTTTCGATAATAAGCAATATTCAACCCAAGATGTTTGAATTTTGAAATCTGGCGCTGCTGCATAATTTCACCCTTGTATAGTATATCTCCGAATCGGCAATTCTGCGACAACGTATATAATAACTTTTATAACTTGAAATGTTGCATAATCAGTGATATACTTTACAACAGCAGCAGGCACGGTTTTATTTTATGGGTTAGGGAACCTCTGAATAAATCTGCAAGAGCGGTCGGCGAGAGATTTTGTCGCAAATTGAGGTTGGAAAACCGCAGGAATACTTTGTGTATTTCAAGGTTTTCCAACCGAAAAGTTGCGGCAAAAGATCCGCTGAGCGCCGCCGCTGATTTGGTCAGAGGTTCCTTAGATATCGTGTTTGTTCTTTTCGAATCACAGAATACTCATTTCATTAAAAAGGAGGCAAGTAAATGAACCGAATGCCATCGGATTCCCCCGGAAGCGAAGCACTCGCTTCAAATCCAAATACGCCATATAGAAAAATGTACGCCCTTCTCTGCGCAGCAGCTTCCGATGCCATTGACGCACTGCCGCAAACCGCAGATACCCTGCAAGCACGCTGTCTTTTGGAGAAAGCCCTGCGTGAAGCTGAGGAAGCCTATCTCTACTGCGCCAAATAGGAAAAAGAGACAGAAACGAAAAAAATGAGCCTGCTTTTCACAGGCTCAAAATTTTTTAATCTCTATCCCAGTTATGCCAGACGTTCTGGACATCGTCGTCATCCTCGAAAATGTCGAGCATTTTTTCCATCATGGCAACATCGTCGGGGTTGTCGAGCTTCTTATACTCGCCCGGGACCATCTCGATCTGCGCGGAGGCGAAGGTATATCCCTTCTTCGTCAGCGCGTCCGCGACGGCGTTGAAGTCGTCCGGCTGGGTGTAGATGGTGAAGCAGTCGTCCTCGGCTTCAAAATCGTCCGCGCCTGCGTCCATCGCGTCCATCATCACGTCGTCCTCGGTGTAGTCCTCGTCCTCGTTGTCAATGACGAGCACGCCCTTCTTGCTGAAGTTCCACGCGACGCAGCCGGAAGCACCCATGTTGCCGCCGTACTTGTCAAAATGGTGGCGGACATTGCCCGCAGTGCGGTTGCGGCTGTCCGTCATCGTCTCAACGATGACTGCGATACCGCCGGGGCCGTAGCCCTCGTAGGTGATGGCTTCGTATGCGTCGCCGGAGCCTGCGTTTGCCGCCTTTTCCAGCACGCGCTTGATGTTGTCATTGGGCATATTCGCCGCCTTCGCCTTTGTGATAACAGTCGCAAGGCGGGAGTTGTAGTTCGGATCGGCAGAGCCGCCGCCCTCCTTGACCGCGACATACATTTCCTTCGCGATCTTGGTGAAGGTTGCAGCGCGTTTTGCGTCCTGCGCGCCCTTGGTTTTCTGAATATTATGCCATTTGGAATGACCCGACATGGTAGTTCTTCCCTTCTAATGTAAAATTCCGACCTATATTTTAGCACATCGCGCGGCGAAAAACAACTGTTATTATTCGAATTTGATGCAATCCGTATGGACTTCCGAAAGAAAAACCTCGATTTCAGGGAATGCGGCGCGCACTTTCTCCGCCAAATACGCGCAGACGGGGTTCTCCGTCTCGAAATGTCCCGCGTCAACAAGGGTCACGCCGAGGTCGTGGGCGTCGTTGAAGGCATTGTATTTCACGTCGGAAGTCACAAAGGCGTCATAGCCCAGCTCCGCCACGCGGGAGAGCAAGCCTGCGCAGCTCCCGCCGCCGACGGCAACGCGGGTGATCGGCTTTCCACCGTCCGCAAACCGCACGCCCTTGCAGCCGAGCGCTTCTTTGACAAATGCCGCAAATGCCGCAGAAGAACAGGGCACGATATTGCCGCCGCGCAAAAGCCCGTAGGGTCTGCCCTGCGCATCCGTTCCGACCGGGTCAATGACCTCGACCTCCTGTAAGCCGAGCTTGCCTGCGAGGCAGTCGTTCACGCCGCCCGGCGCGCAGTCCAGATTCGTGTGCGCATTGACGGCGGAAATGCCGTTTTCGATCAAAAAGAGCAGATTTCTGCCCTGCTGCGTCCGGTCGTTGACCTCCTTCAGCTCCCATAGGCTCGCATGATGCGTCAGAAGGAGCTGGCAGTCGCGCACCTTTGCCTCCTCGCAGACGGCTTGGAACGGATCGAGAGCGACCAGCACCCGTTTGACCTCTCGATCTGCGCGCCCGCAGAGCAGCCCGACGTGATCCCAGTTCTCCGCCATGTATTCCGGCGCGAGGATCTTGATGTAATCATAGATGTTCTGTACCGTCGTCATAATCGTCTCTCCATTTCCTCCACCTCGTGCAAGGCAGCCTCATAATACCGCAGCCGTTCCCGCGCGGCAGGGTCGTTTGCTCTTTGAATGCCCTCGACGGTAAGCCGCAAGGCACGCAGAATGCGCTCGGTATAGCGCGGCAGAAGCGGATCGCCGCTGCAAAGAAGCTGCTCCGGCAAATACTGCTGCCCCGGCGTCAGCGGTACGGCGTTTCCAAAGCGCGCGCAGATTACAAAATAGATAAATCCGCCGTCCTCGACCAGCGTCTCCTTTTCGATGCCGAAGCCCAGCTCCGCAAGCTTTCGCCTCAGGTCGTTGCCCGAGGATTGCGGCTGTAGAATCAGCAGATATTTCTCGTCCCGCAGCCACGGGCAGTCCGCCACAATCTGCGCGATCAGGTCGCCCCCCATGCCCGCGCAGACGATTGTATCCACCTCGTCCGGCTCCACGGCGCGCAGCCCGTCGGCGCGGGAGAAGCGCATTTTCTCCGCCACGCCGTAGCGCAGGGCATTTTCCGTCGCGCGGCGCAGCGGCTTTTCCCGCAGGTCGCATGCGTGCGCGAACGCCGCCCGACCGTTTCTCAGCAGCTCGATGGAGAGATAGCCGTGATCCGCGCCGATGTCTGCCACACACGCGCCCTCCGGCACCTGTGCCGCGCAGCACAGCAGCCGTTTGGAAATCGGCAGCTTCATGGTGTCCACTCCTCTGCCGCCGCGCGCCAATACGCCCGATCCTCGTCCGTGATTCTCCGCAGCACACGGCAGGGATTCCCCACAGCAATGCAGTCCGGCGGGATATCCTTTGTCACCACCGCCCCTGCGCCGATCACCACATTGCTGCCGATGGTCACGCCGCCGAGGATCACCGTATCGCCGCCGACCCAAACATCCGAACCGACGGTGATCGGCTTGCCGAATTCCAAATAGCTGTTACGCACCATAGCATCAATCGGATGCCCCGCAGAATACAGGCTCACACGCGGGCCGAAAAAGACATTGTCCCCGATTTGAATGGGGCATTGGTCGAGGATGATGCAGTCGAAATTGGCATAGAAATTTCTCCCGACATAGATATTCGCGCCGTAATCACAGCGAAACGGCGGCTCAATATGGGCGTTTTCTCCCATTCCGCCGAGCAGTTCCCGCAGAACCTCCTGCCGCTGCGCAGCGTCGAGCGATTGGTTATATTGCTGCAAAAGCGCCCGCGTTCGGCGCATATGCGCGGCAAGCTCCCCGTCCACCCGATATAACTTGCCGGCAAGCATACGGTCTTTCTGTGTCATATTCCCTCCCGCTGATAGCGCAAAGGGAGGCATACGCCTCCCTTAGGTATTCTCCTCACTTGCTTCGATGAAGCGGTTGACCTGCGCCAAGAACGCGTCCGCGTCCACACCGTGCACCATGCAGGCTTCTTCGACTGTCTCGCCGCGGGAGGACGGGCAGCCGAGGCAATGCATCCCAATCGCCATAAAGAGGGGCGCGGTCTGCGGTGCGATGTCGAGCACATCTCCGATGATGGTGGATTTTTCAATTTTAACAGCCATAATTGACCTCCTGTGTATCTTTTGAGCGCAAAAGCGTTCCAATCGCCTCTATTATACCCAACCGACCGACAAAAATCAACCGCTTTTCGACCGCGCTCTTGATTTTGTGAAAAAAGGTGCTAAGATGATCACAGGAAGTGATAACACATGGTAGATACTTTGATTTTAGGCGGCACGCTCTTCGACGGAAGCGGCAGCAAGCCGTATTCGGCGGATATCGCGGTCAAAGACGGAAAGATCGCCGCCATCGGCCCGCTTCGCGATACGGCCGCCGATTTGGTGCTGGACGCTGCGGGCTTCTGCGTCACGCCCGGATTTTTGGACATTCACCGCCACGGCGACGCAGCGGTCTTTCGGGAGGGCTATGGCAAAGCGGAGCTGAAACAGGGCATCACGACGGTCTTGAACGGCGCGTGCGGTCTGTCTCTCGCGCCGTTCGGTGACGCACATCGGGACGAAATACTCCACTACCTCGCCCCCATCACGGACGGCATCGCCCCGGAAATTCCCACTGCCTCCATGGGCGCGTACCTCGAGGCGCTCCGAAAGGCAGAGCTTCCGCTGTGCGTCGGCATGATGGTCGGCGGCGGCACGCTCCGCGCCGATCTTTGCGGCTATCGGGAGGCACCGCCCGATGATCTGCGCGACCTGCACCGCCGTTTGGAGCAAGCGCTCTCCGAGGGCGCACGCGCCGTGTCTCTCGGGCTTGGCTACGCGCCGGAGTGCTTTTACACCACGCAGGAGCTGATCGACGCCCTTGCCCCGCTGCAAAACGGGAACATCCCCATCGCCGTCCATATGCGTGAGGAGGGCGACAAGGTCTGCGAAGCCATTGAGGAAATGCTGACCGTCGCACGCGCGCTGCATTGTCCGCTGCATATCAGCCATCTGAAAGCCATGGGTATGCGCAATTGGCGCAAACGGATTCCGCAGGCGTTAAAGCTCATGCAGGATGCCCGCGCCGAGGGCGTGGATGTCTCCTGCGATGTCTATCTCTATGACGCAGGCTCCACGCAGCTTCTGCACCTGCTCCCGCCCGACTTCTTGGTCGGCGGTACGGAGGCGATCTCCGCGCGTCTGCGGCAGCCGGAGCAGCGCGAACTTCTGCGTCAGCGCATCCGTAACGGACGGGACTTTGACAATATCACCCAAATGATCGGCTGGGAGAATATTATCCTCTCCACCGTGCGCCTGCCGCAGTATCAAGCCCTGATCGGCAAGACCCTCGCGGAGGCGGCGGAGCTGCTGCGGCTGGACCCCGTGGACTGCCTCTGTCAGATTCTCGCGGATGAACACTGCGCCGTGACGATGATCGACCGCATCAACTGCGAGGAGGATATCTGCACCATTCTGCAAGACGGCTTCTCCTCCGTGATCTCCGACGCAACCTATCCGACCGTCGGCTTGCCGCACCCGCGTGTCTACGGCAACTGCACAAGGCTCTTTGAGCGTTTTGTCAAGGAGAAGCAGGTTTTGACCCTCCCGCAAGCCGTGCGGAAGGTCACGGCGCTGCCCGCAGAAGCTATGCGTTTGACCGGCAAGGGCGTCCTGCAAGTCGGTGCGGACGCGGATATCAATATCTTCCGTTTCGAAGACCTGCATGAACGCGCGACCTACCTCGACCCCTGTCAAGAGAGCGACGGCATGGACACCGTCCTCGTTGCCGGCAAGCCCGCCATCCTTCACGGCACTTTCACCGGCAATCACAACGGCAGCGTCCTTTAGCCCCGCCGCAAATACCGCACCTCCTCTGTAGGGAGGGGATATGTCCCCGCCGGTGCAGGAACTACCGACTGCGTACAAATCTCTACCATGTCATTGCGAACCCAGTGCGCACACTGGGTGTGGCAATCCCGTGCAGGAATCACCGACTGCGCACAGGAGATTGCCACGTCGCTGCGCTTCTCGCAATGACAAATGGGATAGCCTTTTTGTGTCATTGCGAGGAGCTTGCGCCGTGGCAATCTCATGCAGGAGCTACCAACTGGGGACAAACCCATTCCCTGTACCGTCCGCCGCTTACGCAGACGGCGGGGACATGTCCCCGCCCCACATTGATTGCTGAACGCACCACGAAAAATAACCGAACCCCTGCCGCACAAAACAGAGGTTCGGTTTCTTATCTCATTGCCGCGTCATACAGCGCATTTTTCGGAAATCCCGTCTCCTGCGATGCCTGCTTGATCGCGTCCTTTTTGCTCATGCCCTGCGCAAGCAGCTCCTGCACGCGGGCAAGCGCGGTTTCCATCGTCGGCGCTTCCTCTTGCTTTTCCGCCGCGCCCTCGACGATCAAGACGAATTCTCCGCGCGGCGGCTGCTCGTCGTAATACGCCGCCGCCTCGCCGAGCGTCGTGCGCCGCACCTCCTCGTGCAGCTTGGTCAGCTCACGGCAGAGGGAAATGTGCCGCTCCGCGCCGAACGCCTCCGAAAGGTCGCGCAGCGTCGCCGTCAGCTTGTGCGGCGCTTCATAAAAGATCATGGTGCGCGTTTCGTTCTTTAAGCTCTGCAAATGCGCAAGGCGGTTTTTCTTCGTCGTGGACAAAAAGCCCTCAAAGGTGAAGCGTCCCGTCGGAAGCCCCGAAATACTCAAAGCAGTGATCGCGGCGCAGGGACCCGGAATGGCTGTGACCGTCACGCCGTGTTCCGCGCACAGACGCACCAAGTCCTCGCCGGGGTCGGAGATCGCTGGCGAACCGGCGTCCGACACCTGCGCGCAGTTCTCGCCTGCCAAAATGCGTTCCAAAATTTTCTTCCCGCTGAATTCCTTGTTGTGCTCATAATAGCTGACCAAAGGCTTTTTGATTTCCAAATGGTTCAGCAGCTTCAATGTCACGCGGGTGTCCTCCGCCGCGATAAAATCCGCCTCGGCAAGCGCCTGCCGGCAGCGCGGCGAAATGTCGGACAAATTGCCGATCGGCGTCGGCACAAGGGTCAGTGTTCCGCTCATTCGTTCTCCCCTCTGTGGTAGGCGGCGCGGTAAGCTTCCGTCTCCGCTCCGTCCTCCGTAAATTCAATCAAATCCGCCTCGAAGCGCAAACCGGCAGCGCCGCCGCGCCGACCCTCGACCAAAACGAGGCAAACCGGCGCGTTTGCCCGATGCCGCACAAATTGCACGCGCTTCGGCTCGATGCCGCTCTCCCGCATGGCGCAAAACACATCGCACAGCCGTTCCGGGCGGTGAACAAGCGCAAAACGCCCGCCGCAGGGCAGCAGCCACGCAGCCGCATGACAAAGCGAAGCAAGCGGCAGCGTCTCCTCCGAGCGCGCCAAGGTGTTTCGGCTGCTTTTCCTGCCGCTCCCCGCCGGGAAATAGGGCGGGTTCGCGATCACGCCGTCAAAGCTGCCCGCAGGCAGGAGCGTTTTGATCTCACACACATCCCCCAAAACGGAAGACAACCGCTCCTCCAAGCCGTTTTCGCGGATATTCTCCAAGGCTGCGCAATGGGCAGTTTCGTCCAGCTCCACGCCGACCACGCGCACCTGCGGATCACTCGCACAAAGCAGCAGTCCGAGCGTCCCGCAGCCCGCGCCGAGATCTGCCACACGGGAACGCGGCGGGAACTGCGCAAAATGCGCCAAAAGCACCGAATCCGTCCCAAGACGGAAGCCGCCGTCCGTCATACGGATGCCGTTCCAAAGTAATTCCGTCATCGTCTCTTCATAAAACACGACCGGTCTGTACTCAAAACGAAGTGCAGACCGGTCGCGCTTTGCAGTTTACTGCTGCTCAATCGCCTCAGCGGGGCAGCCGGCGGCGCAGGAACCGCACTCGACGCACTGGTCAGCGTCGATGACATACTTGTCGTCACCCTCGGTGATGATGCCGAGCGGGCAGTTGTCAGCGCAAGCGCCGCACTTTACACAAGCGTCAGTGATAAAATAAGCCATGATTTTGCCTCCTGTATGTATTGGTATGCTCCATCATTCTATCATGTTTTTTGAAAAAAGCAAATGGTAAAACGCAGAAAATTGAAATTTATTTTACGGGTATAGAATTTTCCCTCCGTGTCAATGATTTTCGAGAGGCAAAAAGGAGGCGGCGCATGGGCAGAGAAAACGAGCAAACGCGGCAGATTCTACGTCAGGCGTGGGGTCTGGCGTGTTTTTTGGGGCATAGCTGCGTCGGCACGGAGCATTTGCTCATCGCCATCGCGCTCACGCCCGCCTCGGCAGCGTATCGGGCGCTTTCGTGGCAGGCCGTCTCCGCATGGGAGCTTTTGGGGCAGCTTGTGCAAGCCGTGGGGCGCGGAAGACCGACAGAGCGCCTCGTACAGGGGCTTTCCCCGAAAGCAAGGCGCGCCATCGCGGTTGCTGCGGCGGAAGGAAGCCCCGTCACCCCCGAAGCACTTCTGACCGCCATGCTGCGCGACGAAAGCAGCGGCGCCGGTCGTCTGCTCTCCCGCTGCGCCGTCAGCGCGGATGTGCTGTTTACCGATCTATATCTTGGGCAAAGCGCCCGAAAGGAGCAAGCCATGCCAAATACTCGTCTGCTCGATCAGTTTGGCGTCGATCTGGTGGAGCGTGCGGACAAGTCCGAGCGCATCATCGGACGCCAGCGTGAGATCGAGACCGTGCTGCAAATTCTCTCGCGTAAGCATAAAAACAACCCTGCCCTCATCGGAGAGCCGGGCGTCGGCAAGACCGCCATCGTCGAGGGCGTGGCGCAGTATATCGCCGCCGGACGCGTCCCGGAGCAGCTGCGCGGCAAGCGGCTGTTCGCCCTCGATATGGCTAGCGTGATCGCGGGAACGAAATACCGGGGCGAATTCGAAGAACGCGTGCGCGACATCATTGCAGAGGTGCGGCGCGTGCAGAATGTCATTCTGTTCATCGACGAAATGCACACCTTAGTCGGCGCGGGTGCGGCGGAGGGCGCAATTGACGCGGCGAATCTCCTAAAGCCCGCCCTCGGGCGCGGGGAATTGCAGCTCATCGGCGCGACAACCCTCTCGGAATACCGCAAATTCATCGAAAAGGACGCAGCGTTGGAGCGCCGCTTCCGACCGGTGCAGGTGCGCGAGCCGAGCCGCGAGGAGACGCGGGAGATCTTGGAGGGTCTGCGCGAAGGGCTGGAGGCGCACCACCGCATCACGATCAGCGCCGAAGCGCTCGACGCGGCGGTGGAGCTGTCCTGCCGCTATCTGACGGACAAATTTCTGCCCGATAAGGCGGTGGATCTCCTCGACGAAGGAGCAGCCTGCGCGAGCATGGCGCGCACCCTCGGCTGCCCCACGGATACCGCGCAGGAGATGGAACAGTCTCTCCGCGACGCCGTCCGCGCGGGGCAGTATGAGGAGGCGGCAAAGCTGCGCGACCGTCTGCAAAGGCTCCGCAAGTCGCCCGCCGTACCACGCATGGTACGGGCGCAGGACATTGCCGCCGCCGTCGCGAACCGCACGGGCATCCCCGTCGGCACAGTCTCTCTGACGGAGAAGCAGCGCCTGCGCACCTTGGAGGCGACCCTCGGCAAGCGCGTGATCGGGCAGGACGCAGCCGTCCGCGCCGTTGCGGAGGCGGTTCGGCGCGGGCGCTCCGGCATTGCCGAGCAAAAGCGTCCCGTCGCCGCCATGCTCTTTACCGGCCCCACGGGTGTCGGCAAGACGGAGCTTTGCAAGGCGCTGGCAGAGGCGGTCTACGGCAGCGAGAGCGCAATGATCCGCGTGGATATGTCGGAATATATGGAGAAGTTCTCCGTCTCGCGTCTCATCGGCGCGCCGCCGGGCTATGTCGGGCACGACGAGGGCGGCGAGCTGTCCGAGCGGGTACGCCGCCGTCCCTACTCCCTCGTCCTGCTCGACGAGCTGGAAAAGGCGCATCCCGATGTGTGCGGACTGCTGCTGCAAATCATGGAGGACGGCATTTTGACGGACTCCAACGGGCGTTGCGTGGATTTCAAAAACACGCTGCTGGTCATGACCTCAAATCTCGGAAGCTGTTACGCCGGTCGTGCGGCATTGGGCTTCGGCGCGCAGGCAGAGGACATGACCGCGCGGGCGCTGCAAGAGCATTTCCCACCCGAATTTTTGGGCAGGATCGACTGCATTGCCACCTTCCGTCCCCTCGGAGAAGCGGAGCTGACGAAGATCGCGGCAAAGCAGTTAGACGCTCTGCGTCAGCGCGCGGCAGCAAGGAAGCTACAGCTTACCTACGCCTCGGAGCTTCCCGTTTCCCTTGCCAAACGCTGTCTCGGCAAACGCAGCGGCGCGCGCGAGCTGCGCAGATTGATCCAATCGGAGTTGGAAGCCCCACTCGCGCAAAATCTTCTCTCCGAACAGCCGAAAAAGGAAGTCACCGTCCTCCTCCGCGACGGCACCATTCTCCTGCAATAACCACCCTGTAGCGCGCAAACCTCCCACCATGTCATTGTGAACCCGGTGCGCACACTACCCGCACGGGGTACGCCGCATCCGTAACGCTCCTTCGTCGCGAACGGCTGCGCAGTGGGTGCGGCAAGCTCGTGCAGGAATCACCGAGTGCTTACAGAAAATTGCCACGTCGCTGCGCTCCTCGCAATGACAAATGGGGTAGCCTTTTTGTGTCATTGCGAGGCGCTTGCGCCGTGGCAATCTCATGCAGGAATCACCGAGTGCTTACAGAAGATTGCCGCGTCGCTGCGCTCCTCGCAATGACAAATGGGGTAGCCTTTTTGTGTCATTGCGAGGCGCTTGCGCCGTGGCAATCTCATGCAGGAATCATCGAGTGCTTACAAAAGATTGCCACGTCGCTGCGCTCCTCGCAATGACAAATGGGGTAGCCTTTTTGTGTCATTGCGAGGCGCTTGCGCCGTGGCAATCTCATGCAGGAATTATCGAATCTGCACAAACCCGTTCGTCTGTATCGTCTGCCGCTTACGCGGTCGGCACGCCGAGTCGTCGTGCCCTACGATGTTGATCCAACTCTCACCGTAGGGCGCGACG
>JAQXWB010000050.1 GCA_029225225.1 Bacillota bacterium | reverse complement strand
TCAGTGGACCTACGGCGGCGGGCTGAACCAGAAGTGGCTCGCGATCCGCAACACGGACGGAAGCTATACCTTTGTCAATGCCTACAATGGACTGGCACTGGATATGCGCGGCGGCGGCAGCCCCTACAACGGTCAGAACATCGACTGCTGGCAGGTCAACGGCAGCACCGCACAGAAGTGGATCCTGTCGAGCGCCGAATGAGAAAAGTGCGAACCTTTTCATAAGGATCGCATAGATTCCTAACCCAAAAGACCATGGAGCCTTGAAATACAGGCTCCATGGTCTTTTGACGTATGCTGCAAAAGCGAACGCATGACGCGGCAGCGCTCCTTGGAGCTGTTGCGGGAGAATCACGCGCCTTGGTGTACCGGTCTCCCGGCAAGCGTAGTTATGCATTCGGATGCGGATATTCCGTTGCGCGTTCAGCCTTCCGGTCTTCCCTCGACACGGGGATTGCAGACAATGAACATCGGTTTTCGAGAAGCTTTATTATGCTTGGGATCTTCTGTTGAGAAAGTCTTTACTTTTCGGGGAAATTGTGTTATTTTATGAATAATATACCGAAAGGAACGATCTAACATGAAGCTGATAAAGCGCTTAACCTATATATTTCCCGCAAAGCAGCGTTGGCAGTTTGCAGGCTTGTTTCTGTTGCAGCTTATCGAGACTTTCCTCGACTTCTTTGGTATCTCGCTGATCCTGCCCTTTGTCAATGTCCTTGTGAATGCAGATACGCTGCACGGGGCGGGCTGGTACATGATGGTATCGAGGCTGATCGGCTCGGAGGAAACAGCATCTGTGCTGCTGTTTATTACGCTCCTGATGATTGCGGTTTACATTGTTAAAAATCTCTTTATGCTCTTTGTCCTCAATCTGCGCGTGCGTTTTATCGGAACGAATAAGATCCAAATGGGGACAAAGATGATCACCTGCTATATGCATAAGCCCTACACCTTCCATCTCCAGCGCAATACGGCGGAAATCATTCGCAATATTAACGGCGATGTCACCGGCGCATTCAACGTAATCAGCAATATTTTTGCTCTGATCTCAGATGTCTTGATCGTCATTGCCTTGGTCGCTTATCTGCTCGCGGTCGATTTTATGATGACGATCGGCGTGATGCTGGCGCTTGCTATCTGCTCTATGATTTATTTTCTGTTTGTGCGCAAAAAGATCCGCACGCTTGGGCGGGAGAACCGCAAAGTCACCGCGCGGATGTACAAGGCCATCCAGCAGGCAATGGGCGGCATTAAAGAAGTTAAAATCATGGGGCGCGAAAAGTATTTTGCTGAGGTCTATAATGAAGCAGGAATTGAATCCGTGCGAGTCGGAAAGCATTATGCCGTGATCTCCGCAATCCCTGCAAGATTGATCGAGACGCTGTGCATGTGTACCATCCTCGGCATTTTAGCGCTTAAGATCGTCGGTGGAGAGGATCTTACCGTGGTCGTGCCGAGTCTGTCTGCGTTTGCGGTGGCGGCGATCCGCCTGCTTCCCCGCGCGAACGGGATCAACGCCTGCATCAATGCGATCACCTATAATGTGCCCTCGCTGGAGGCGCTGTATGAGGATCTGAGGGAGTCCGAGCGCGAGGAAGCGGAGCGGATGTGTGAGATCGAGCAGAAAAAGCAGCAGAAGAAAACCGTCTCGGTCGGTGAGGAGCAGGATATCTTTGTGCGCGGCGTGACCTATACTTACCCGAACAAGCAGGAACCTGTGCTGAAGAATGTCAGCTTGACCATCAACCATGCAACTTCCGTCGGCATCGTCGGTGCCACGGGAGCGGGAAAAACGACCCTTGTCGATCTGATCCTCGGCCTGCTCAAGCCGGATAGCGGCACAATCTGCTACGGCACGCTGGATATCCACGAGGATTATGCACAGTGGCAGAAGCATATCGGCTATATTCCGCAGACGATCTATCTCGTAGACGATACAATCCGCAGCAATGTTGCCCTCGGCATCGAGGCGGATAAAGTCGACGACACGGCGGTGTGGCGCGCGCTGGAAAACGCACAGCTTGCCGATTTTGTCCGCAGCTTAGAAAACGGACTGGATACCGTCATCGGCGAGCGCGGTGTCCGTATTTCGGGTGGACAGCGGCAGCGCATCGGCATTGCACGCGCGCTGTATTATGATCCGGAGATATTGTTCTTTGACGAGGCAACCTCTTCCCTTGATAATGAGACGGAGGCGGCGGTCATGGAATCCATCAACGCCCTCGGCAGCCAAAAGACGATGATCATCGTCGCGCACCGTTTGACTACCTTGCGCGGCTGCGATAAAATTTACCGCGTCGATGAGGCGGGCGTTGAGGAAACGAGGTTAGAGCTTTAATGGAAGAATTTGTGACCGGCTACTGCCGCGTGCTGGACAGCGCAAGGACTGTTTTAGTCGATTTAGACGAACACTGCGCCGACTGTGACTACCCCGCCTGCCCCTATGCAGGAGAGTGCCCTGTAGCGGAAAAGATCACACACCTGCTGCAAGAATCGTAATACGGCAGAATCCCCTTATGCCTGTCCGTTAGGCGAAGGACTAAGGGTGAAGGACTTCGGAGCGCTCTGCGCGGATAAAAATCCTGTACCTTTGAGGATATGCCCCCAAAGGTACAGGAGCTTTGTTATGTGCGGAAGCGCTCCGATTATGTCATGCCACGGAACACCGCGGCGCCGGTTCTTTCACGATTTAAAGAAAATCCCTTGAAAATGGTACGATACGCTGAAAAAAGAAAAAATTTTTCGGCAAAACTTGCAAAAATCATTGACTATTTTCGTGAATTCTGCTATAATCTTTAACCGCGTGAGCATAGATTTCTGGCAGTGCCGGAGGTGTAAATAAAGTGCTTGACGAGCTAAAGACCGCGAAAAAGGTGGTCGGAATCAAGCAACTGCGCAAGGCGCTTTCTACGGGAGAGGTCAAAAAGGTCTTTCTCGCGGACGATGCGGACCCCATGCTGACGCAGCCGCTCGCGGAGCAATGCAGAGCGCTGCAAATTACGGTGGTCTGCGTTCCGACGATGAAGCAGCTTGGCGCGGCTTGTAACATATCCGTGGACGCCGCAGCGGCGGCGATCCTGTGAAAATTTTGTATCCTACGGAATATTTTATGATATTTCGGGATAATATAATCGCCGGAATCTTTATTTTTCGGCAAATTCAAGAGAAAGGAGAACAACATGCCTACTTTTAATCAGTTGGTCAGAAAAGGAAGAGAACAGAGCACTTACAAGTCCACGGCTCCCGCCCTTCAGAAGGGTCTGAACACCCTCAAGAACCGCGCTACGGACCTGTCCTCCCCGCAGAAGAGAGGCGTCTGCACCGCAGTTCGTACCACCACCCCGAAGAAGCCGAACTCTGCACTTCGTAAGATCGCCCGTGTTCGCCTGACGAACGGCTACGAGGTTTCCGCCTACATCCCCGGTGTCGGCCATAACCTTCAGGAGCACTCCGTCGTTCTGATTCGCGGCGGTCGTGTCAAGGACCTCCCCGGTGTGCGTTACCACATCATCCGCGGTACGCTCGACACGCAGGGCGTTCAGGGTCGTATGCAGGCTCGCTCCAAGTACGGTCAGAAGCGTCCGAAGGCCAAGAAGAAGTAATTGCGATCTCTGCCTTTGGTAAGGCATCGCCTGGCATGGTTATTTTCTTTATATAAGCAGAAATACCTGGCAGGCACCAACGATAGGATAACGCCTATCGAAGTACCTATGAAATCATTTTTATGAAGGAGGGAAGCGAAGTGCCCAGAAGAGGTAATGTTCCCAAGAGAGAGGTCCTTCCGGATCCTGTCTATAAGTCCACTCTGGTGACTAAGCTCGTAAACAGCGTCATGCTGGACGGCAAGAAGGGTGTTGCCCAAAGAGTCGTCTACGGCGCATTTGAAATCGTCGAACAGAAGACCGGCAAGAACGGTCTCGACGCTTTCCAGCAGGCAATGGAAAACATCATGCCCAGCTTGGAAATTAAATCCCGCCGCGTCGGCGGCGCAACCTATCAGGTTCCGCTGGAGGTTCGCCCCGAGCGTCGTCAGACCTTGGGTCTGCGTTGGCTCACGACCTACGCCCGTAAGCGCAGCGAGAAGACCATGAAGGAACGTCTTGCAGGCGAAATCATGGATGCCTGCAACAACACCGGCGCATCTGTGAAGAAGCGCGAAGATACGCACAAGATGGCAGAAGCCAACAAGGCCTTCTCCCATTTCCGCTGGTAAGCGAAAAGGAGTTACGCAATGCCGAGAAAATATTCACTTGAGAATACAAGAAATATCGGTATCATGGCGCATATTGACGCCGGCAAAACCACGACGACCGAGCGCATCCTGTTCTACACTGGACGCACCTATAAGCTGGGCGAGACCCATGAGGGTACGGCAACGATGGACTGGATGGAGCAGGAGCAGGAGCGCGGCATCACGATCACATCCGCCGCGACAACCTGTTTTTGGCGTCACTGCCGCATCAATATCATCGACACCCCGGGCCATGTGGACTTCACCGTAGAAGTTGAGCGCTCCTTGCGCGTGCTCGACGGCGCGGTTACCGTTCTTTGTGCAAAGGGCGGCGTGGAGCCGCAGACCGAGACGGTCTGGCGTCAGGCGGATAAGTATAACGTCCCGCGTATGGTCTATGTCAATAAAATGGATATCATGGGCGCGGACTTCTTCAATGTTCTCAAAATGATGCATGATCGGCTGAAATGTAACGCTGTTCCTATTCAGTTGCCGATCGGTGCGGAGGCAGACTTCCGCGGCGTGATCGACCTCATTAAGATGAAGGCGAATGTCTTCTACGATGAGCTGGGCAAGGATGTCCGCGAGGAAGAAATCCCCGAGGATCTCCGTGACCTCGCCGAGGAGTATCACGAAAAGCTTTTGGAAGCGGTCTCCGACCAAGATGATGAGATCATGGAGCTGTATCTGTCGGGCGAAGAGGTTCCGCAGGAGAAGATCCGTGCAGCCATTCGCAAGGCGACCATCTCTGTCCAGATGATCCCCGTCGTCTTCGGCACATCATACAAGAATTAGGGCGTTCAGGAGCTGCTGGACGCGATCGTGGAGTATATGCCGTCGCCTCTTGATAAGAAGGGCATTCACGGCGTTAACCCCAAGACCGACGAGGAGGAGTTCCGCCCCGCCGACGATGCGGCACCGTTCTCCGCTCTCGCGTTCAAGATCGCGACCGACCCCTATGTCGGCAAGCTCTGCTTCTTCCGCGTGTATTCCGGTACGATCGACAAGGGTACCACGGTGCTCAACTCGACCAAGGGTTCGCGCGAGAGATTGGGCAGAATTTTGCAGATGCACGCCAACCCCCGCGAGGATCTCGAGACGGTCTACTCCGGCGATATCGCCGCCGCCGTCGGCGTGAAGAACACCACGACGGGCGATACCTTCTGCGATGAGAAGCACCCGATCATCCTCGAATCCATGGAATTCCCCGAGCCGGTTATCCGTGTCGCCATCGAGCCGAAAACGAAGGCGGGACAGGAGAAGATGGGCATTGCCCTGATGAAGCTGGCGGAGGAAGACCCGACCTTTAAGACCTATACCGATAACGAGACCGGTCAGACCATCATTGCGGGCATGGGTGAGCTTCATCTGGAGATCATCGTTGACCGCCTCCTGCGGGAGTTCAAGGTCGAGGCGAATGTCGGCGCGCCGCAGGTCGCCTATAAGGAGACGGTACGCGGCAACGCGGATGTGGACATGAAATATGCCCGTCAGTCCGGCGGTAAGGGTCAGTACGGTCATGTGAAAATTAAGCTTGAGCCGAATGAATCCGGCAAGGGCTATGAATTTATCAACGCCGTCACCGGCGGCGCGATCCCGAAGGAGTATATCCCGGCGGTCGATCAGGGTATCCAAGGCGCAATGACGGCAGGCGTGCTTGCCGGCTTCCCGGTCGTGGATGTCAAGGTCACGCTGTATGACGGCTCCTATCACGAGGTCGACTCGTCCGAGATGGCCTTTAAGATCGCAGGCTCCATGGCGTTTAAGGAAGCTTGCCGCAAGGCAAATCCCGTCGTGCTGGAGCCGATCATGAAGGTCAGCGTTATCGTCCCCGAGGAGTACACCGGAGATGTCATCGGCGATATCTCCTCCCGCCGCGGCAATATTCTCGGCATGGAGCCGAGAAACGGTTCAACGCAGATTGATGCGAATGTTCCGCTTTCGCAGATGTTTGGCTATGCGACCGATCTGAGAAGCCGCACGCAGGGACGCGGACAGTATTCGATGGAACCGAGCCACTATGTGGAACTGCCGAAAAATATTCAGCAGGAAATTGTGGAAAAACGCGGTTCTTGAGAAAAAGTACTTGCCAATATGCGAATTTTAGTGTATAGTGGTATTGTGCGAACAAAAAAGAAAATTTACCATTCATAAATCAACAGGAGGATTTTTTCAATGGCAAAGCAAAAGTTTGAAAGAACAAAGCCCCATGTAAACATCGGCACCATTGGTCATATCGACCATGGCAAGACCACTCTGACTGCTGCCATCACCAAGTATCTGGCTATGTGCGGCGGCGCAGAGTTCACTGACTACGCTAACATCGACAAGGCTCCGGAAGAGAAGGCTCGTGGTATCACAATCAACACCGCGCACGTTGAGTATGAGACTGCTAACCGTCACTACGCACACGTTGACTGCCCGGGTCACGCCGACTATATCAAGAACATGATCACCGGTGCTGCACAGATGGACGGCGCGATCCTCGTTATCGCTGCTTCCGACGGCCCCATGGCTCAGACCAAGGAGCACCTGCTGCTGGCCCGTCAGGTTAACGTTCCCTCCGTTCTCGTCTTCCTGAACAAGGTTGACCAGGTCGATGACGAAGAGCTCCTCGAGCTCGTCGAGATGGAAGTCCGCGAGACTCTGGACTTCTACGGCTTCCCCGGAGACGACACCCCCATCATCCGCGGCTCCGCTCTGAACGCTCTGGTTTCCGAGTCCACCGATCCCAACGCTCCCGAGTATGCCTGCATCAAGGAACTCATGGACGCTGTTGACACTTGGATCCCGACGCCCGACCGTAAGGCCGATCAGCCCTTCCTGATGCCCGTTGAGGACGTCTTCACCATCTCCGGCCGCGGCACCGTCGCTACGGGCCGTGTCGAGCGTGGTTCCATTAAGAAGAATGAGCCGGTCGAAATCGTCGGCCTCATGGAAGAGAAGAAGTCCACCGTCGTTACCGACATCGAAATGTTCCACAAGCTCCTCGACTACGCAGAAGCAGGCGACAACATCGGCGCTCTGCTCCGCGGCGTTGACAAGAAGAGCATTGAGCGTGGTCAGGTTCTGTCCAAGCCCGGCTCCATCCATCCGCACACCAAGTTCAAGGGTCAGGTTTACGTCCTGTCCAAGGAAGAAGGCGGCCGTCACACTCCGTTCTTCAACAACTATCGCCCGCAGTTCTATTTCCGTACCACGGACGTCACCGGCATCATCAGCCTTCCCGAAGGCGTTGAGATGTGCATGCCCGGCGACAACATCGACATGGACGTCGAGCTGATCACCCCGATCGCTATCGAAAAGGGTCTCCGCTTCGCTATCCGTGAAGGTGGCCGTACCGTCGGTTCCGGCGTTGTCATCGAGATCAACGAGAACTAATTTCATAATCAAGGAGCAGGGCAGCAATGCCCTGCTCTTTTGCTGACAATCCTGTAGGACGGGACATGTCCCCGCCGGTGCAGGAACCACCAACTGCGTACAAATCTGTTTGTTTGTGCCATCTGCCGCTTCGCGGACAGCGGGGACATGTCCACACCCTACAGTTGTTGTGCGCTGTTATGCTTTGCTTGCCCTCCGAGAAAGGAGAACTTATGACTTATCAAGAACTCATTCATAATGAAACCATCCGCGCTTATATTCGCAAGGCAGATGAGTCTTTGATCGCGCTCGGCTATACCGAGCACAGCTTTGCCCATGTCACCGTTGTGGCGGACTCTGTGCGTTATCTCCTCGAAACCCTCGAATATGACGCGCATACGGTAGAGATTGCGCAAATTGCAGCCTATCTGCATGACATCGGCAATCTCGTCAACCGTGTTGACCATTCCCAAAGCGGCGCGGTCATGGCGTTCCAAATTCTCAACAGTCTGCATTTCGACCCTGAGGATATTGCGACCATCGTCACTGCCATCGGCAACCATGACGAGGGCACCGGCGTTCCGGTCAATGCCGTTGCAGCTGCCCTGATTTTGGCGGACAAAGCTGATGTGCGCCGCAGCCGCGTAAGAAATCAGGATACCTCAACCTTTGACATTCATGACCGCGTGAATTACTCGGTCAAAAAATCCCAGCTCAAGATCAACGAGGATCGTACGATCGTGAAGCTGAAGCTCACGGTCGATACGCACTACGGTTCCGTGATGGATTACTTTGAGATTTTTATGCAGCGCATGATCCTCTGCCGCAAGGCAGCGGAAAAGCTCGGCTTGCAGTTCAAGCTGATCATCAATGAGCAGCAGTTGATATAATGCTTCATTCCGCGTCCAAATCGCGGTAGGGATACAGCCGCACCCACTGCTCCTGCTCCTTGTCATAGCGCACGGAGCTTCGGTGCGCAGAGAGAAGACGCACAATGTCATAGACGTCCACCCAAATTTCGGAATCGCATTCCTTTTGACTTTCTTCAAAGACGAGCTGCATACCAAAATGTAAATGCACGGTGTCGATGTTGTTGACATTTTCCTTTGTGCTGTAGCCCGTCCTGCCCATGAAGCCGATCACATCGCCCGCGCAGACATGCTGACCTACCGCTAAGCCCTTCGCATAGGGTGTGTCCTTGCGCAGATGGGCGTAGTAATAGTAGCGCAAACGGTCGTCCGAGCGGATGCCGATGCGCCAGCCGCCATATTGGTTCCAGCCCAGCGCCTCCACCGTCCCGGATTCTACGGCGATGATCGGCGTGCCGAGCGCGCCCATCAGGTCGTTGCCGAGATGCCGGCGGGCAAAGCCGTAGGTGCGGCGATTGCCGAAGTCCGAATAGTGCGAGTAGCCATAGCCTGCTGCGATGGGGGAGAAGGCTTTTAATCCGTAAGCGGGAACCCATTCGCGTTCGCCGGTCTCCTTGTTGGTGACCTCAATGGCGTAGCTGCCGACCAAGCCGCCGAGAACTGCCTCGTAAGCGCGGTGATAGTAGGAAAAATATTTATATTGTGCGCCCAGCAGCTCCTGCGGGGATTTGTCCTTGCGGAGCTGCTCTGCCGCTTCGTTGACTCCCTTCACGGTGATGCCGTTGCCGCCGACCTTCACCGCTGCCAACGCGAGAATGTCAATCCAGTCCAGCGGCTTTTCCTCCCCCTGCGAGGCAATGTCAATGTCCAGCGCCCTTTGCAAGGCGGGATAATCCACATTGAATTCGACCCAGTGCAGCACCTCGTCTTCGGCAAAGACCTGCGGCGCAAGTAAATAAATCGACAAAACACATAAAAATATCCTCTTTTTCACAAGCTACACCTCGAACGGTAGTCTGCGAAAAAGAGGATGATTTTATTCGGCCGGCTGTGCGTCAGAAATTACAAGTACAGTGCAGTTTTCAAGGTTGCGCAGATCGACGGGGTAATAGACGGCAGTTTCATAGACACCGACATAGTCGTTAAAAATAGAGGAAAACTGCTCATAGCTGACAAGATATTTTGTAATTGTCGGTGCAGAATCTTGCTGTGGCGACAGCACCGAAAGCAAACGGGTATACAGGTCGTCTGCTTCGTCAGAAGAAGTCGTCATATTTTCCTCCGAAGGCGGAAGACCGTACAATAACGAAAGCTCCTCCGCTTGCGCGCCCCGGATCACCAGTAGGGGAGAGGCAGCTTCCGACGTTGTAAGGCCGTATGGCAAGCGGTGCGTCGTACCGCTATCCTCTGCGCTCTCGTAATCGTTAAGAAGCTCGCCGCCTGCGTCATAGCTGAGAGAGGGAAGTGCAAGCAAGGATTCGGCGGATTCCGTGGCGGTCAGGGAGTTTCCTTTTTCAGTGACGGATTCTATGGACGGCGCGGCGGCGGTATCCGGCGCATTCGCTCCGTAATCGCGCGTTATGCTGTAGTTCTCCGCCTGCTCTGCGGTCATTTCATCGTTTCTAAAGAGGAAGTCTGCCTCTTCCGTCCAATCCCCGGAAGCGCTTTGTCCGCTTCCCGCATCGGAATAGGCGGCATCTGCGCTGCCTTCCGGCTTTAGAGAGGGCAGCTTCAGATCACCGAAGAAGACAAGCGCAAGCAGGGCTGCGGCGGCAAATCCGACGGCGCAAACGGAGCGGACGGTACGGTGCAGCGCTTTCTTCCGCTTCGGTTCATTACGCACCTGCGACATAATACGGGCGGCAAGGTCTGCGGGCGGCTCGGCTTTGGCGGAAAGAAGCAGCGCGTCGGTTTGCTCCAACTGCGCGAGCAGACGGCGGCATTGCTTGCAGGAGGCAAGATGCTTTTGCAGACGAGACTCCTCCGCTTCGCTGTTTGTTCCGTCAAGATGCCCGCTCAGCAGAGGGAGATATTCGTTACAGCTCACGACTGCGACCTCCTTTCCGTTTCTGCTGTTTTGACGGATTTGATTCTGTTTTGTTCCCCGTTTGTAAAAGTTTTTTCCGCAGATTTTCTCTTGCACGCGCCAGACGGGACTTGACCGTTCCCTCCTTGATGTTCAAAACGGCGGCAATTTCGGTATAGCTCAGGTCGTTTACGACGCGCAGCGTTAGAATGCGGCGCTGCTCCGGATCAAGCTGCCCCATTGCGGCATTGAGGTGTGCATTTTCTTCACTTGTCAGCAGGGCAGACTCAGGCGTCGGAGCGGGATCGGGCAGGTCGAGAAGCTGTGACTCGCCACTCTCGTCCTCCACCGTCAGCGAAAGCTCTTGCCGCCGCTTGATGCTGCGCAGAAAGTCTAAACAGGTATTGGAGGCGAGACGGTACAACCAAGTGGAGAAGGCTGCTTCAAAGTGAAAGCTGTCAAGACTGCGCCAAGCCTTCAGAAAGGACTCCTGCGTCATATCCGCGGCATCCTCGGGATTCCCCGTGATGCGCAGACAGAGATTGTAGATCGGCGTCTGATATTGCAGCACAAGCTGTTCAAACGCCTCGGCGCTGCCGGCGGCGGCTTTTTTCACAATTTTTTTCTCTTCGATGTCGATCACCCCTTACGCCAGATCGCGGCAAATCGCTTTCACGACAGATTCAACCTCCTGCGCGGTGGAGAGGTGGGAAATCTGTTCTTTATAATACGCGCTGTGCGGCACGCCGCGCAGATACCATGCAAGGTGCTTTCGCGCCTCCAAGCAGGCGATATGCTCGCCCTTATCTTCCAATGCCAAATGAAACTGCCGCAGCGCAACGGCCATGCGTGCTTGCAGCGGAGGTCGTTCGGGAATTGTCTCGCCCGCGAGCGCCGCCTTGACCTGCGCAAACAGCCACGGATCGCCGAAGGTGCCGCGCCCAAGCATAAAGAGAGACGCGCCGCTGTGCATTTTACAGCGTAGGGCGTCCTCGGGAGAGAAAATGTCTCCGTTGGCAATCACGGGGATGGATACCGCCCGCACGACCTTGCCGATCTCATCCCAATCCGCTTTTCCGGAATAGAGCATCGTCTTGGTTCGTCCGTGGACGGCAATAGCATCCGCGCCCGCCTGCTCCAGCGCCTGCGCCATTTCAACGGCATGTATGCTGCCCTTGTCCCAGCCGAGACGGGTCTTGACCGTGACGGGAACGGAGACTGCCGCTTTCACTGCGCGGACGATCTCACAGGCCAGCGGAATGTCGCGCATCAGGGCGCTGCCGTCGCCGTTGTTCGCGATTTTCGGCATGGGACAGCCCATATTGATATCCAAAAAATCGCACCCGCTGTGCGCAAGCGCCAAAACAGCCGCCTGCGCCATCATCTGCGGATCGTTGCCGAAGATCTGCGCACCGCAGAGTGCGTTTTCGTTTTTGCGCAGCAGAGAGAGACTTTTTTTGTCCTGATAGACCAAGGCGCGGGAGGAGACCATCTCGGTGACGGTGACTGCCGCGCCGAGATCCGCACAGACCATGCGGAACGCATAGTCCGTCACGCCTGCCATCGGCGCGAGAAAGAGCGGAGAAGATAGCGTATGACCGAGAAATTGCATGAAAGTACCACCTTTGCCTTGCAGAGAAATGTCTAATAAAGCTATTATACTAAATTGCAGGCGGATATGCAAGTCACCCAAAGAAAGATGACGAATTTGTCATTTTGCGTCCGAAGCAATACAAACAAATTGGCACATCCCTGTAGGCCGGGGATATGTCCCCCGTCTGCATTGGAATCTGCGCAGAGGGCGCCGACGCTGTTCACTATTCTCTGTTCTCTATTCACTATTCACCATTCACTGCCACGCATGAGGCGCGTCAGGGATGCCGCGCGCTACAATCGTTGCCTGTCCCCGTCCTATATTGGCGGGTTCGATCCTTGCGGTGCAGCGTTTGTGGGACAAAACGGTAAAAAATATGTCGATTCCCTATTGACAAGCGTGAAATCCTGTGTTACTATCTAACCATAGTTGAGCAAATGTTCAAGTGTTCAATCGTTCAAATAACAGATGCGGCGGGGAACGGAATGCCGCCGTGAGGGAAAGAGAGGAAGCCTATGCAGAAAGAAAATGTGATACAGGACGAGCAGCTTGAGCAGGAAAGCCTGCACGAACGCAGGCAGCCGTTTTGCGAGCTGGACGAGGAAGCGCTTTTTGATATGGCGGAGCTGTTTAAGGTGTTCGGCGATTCCACGCGCATCCGCATTCTCTATGCGATGTTTGATGAGGAGCTGCGCGTGTCGGATATCTGTGAAGAGCTGGGCATGAGCATTTCCGCTGTGTCGCATCAGTTACGGCTATTGAAGCAGGCCAAGCTTGTGCGCTGCCGCCGCGAGGGAAGAATGGCATATTATATGCTTGCTGACGATCATGTAAAAACCATCATCGGCATGGCAAAGGAACATATTGAGGAGTGAGTATTATGAAAAAGACTTATCAACTGCGAGACTTAGACTGCGCAAACTGCGCGGCAAAGATGGAGAGCGCAATCAACAAGCTGCCCGAGGTCGAGGCGGCAACGGTCAGCTTTTTCACGCAGAAAATGACCGTGACTTATGCGGAGGGTGTGGATGAAACGGAGGCGTTGGCGCAGATCAAGAAGCTCATTCGCCGCGTGGAGCCGGACTGCGAGGTTGTGGGATGAAGCGGAGACAGAAAATTCTTCTTGCCCGTATTACCCTTGCGGCGGTTTTGTTTGCCGTCGGTCTGTTTTTGGACGGCTGGTGGAAGGCGGGCTTTCTGCTTGCGGCATGGCTGACAGTGGGCTATGATATCGTCTGGTCTGCATTGCGGAACATTCTGCGGGGACAGATCTTTGACGAAAAATTCTTAATGACGCTTGCGACGGTTTGCGCCCTTGCCATGCAGGATTGGGGCGAGGCGGCAGCGGTTATGGTGCTGTTTCAGGTCGGTGAGCTGTTTGAGCAGCTTGCCGTCGAGCGCTCCCGCCGCTCCATCTCGGCGCTGATGGATATCCGCCCGGACTTTGCCACCGTTTTGCGGGACGGCGAGGAGGTTGTAACGGAGCCGGAGGAGGTGCAGATCGGGGATATCCTCCTCGTTCGGGCGGGTGAACGGATCGCCGTGGACGGTGTCGTCGTTGAGGGGGAAAGTTCGCTCGATACCGCGAAGGTCACCGGTGAGGCGATGCCCGTCGATGTCGGTGCGGGCAGCAAGGTCGTCTCCGGCAGTGTGAATCTGAGCGGCGTGCTGAAAATTCGCGCTGAGAGCGCCTATGCCCAGTCCACCGTGGCGCGGATCCTGACGCTTGTCGAATCCGCCGCAGAGCAGAAGGCGAGCGCGGAGCGGATGATTACGAAATTCGCGCGGTATTACACGCCCTCCGTCATCGGTGCGGCGGTGCTGCTTGCGGCGATCCCGCCGTTGTGCTTTGGGCAGCCGTTTACCGAGTGGCTGACGCGCGCGCTGACCTTCCTTGTCATTTCCTGCCCGTGTGCGCTGGTGATCTCCGTGCCGCTGAGCTTTTTCTCCGGTATGGGTGCGGCGGCGAAATTGGGCGTCGTTGTGAAAGGCGGTGTTGCACTCGAGCAGCTTGCGCAGACGAAGACCATGGTTTTCGACAAGACCGGAACGCTGACACAGGGAGCGTTTTCCGTGCGCAATATTGACTGCGTGCGCGGCACGGAGACGGAGCTTTTGCACATTGCGGCGCTGTGTGAGCAGTATTCCAACCATCCCGTTGCGCAGGCGGTGCGCGATGCTTATCCTAACCCCGTAGGTACGGCGGAGAACATCCAAGAGCTGGCAGGCCGCGGTATTACTGCGAAGGTGGACGGAAAAAAAGCCGCCGTCGGCAATCGCGCGCTGATGGAATCCCTCGGCATTGTGCCGACGGAGCTGAACCGCGTGGGTACGGTGCTGCATGTGGCACACGGCGGAGTTTATCTTGGCGCGATTGTCGTTGCCGACAGCCTCCGCGAGAACGCGGCGCGGACGCTGACAGCGTTACACGATCAGGGCATCGACCGGACGGTTATGCTGACGGGCGACAATGCACGCGCGGCGGAGTATTACGCCAAGCAATGCGGCGTCACGGAATACCGCGCGCAGCTCCTGCCGCAGGATAAGGTGGCGGAGCTGGAGAAGCTGTTGCAGGCGCGGCAAAAGGGTGAGAAGGTCGCCTTTGTCGGAGACGGCGTGAATGACGCGCCCGTTTTGACGGCGGCGGATGTCGGCATCGCGATGGGCGGCGTCGGCTCGGACGCTGCGGTGGAGGCGGCGGATGTCGTGCTTCTCAACGATGATTTTTCAAAGCTGCCGCGCCTGCTGCGGCTTGCGAAGCGCACCTGCCGTATTGCAAAGCAGAACATCGTCTTTGCCCTGCTGGTCAAGGCGGTCTGCATGTTCCTCGGCGCGCTTGGCTACGCGCCGATGTGGCTGGCGATCTTCGCCGATGTCGGCGTCGCAGTTCTCGCGATCCTCAACGCCCTGCGCGCTATGCACGAAGCGAAAAGTTAGAAGAAACATAGCGGGAGACGCTTCCATACGAAGCTGTCTCCCGTTTCCTTTGAAATTCGAGAAACAAGATCAAAATGATCCGCATGAAAACGAATATGGCTGCATACAGAAAAACGGGAAAATCTGCTTTTCTTTTCAAAATGATGCAAAGCCTGCTGTAAAAATACACAAAGTGGCGATTTAAATTGTGAACAAATTGGGAAAATATGAGATACAGTAAGGTTTCCCACTTGTATATTCGAAAAAAATGTGTTATGATGTTGTCGGTGGCGCTGTATCCTAGTCAAAGCGCGCCGGTATCGAAGAAGGGCCTAAAAATCCTTTAAAGGGCATATCGATGAAGTCCCTGGTGCTTGCTTTTTTCGCCCAGATTAGGGTGGGTGCTGGGGGTTAAGGCTTTCGGGCGAGGTGTAATGGCATATACCGACCGACCCGATTTCCGTGGAGACCTGCTATTGTGCGACAGCCGTCCAGTGGCATTCAAAGCGCAACCCGGACTGCGTACGAAACAGGAGTAGAACCTGCAATGCGGTGCACAGAATCGTGTGCTGTGTGCAGCGTAGCCTGCCTTGCGTGGACATGCGGGGATAGAGGAGCGAAGCGTTTCCGGTCGTGGCCGCGGCTGAGAGCGATATTGCCTCTTGAAACCATGCCTGCAAAAGAGGATAGAACCGGCGCACGATGTTGTGGAAAACACCTAGGCTGACTTTCCCCAAAGGGCAGATAAAGGATTGCAGTGCGGACTAAGTGGCAATCGGGTATCGGATGCGGCGACGCTCCGACAAGGCTTTAATCGGAAACGACCATTCGGCAACGAATGGCAGCCGAAGGGGAAATCCAACCCGACCTAAGCCGCAAGATTTACTTTATCTGCTGCCACCGTTCTTTTTCCGGATACGCCCGCTTTCGGGCGAGAACATAGCTTCCATTGGAGGAATCACTGTTGCATACCAACGCTCCCGAACCGCGAAGTAAGAAAAAACAGAAAAAAAACAAGAAACATAGTAATGTACGCTGGATTGTTACGATCTTTTTTGTAGCGGTCCTGATCTCCTCGGCAATTTCCTTCCTGTCCTCCAGCGTGATGGAGGACGCCGGTATTGTCGAGGCGTTTGTCGTCCTGCTGATCATCGTGTTGATCGGCATTCTCTTTGATATTGTCGGCGTTGCCGTGATGTCTGCGGGAGAAAAGCCGTTCCACTCGATGGCGGCGAAAAAAGTCCCCGGCGCGGCGGAGGCGCTGATGCTCCTGCGCAACGCGGAGAAGGTCTCGAGCTTCTGCAACGATGTCGTAGGCGACATCTGCGGCGTCGTGTCCGGCTCCGCCTCTGCGGTGATTGCGGTCAAGGCGCTGACGAACCTCGGCTCGGACGCGGTGGGGCAGTTGATCATGTCCGCCGTAGTTGCGGGCATCACAATTGCGGGCAAGGCGTTAGGCAAGAATATTGCCATGAGTAAACCGACGCAGATCGTTCACCTTGTCGCAAAACCGATCTATTATATAAAGTCACTCTTCCGCTGCAAAAAGACGCGGAAAAGAAAGTGACGAATCTGACAGGTTGTGTAACTTTGAGCTTACTGAATCAAATCAATTCCGCGGAGGATATCCGCAGCTTAGATATGAGGCAGCTTCAGCTTCTGTGCGATGAAATTCGGCAGTTTTTGGTGCTGAATGTTGCCAAAACCGGCGGCCATCTTGCTTCCAACCTCGGTATCGTGGAGCTGTCGGTTGCCATTGAACGCGTGTTCGACACCTCAAAGGATCGACTTCTGTTTGACGTCGGGCATCAGTCCTATGTGCATAAGCTCCTGACGGGACGGCGCGAAGCGTTTTCCACGCTGCGTTCCTTCGGCGGGCTTTCGGGCTTCCCGAAGCCGACGGAGAGCAAGAACGACGCCTTTGTCGCGGGACATGCTTCTTCTTCCGTCTCGACCGCCCTCGGCATGGCGCGCGCCAGAACCCTGCAAAAGCAGGACTATCATGTGATTGCCCTGATGGGCGACGGCGCAATGACGGGCGGGCTTGCTTACGAGGGCTTAAATGATGCCGGTGAGAGCAACGAACCGCTGATTGTGATCCTCAATGACAACGGGATGTCCATTACGCCCAATGTCGGCGGAATCGCGCGCCATCTCTCCATCCTTCGCACGCGCGCGGGCTACTTCCGTTTAAAAAAGGCCTACCGTACCGTGACAAACGCGCTGCCCGGCGGCAAGGCGGTTTATCGCTTTACCCACCGCATCAAGGAGCGGTGGAAGCAGATGCTCCTCGGCTCCACCTTGTTTGAGGAGATGGGCTTTGAGTATTACGGCCCGGTGGACGGGCATGATCTTGCACGGCTGGAATATATGCTGAAGCTCGTCAAGGCGTGTAAAAAGCCCGTGCTGCTCCATGTGATTACGCAAAAGGGCAAGGGCTATGCACCGGCAGAGACCAATCCGGATGTGTTCCACGGCATCGGCGCGTTTGACCCGGAGAGCGGAAAACCGCCGCTGTGCGCACATCTGCCGTCTTTCTCCGAAACCTTCGGCAAAACGCTCTGCGACATTGCCGCGCAGGAACCGCGCGTGTGCGCAATCACTGCCGCGATGGTGCACGGCACCGGGCTGACGGAGTTTTCTCAAAAATATCCCGAACGCTGCTTTGATGTCGGCATCGCGGAGGGGCACGCCGTTTCCATGGCGGGCGGACTTGCCATGCAGGGAATGCTCCCGGTTGTCGCCATCTATTCGACCTTTTTGCAGCGGGCATACGATATGCTCTTTCAGGATGTCGCTATGTTGAACCTCCACGTTGTTTTTGCCGTTGACCGCGCCGGCTTGGTCGGTGAGGACGGTGAGACGCATCAGGGCGTGTTCGATATCAACTATCTGCGTTCCGTGCCGCATATGCAAATTCTCTGTCCTGCCAATCAGGCGGAGCTGGAGGTTATGCTCCGACGAGCAGTTTTTGAAATGGACGGCCCCGTCGCGGTGCGCTATCCGCGGGGCTGCGACGGCGCGTTTACGTCTGTTGCCGAAAAGCCTGTCCTGCGTGAGGGAACGGATATCACGCTGATCGGCTATGGTACGCTCATTAACAATATCTTGGACGCGGCGAAGCTTTTGCAAAAGCAGGGCATCAGCGCCGAGGTGATCAAGCTGCCGAGCGTCAAGCCGATTGACATTGCGACGATTGCCGCCTCCGTCCGCAAGACCAAGCATTTGCTTGTCGCGGAGGACGCGGTCTGCATCGGCTGCGCGGGCAAGGAGATTGCCGCCCTGCTCCGCACGAGCGGCATCGTCGTGCCGACAAGGCTGGTCAACATCGGCGACCGCTTCGTGCAGCACGGCGCGGTCAAAAAGCTGCATGAAATGCTCGGCTTGGATGCAAGCTCCCTTGCAAAAGCCGCACAGGAGGTGCTGCACGGTGAAGCATAAGGAACGGCTGGATGTCCTTCTGACCGAGAAGGGACTGTGCGAGAGCCGCAGCCGCGCGCAGGCGCTCATTATGAGCGGCGAGGTCTATGTGAACGGGCAAAAGTGCGACAAGGCAGGCACGCAGATCGACTGCGAGGCGGAGCTTGAGGTGCGCGGAAACGCCTGCCCCTATGTCAGCCGCGGCGGTCTGAAATTAGAAAAAGCATTGCGTGATTTCGGCGTGGATCCGACGGGCTTTGTTTGCAGCGACTCCGGCGCATCTACCGGCGGCTTTACCGACTGCCTGCTGCAAAAGGGCGCCAAAAAGGTCTTTGCCATAGATGTGGGTTACGGGCAGCTCGCGTGGAGCATCCGCACGGATGAACGGGTCGTGTGCATGGAGCGCACGAATATCCGTTATGTCAAGCCGGAGGATTTAGGAGAGCCGCTGGACTTGTCCGTAGTCGATGTGTCTTTTATCTCTTTGAAAATTGTCTTGCCCGCGATCAAGGCGCTGCTCAAGCCGACGGGACAGATTCTGTGTCTCATCAAACCGCAGTTTGAGGCGGGAAAGGAGAAAGTCGGCAAAAAAGGCGTTGTCCGCGATCCTGCGGTGCACGCCGAGGTGCTGGAAAGCTTTCTTGCGCTGGCAGCGGAGTTAAAGCTGACGGTCAGAAATCTGACCTATTCCCCCGTGAAGGGTCCGGAAGGAAACATTGAATTTTTGGGGCATCTTTCCATGCTCCCCGATGGCGGTATCACGCCCGATGTGGAGGCGTTGGTCGCCGCCGCTCATGAATCGTTATGAAAAAAGTTGTGATGACCCCGAATCCGTATCGGGACAGAAATTTCAAATTTGCGAATCTTGCAGAAAAGATTCTGCATGACGCGGGAATTGAGACGCGAATTTGCTTGGCGTTTGATGTGGATAAGAGCTTCGAACTGCCGAGTGATGTCGTGCTGCACGATCTGACGCACGAATTGAAGGACGCCGACCTGCTGATCTGCTTCGGTGGGGACGGAACGATCCTCCACGCCTCGAAAGCGGCGACCCGCGCGGGCGTACCGATCCTCGGCGTCAATATCGGCACAATGGGCTTCATGGCAGAGCTGGAAAGCGGCGAGCTGAAAGCGCTGCGCCGCCTTGCGGACGGAGACTATACGGTGGAAGAACGCATGATGCTCCATGTAAGGGCGGAACGTGACGGTGTGCTGCTTTTGGAGGAGGACGCGCTGAACGATGCCGTTATCACCAAGGGCGCGGTTGCAAGAATCGTGCAGGTGGCGGTGAGCTGCGATGATGTGGAGATCATGAATTTCGGCGGCGACGGCGTGATTGTCAGTACGCCGACCGGCTCTACGGCATATTCCATGTCCGCAGGCGGGCCGATTGTCGAGCCGACTGCGCAGAATATCATTATTACGCCGATTTGTGCGCATGACATGCGTACAAAAACCGTCGTAACGTCCGCGCAACGGGTGATCTCCATCGAGATCGGGCGTATCGGCAGAAAAAGTGCGTTCTTATCCGTGGATGGAGGAAGAGCACTGCGCTTGAATACAGGCGACCGTCTGACCATTACGCGTTCAAATTACACAACAAAGCTCGTTCATCTGAGTGAGCGCAGCTTCTTTGAGATTCTGAAAAACAAGTTTAAGTAATTTTGGGAGGTGTCATTATGAAATCGAAACGCCAGAAGAAAATTTTGGAGCTGATCGCCGAGAAATCCATTGAAACGCAGGAGCAGCTTCTCAACGAGCTTGCTGCGTGCGGCTTTCAAAGTACACAGGCGACGATCTCACGCGATATTAAGGAACTTCGTATTATAAAGACCCTCGACGGGCTGGGCGGTTACCGCTATGTTGCCCCGCACAAGCATGAGGGGGATCACTTTGACGCACGCTTCCGCGTGATCTTCCGGGAGTGCGTGACGAGCATTGACTTCGCGCAGAATTTGATCGTAATTAAGACCATGCCCGGACTCGGCGCTGCGGCCGGTGCGAATATCGACGCGCTGCATATGCCTTCGGTGATCGGCACGCTTTCGGGCGACGACACAACGCTGGTGATCATGCGCGATACGGAGTCCGCGATGGATTTCTGCGACGAGCTCCAAAAAATGTTCGACTGAGAGGCGAAAACCATGCTCCGTCTGCTGCATATTGAGAATATTGCCGTTATTGAGCAGGCGGATATCCTGTTTGAGAACGGCTTCAACGTCCTGACCGGCGAAACGGGTGCGGGCAAATCCATCGTGATTGACGCGATCTCCGCCATTTTGGGGGAGCGCGCTTACCGTGACATGATCCGCACGGGAAGAAATAAGGCTTCGGTGCGCGCCATCTTTGATCAAATCCCAAATCTGCCGTGGTTTGCGGAGAACGGCATCCCTTATGAGGAGGAACTGACGGTTCGTCGGGAGGTATATTTAGACGGAAAAAACGACTGTCGCGTCAACGGCGTACCGGTTACGGTCGGCGCGCTGAAAAAACTCGGCAGCCGCTTGATCAATATTCACGGGCAGCATGACTCCGCCGCGCTGTTTGACGAGGCGTCCCATCTGTCTTTTTTGGACAGCTTTGCCTGCGATGAAGCGCTTTTGGAGCAGTACGGCGCGTGCTATCAGACGGTGCAGTCGCTTCGGCGCGAGATTGAGCACCTTTCCATGGACGAGGGCGAAAAGCTCCGCCGTATGGAGAGCCTGAAATTCCAAATCGACGAGATCATCCGCGCCGCGCTGACCGCAGGTGAGGATGAGACGTTGGAGGCGCGGCGCAAACTCTTGCAGAATGCAGAGAAGCTCTCCGACGGACTGCACGACGCGGCGCTCGGCTTAAACGGCGACGACGAGACCGAGGGGGCGGCGGCGCTTTTGGCGGAGGCGGAGCGGGCGCTGGCGAAGCTCTCCCGCTATGACGACTCACTGGCGCAGCTCCACGCGACGGTGTCCGACCTCATGTATCAGGTGCAGGACGCGGCGGAGCAGGTGAGCGATAAAATCTATTCTCTCTCCTATTCCGCTGATGAATTAGAGCGCATCGAGGAGCGGCTGGATACCATCCACCGCCTGCGCAGAAAGTACGGCGCGACCTGCGAGGATATTTTGGCGTATTGCGAGAAGGCGCAGCGGGAGCTGGAGGAGATTGAATTCGCGGACGACCGCATGGAGCAGCTCAAACGCCAATTGAAAACGGCGGAACAGGCGGCGTGGGAGGCGGCTAACACCCTGCGCGCGGCAAGAAAGACCGCTGCCGAGGCGCTGACCGGACGTATTCTCAAAGAACTGTCCGACCTCGACATGAAGAAGGTGCAGTTCTCCTGCGTATTTTCCGAGACGGAGCTGACACCTTTGGGCGCGGATGCGGTCGCGTTTTATATGTCCGCCAACTTGGGCGAGGCGCTCAAGCCGCTGAGCAAGGTCGCCTCGGGCGGCGAGCTGGCGCGTATCATGCTGGCGCTCAAAAACGTCCTTGCCGAGCGCGACAAGGTGCCGACGCTGATCTTTGACGAGGTGGACACCGGCGTCTCCGGCAGAGCCGCGCAGCGCGTCGCGGAAAAGCTGCGCGCAGTGTCCAAAAACAAGCAGGTCTTGTGCGTGACGCATCTGCCGCAGATCGCTGCGCTTGCCGATACGCACTTCCTTATTGAGAAGAACGAGTGCGACGGAAGAACCTTTACCGCCGTGACACCGCTCGATTTTGAAGGCAGAAAACGCGAGCTTGCCCGCATCATCGGCGGCTCGAGCATTACGGAGACGACCCTGCAAAGCGCGGCGGAAATGCTTGCAGCCACGACCTAAGGAACCGGCGATGATACCGGGAAATCGCTTGACAAATTCGAACTTTTTTGCTATGATAGCCGCGATAAAACGCAGTGATGAGAAGAAGTAACCGCAATTTTCACGCGCAGAGAGCCGTCGGTCGGTGTAAGACGGTAGGAAAATGCGGCGAATTACATCTCGGAGCGGTCTGCCTGAACCATGGCGTCTCAACGCGCAAGCCTGTATCATGGGCATCTCCGACGCGCGAGCCTGTAGCGCGCGGCATCCTTGACGCGCCAAATATTAGGGCAGAACGGGTGCGCCCGTGAACGCGCAGAAGTCCCTGACTTCGAAAGGCCGCCTCCCGCGAGGGGACGGCAAACCAGAGGTGGTACCGCGTTAATTTACGCCCTCTGCTCCGTAAGGAGTAGGGGGCTTTATTTTTTGGAGGAAAGAAAATGAAAGTTTATGATGAACTCGTCGCCCGCGGATTGATCGCGCAGGTGACAAACGAAGAAGAAATCCGCGAGATGATCGACAACGGCAAGGCGACCTTCTATATTGGCTTCGATCCCACGGCGGATTCGCTCCATGTCGGGCATTTCATGGCATTGTGCCTGATGAAGCGCCTGCAAATGGCGGGCAATAAGCCTATCGCCCTCATCGGCGGCGGCACGGCGATGATCGGAGACCCCTCCGGCAGAACCGATATGCGCTCGATGATGACCAAGGAGACGATTGCGCACAACTGCGCCTGCTTCAAAAAGCAGATGGAGCGTTTCATCGAATTCGGCGAGGGAAAGGCACAGATGGTCAACAACGCCGATTGGCTGCTTGACCTCAACTATATCGAGGTGCTGCGTGACGTCGGTGCCTGCTTCTCGGTCAATAATATGCTCCGCGCGGAGTGCTACAAGCAGCGCATGGAGAAGGGACTGAGCTTCCTTGAATTCAACTATATGATCATGCAGTCGTATGACTTCTACTATCTGTATCAGCACTACGGCTGCAATATGCAGTTCGGCGGCAACGACCAGTGGAGCAATATGCTCGGCGGCACGGAGCTGATCCGCCGCAAGCTGGGCAAGGACGCGCACGCCATGACCATCACCCTCCTGCTCAACTCTGAGGGCAAGAAGATGGGTAAGACGGCAAAGGGCGCGGTCTGGCTCGATCCGAACAAGACCAGCCCCTTTGACTTCTTCCAGTACTGGCGCAATGTCGCGGACGAGGATGTCCTCAAGTGCATCCGTATGCTGACCTTCCTGCCGCTCGAGCAGATTGACGAGATGGACAAGTGGGAGGGCAGCCAGCTCAACACTGCGAAGGAAATTCTTGCTTATGAGCTGACGAAGCTCGTCCACGGCGAGGAGGAGGCGGACAAGGCGCGCGCGGCTGCCAAGGCGCTCTTTGCCGGCGGCGCGGACGACAGTGACATGCCCACGACCGAACTGACCGAGGCGCAGCTCACGGACGGCAGCATTGCCATTCTTGACCTGATGCTTGCCTGCAAGCTCGCGCCGAGCAAGTCGGAGGCGCGCCGTTTGGTGCAGCAGGGCGGCGTGTTCGCCAATGACGAGAAGGTCGCCTCGATTGACGCGCGCTTTACAGCAGAACAGCTCAAGGCGGGTGTGAAGCTCCGCAAGGGCAAAAAGGTCTATCATAAGGCTGTTTTGGCGTAATGGAATTTCGATTCGCAGACGAGGCGGATTTTGAGGCGGTCAACCGTCTTGCGCGGCAGGTGCATGAGCTGCATGTGCAGTGGCGTCCCGATCTCTTCCGCTCCGTACAGTACCCGATCACGCCCGAGGAATTTTCCGCGCTCCTGCAAGAGCAACGGCTGCTTCTTGCACAGAAGGATGGCACTGTGGTGGCCTATGCGGTGTTTGCAATGCAGGAATTCGATATACCGAAGCTAATGCCGCAAAAAACGTTGAAGCTGGAAGAAATCTGTGTCGAGGAGGCGTATCGGCGGCAGGGAATCGCCAAAGCGCTTCTTCAAGAGTTGATGCGCCTCGGTAAGGCGGCAGGCTGTACCGACCTGCGCCTGACCTGCGACCCACACAACGCGGCGGGCATTGCCTTTTATGAATCGCTCGGTATGCAGCCGAAGGTCATTCAATATCAGTGCAAACTGTAAAGAAATCGGTGGGAGCTTCGAATCCCACCGATTTTTGCTTATGTAATGTAAATGAATTGTACGGTGTAGGAACTATCGACTGCGTACAAACTTGTGCGTCTGTTTCGTCTGCCGCCTACGCGGAAGGCGCGTCAGGGATGCCGCGCGCTACAGTCGTCGATCGCACCTCTCGCCGTAGGGGACGGCGTCCTCGACGTCCCGCTTGCAGGAACTACCGGGTGCGTACAAGGAGGAAAAGCAAAAGAGATTGCCACGTCGCTGCGCTCCTCGCAATGACATGAAG
>JAQXWB010000049.1 GCA_029225225.1 Bacillota bacterium | reverse complement strand
ATTGGCAGTGCCTGCACCGACGGGGACATGTCCCCGACCTACAGGCAGTCAGAAAAAAGCTCCCTGAAAGGTTCGGCTTTCAGGGAGCTTTTCTGATTTGTAATGTGATTTAGGGTTGGAAATTCTCGGGGCGGGTTTCTTGATTGCCGAAGTGCCACGCGATGGCGTCTGCAATTCGGGCGCAGGCGTTGCCGTCGCCGTAGGGGTTGACCGCCTGTGCCATTTTGTGGTAGACCGTCGGCTGTTCTAACAGCTCACTTGCCATGCGCACAATCTCGTCATATTCGACGCCCGCCAGCTTGACCGTGCCCGCTGCGACCGCCTCCGGACGCTCCGTCTCGCGGCGTAGCACCAAAACAGGCTTTCCCAGCGCAGGCGCTTCCTCCTGCAAGCCGCCGGAGTCCGTCATGACAAAATGGCAGCGTGCCATGAGGTTATGCATCTGCTCCACATCAATCGGGTCAATCAAATGCACCCGCTCCGTATCCCCCAATTCCTCCTTCGCGCAGGCGCGAACGACAGGGCTGAGATGCACAGGGTACACAACCTCGACCTCAGGATGCGTCACGACAATCTGTCTTACGGCGCGCAGGATGTCGTGCATCGGCTTGCCGTAATTCTCGCGGCGGTGGCAGGTCAGGACAATCACGCGCCGATTGGCAAAATCCATCGCGTTCAGCTCCGGCTCGGCAAAGCGGAAGTCCTCGCGCACCGTCGTCCGCATTGCGTCAATGACAGTGTTGCCCGTGATAAAAACCTCCCCACTGACCGCTTCCTTGCGCAGATTTTCGGCATTGGCTGCCGTGGGAGAAAAATGCAGATCGGCAAGGTCGCCCACGAGGGTGCGGTTCATCTCCTCGGGATAGGGGGAGTATTTATCATAGGTGCGCAGTCCCGCCTCCACATGACCCACGGGGATCTTCCGGTAAAACGCCGCAAGCGCGCCCGCGAAGGTCGTCGAGGTATCGCCGTGTACGAGTACCAGATCGGGCTTTGCCTCCTCCAGCACGGTTTCCATGCCGAGCAGCGTGCGCGTCGTGATGGACGAAAGCGTCTGCTGCTTCTGCATGATATTCAGGTCGTAGTCCGCCTTTAAGCGGAAAATATCCATCACGGAATCAAGCATTTCCCGATGCTGCCCGGTCAAGCAGCACAGGCTTTCAAAATCCTCACGCTCTGCCAGTGTTTTGACCAGCGGCGCCATTTTGATCGCCTCCGGGCGTGTGCCGAAGACGGACATGACCCTAATTTTCTTCATGAGGCTCCTCCTCTTGCGGCGGCTGTGTATCCGTCGTTTCCGGTTTGCCTTCCTTGCGTGCTTCCGGTGCGTTTTCCTCGGGCAATTCCGTCTGCTGCGGCGCTTCGTGCTTTTTATGATGCGTGCCGAAGATCACCACTGCGCCGATCGCACCGACAATGAGGATCGCGCCGATAAAGATCATCGCCTGCACCTCGCCGCGATCCGTCAGCACGACGGCGGCAAGTCCCAAAATGGCCGAGAGCAGATAGGAGATGGCAACCGCCTGCTTCTGCGAAAAGCCCATGTCGATCAGCCGATGATGCACATGCCCGCGGTCGGCGTGCATGGGGCTTTGACCCTTCGAAACACGGCGGATCACCGCAAAGCAGATATCAAAGATAGGCAGACCCAGCACCAAAAACGGCACGGCGAACGAAATCACAGCATAGGTCTTAAACAAGCCAAAGATGGAGATAGAAGCGAGCATAAAGCCCAAAAAGGTTGAGCCGGTATCACCCATAAAGATCGTCGCCGGATTAAAGTTATAGGGAATGAAGCCGACGCAAGCGCCGACAATGGCGGCAAGCAGGATTGCCGACGCCATCGCCGTAGTGTCGGGAACCAAGATAAGCGCAATAATCAGCATGGCACCCGCAGAGATCGCGGAGACGCCCGCTGCCAATCCGTCCAACCCGTCAATAAAGTTGACGGCGTTCGTAATGGCGACGATCCAAATCACGCTGACGGGATACGATAGCCACTCCGGAAGGACAAAGCCCATAAAATGCTCAATGCGGCAGCCGTGCAGGACGACCACGACGGCGGCAAAAATCTGCACGATGAATTTCGGCAGAGCGTGCAGCGTGAGGATGTCGTCCATCACGCCCAAGATGACGATAATGACCGCACCGAGTAAAATGCCTTGAATCTCGCGGTTCATCTTCCCGAAGATCAGCACGCTGACCATAAAGCCGAGGAAGATTGCCAAGCCTCCCATGCGGGGAATCGGGATCTTGTGCATCCGCCGCTCGTCCTTCGGAATATCCATCGCGCCGACCTTTTTGGCAAGCACCTTGATGATCGGCGTAGCGGCAAACGACACTACCGCCGCGCACACAAGCGCCAGCGCGACCTTCAGAAAAAAGTTCGGGTCTAAGATCATAGCAAGTTCCTCTTATCTCGCGACAAAGCCAACCTTTTTATAGACCTTCCGCAGCGTCTTTTCCGCGACATAAGAAGCCTTCTGCGCGCCGCTTTCGCAGACGGACTGCAAATACGCCTTGTCCGCCAGCAGGCGCGTTGCTTCCTCGCGGATGGGGCGCAGCAGCTCCACGACCGCTTCGCCGACCGTCTTTTTGAAATCGCCGTAGCCCTTGCCCGCAAACTCGGCCTCGATCTCGGCGTAGGTCTTGCCCGTCGCGGCGGAATAGATGGTCATCAGGTTGGAAATGCCCTTCTTCTGCTCCGGGTCATAGCGCACGCAGTTGTCGCAGTCGGTGATCGCACGCTTGAACAGGCGCATGATATCCTCCGGTTTGTCCATCAGGCACACGCGTCCGGGGTCATCGTTCTCGGACTTCGACATCTTCGCCTCGGGATTGGCAAGGCTCATGATGCGCGCGCCGACCTTCGGAATGTACGGCTCCGGCATTTTGAACACATCGCCGTAAATGCCGTTAAAGCGCTTGGCGATATCCCGCGTCAGCTCAACGTGCTGCTTCTGATCCTCGCCCACGGGGACATAATCCGCCTGATACAGCAGAATGTCCGCCGCCATCAGCGCGGGATAGGTGAACAGACCGCCGTTGATGTTCTCGGCGTTCTTCGCGCTCTTGTCCTTGAACTGGGTCATGCGGGACAGCTCGCCGAACATGGTATAGCAGTTGAGCACCCAGCCCAGCTCCGCGTGCTGATGCACATGGCTCTGGAAGAAGAGGACGTTCTTCTCCGGATCGAGTCCGCAGGCGATGTACTGCGCCAACTGCTCCAAGGAGCGGCGGCGCAGATCGGCGGGATTCTGCCGCACGGTGATGGAGTGCAGGTCTGCCATAAAATAGAAGCAGTCGAACTCGTCCGCGCGATCCTTCCAGTTGCGAATCGCGCCGAGATAGGAACCGAGGGTCAGGTCGCCCGAGGGCTTAATGCCGGAGAGCATTCTTTTCTTCGGCTGTGTCGTCTCTGTCATAAAATATCACGCCTTTCGCGGTAATGAAAAATACAAAGTCATATGCGCCCAATATAACGCATACAATATAGATTATAAGGGATTGCCGCAGATTTGTCAATCGCGCGCTTGGGGCTTTGCATTGTCCTGCTCCAATCGGATCAGGAGGACGGCGATATCGGCAGGGCTGACGCCGGAAATGCGGCTCGCCTGCCCCACGGAGCGCGGACGAATCTCCGAGAGCTTCTGCCGCGCCTCCAAGCGCAAACCCTCAATGGAATAATAATCCATATCGGGTGGGAGCAGCTTTTCCTCCACGCGGGCAAATTCCTCGATCTGCTTCTCCTGCCTGCGCAGATAGCCCTCATACTTCACGCGGATTTCCACCTGCTGCGTGACCTCATTGGGTAAGTCGGGGCGGGTGCGGTCAAAGGGCGCGAGCATATCGTAGCGCAGCTCCGGACGGCGCAAAAGGTCGCTCATGCGCGCCGCGCTCACGACGGGGGACGAGCCGTGCGCGTTCAGGAAGTCGTTCAGCTCCTGTGTTGCAGGTGTGCCCGTCGCGTCCAAGCGGCGCATTTCTCGCGCAACCGCCTCGTACTTCTCCCGCACATGGGCAAGGCGTTCGTCCGAGACAAGCCCGATGCGGTTGCCGATGGCGCAGAGGCGCTCGTCCGCGTTGTCCTGCCGGTGCAGAAGACGATATTCACTGCGGGAAGTCATAATGCGGTAAGGCTCCTCCGTTCCCTTCGTCACAAGGTCGTCGATCAGGGTGCCGATATAGCCGTCGGAGCGCTTCAAGACAAGCGGCTCTCTGCCAAGCAGCTTCAGCGCGGCGTTCACACCGGCGACAAAGCCCTGCACCGCCGCCTCCTCGTAGCCGGAGGAGCCGTTAAACTGCCCCGCGCCGTAAAGTCCGGCAATGCGCTTGCATTCGAGCGTGGCATCCAGCGCCGTCGGGTCGATGCAGTCATATTCAATGGCATAGGCGGGACGCAGCATTTCCGCGTGCTCCAAGCCCGCGACGGTATGCAGCATTTGCAGCTGCACATCCTCGGGGAGACTGGAGGAGAAGCCCTGTAAATACATCTCGTCCGTATGCAGACCGCACGGCTCCAAAAAGAGCTGGTGGCGCTGCTTATCGGCAAAGCGGACGACCTTCGTCTCGATGCTCGGGCAGTAGCGCGGCCCGACGCCCGTGATCGAGCCGTCATAGAGGGGGCTGCGGCTCAGGTTTTCACGGATGATCTCATGCGTGCGCTCGTTGGTATAGGTCAGGTAGCACACCGCGCGGTTTTCCGGCGGTGTTTGCGTGGAGAAGGAAAACGGCTCCACCGTCTCGTCCCCCGGCTGCACCTCCATTTTGGAAAAATCGACGCTCCTTGCGTTGATGCGCGGCGGCGTGCCGGTCTTGAAACGGCGCAGCGGCAAGCCGAGGGCGCGCAAACTCTCCGTCAGCTCTGTTGCCGCGCGCATGCCGTCCGGCCCTGAGGCAATCGCGCAATCGCCCGTGATGCAGCGCCCGTCTAAGTAGGTTCCCGCCGCAATCACGCAGGCGCGCACGGCGTAAACCGCGCCAAGCTGCGTCACAACGCCCGTGACCGCGCCGTTTTCGGTCAAGATCTCCGTCACGGTCGCCTGCTTGAGATAGAGGTTTTCCTCTCGCTCCAAAACGAGCTTCATATGCTCCTGATAGCGGCGGCGATCCGCCTGTGCGCGCAGAGAGTGGACTGCGGGACCCTTGCCGCGGTTGAGCATCCGATACTGGATGCAGCAGGCGTCGGCGGCGCGCGCCATTTCCCCGCCCAAGGCATCCAGCTCGCGGACGAGATGTCCCTTGCCCGTGCCGCCGATGGCAGGGTTGCAAGGCATATTGCCCACGGCATCCAAATTGATGGTAAAAACGACCGTTTTCAGCCCGAGACGGGCGGCGGCAAGTCCCGCCTCAATGCCCGCGTGCCCCGCGCCGATCACGGCAATATCATAAGTTCCTGCGGAATATCGCATCATGTTCATTTCCTTTATATTTGCGTAAATCGTTTTATCCGGTATGAGAAGTAGTGAATCGTGAATGGTGAACAGTGAATAGGTACGGTCTGTGGGGAGCTGTAGCGCGCGGCATCCCTGACGCGCCTGTAGGCAGCCGGTTTTGGCTAAGGGCTTCCCGCAAACCGTCTAATCACTGTTCACTATTCACTATTCATCATTCACTGTTCCCTGCACCATTATAACGGCTGCTGTTTGATCTTTGCGAAACGGCGCGGGTACTGCTTTGGGGTCGGGTGCGTTTTGCGGAAGATCAGCACGCGGCGGCAGGCACCGTCGATCTCGTATTCCTCCGTCCGCTCCCACTGCCCGCCGAGCAGCTTCACGGCGCGTTTCGCCTCGGAAAGCTCCTCGTCGGCTGCCGCAGCCTTCATCGCAAGAAAGCAGCCGCCGACCTTCACAAAGGGCAGACACAGCTCCGCAAGCACATTCAGCCGCGCCACCGCCCGCGAGACAGCAAAGTCAAACTGCTCTCTTGCGTCATACTCCTCCGCCCGCGCGGCGACGCATTGCGCCTGCACGTCCATGCTTTCCAGCGTCTCGCGCAGCCAGACAACGCGCTTTTGCAGACTGTCGAGCAAGGTCAGGGCAATCGTCGGCTCGCCCAATTTCAGCGGCACGCCCGGAAAGCCTGCGCCGCAGCCGACATCAATGACCGATTTTCCGTGAAAATCCGCCGCCTGCAACAGCGCGAGGCAGTCGGCAAAATGCAGCTTTGCCACCGCCTGCGGTTCGGTGATGGCGGTCAGATTCATCACCTTGTTTTTTTCGATCAGCGCCTGCCCGAAGCGGCAAAACTGCTGCACCTGCGCATCCGTCAGCGCAATGCCCAAACGGGCGCATTCGCTCCTAAGTGTCTGCTCCATCATTCCTCCGTATAAATTCCGACGGCAAAGCCGCGATATTGGATCAGCGCATTTTTCGGCGCGCGCAGGCTGCACGCCGCGTAATACACATCGTCCGCCGCGCTGCCGAGGTTGGCAAGCAGCGAGGTCATGGCAAGCCAAAACCACAGCCCGTCCGTCAGCGTGCAGACCGCCGTCCCCGCCGCCGTCCAAGCAAGCGCAGGAAGCAGCAGAACGAGCATTGCATCTCTGCGGCACAGATAGGCGGAGGTGCCGACAAACAGGCGAACCCCCTTGCGCGCATACAGCGGCGAAACACCCGTACACAGCCGCAGCAGCATCGCGTGCGTGAGCTGGTGCAGCCAAGAAAACGCCAAAAGCGCCGCAACGAGCGCCAAAGCAAACAGCGCATAATACACAATACCCGCCCGCTGCAGGGCGCTCAGCGCGTCAAAGCCCCGCCATCGCCAGCCCAGCGCAAGCAGCCCTACGCAGAGCAGGAACGAAATCCCGTTCGCGGTACGGGTAGATAAGTTTACATAATTCTTCTGCGCGTAGCCCTGCGGCAAATTGGTAGTCGTGCGCATAGTCTCCTCACTTTCCCACGCAGAAGCGCTCAAAAATGCGGTTGGTGATATCCTCGCGGACGGTTCTGCCCGTGACCTCGCCGAGCGCCTGCATGGCATCCTCCGCGTCGGTCAGAACGGCGTCCGGAGTAATGCCGCGCAGCAAAGCGTTTTCCGCGCGGCAGATCGCGTCATACGCGCGTTGGATCGCGCCGAACTGCCGCGCGTTGGTCAAAACTGAGCCGTCGCAGCAGTTGTCGCCCGCGAACCATTCCTCGATCTGCCTCGTCAGCGCGTCAAGGTTTTCCCCCGTCTGCGCGGAGAGAGAGATTACGCTTCCAAAGGGCAATTCTTCCGCGCGCACGCATTGCGGTCGGTCGGACTTGTTCAGCACGGCAACCGCGCGCGGCGCTTGCAGGGCAATCTGCATCGCGCGGCGATCCTCGTCCGTCAGCGGCTCCGACGCGTCGCAGACAAAGATCGCAAGCTCCGCCTCCTTGGCAGACTGCTCCGAGCGCGCCACACCGAGGGCTTCAATCCGATCCCCCGCCTCGCGGATACCCGCCGTGTCCGTCAGGCGCAGCAGCACCTTGCCGAGGCGGACAGGCTCCTCCACGGTGTCGCGGGTCGTGCCGGCAATGTCCGTGACGATCACGCGCTCATAGCCTGCCAAAGCGTTGAGCAGGGAGGACTTCCCCGCGTTCGGGCGTCCCAGCAGCACCGCCTTGACGCCGTGCTTCAGATGCGTGCCGTGCGCAAAGCTTGCCAGCATCGTGTTCAGGCGCACGGCGGCATTTCGCAGCGTATTTGCAAGCTCCTCCGCGCCGAAATCCTCAATATCCTCATCGGGATAGTCCAAAACAGCGTGAAAATGGCTGCAAAGGTTTGTTAAACTGTCATAGATCGGCTCAATCTCCCGCCGAAGCGCACCGCCGAGCTGTCCTGCGGCGTTGGCAGCGGCGTCGGCGGTCTCGGCGTCGATCAGGTCGATCACCGCCTCCGCCTGCGTCAGGTCGAGCTGACCGTTCAAAAAGGCGCGTTTGGTAAATTCGCCCGGCTTTGCCTGCCTCGCGCCTGCGGCAAACAGCGCCTCCAAACCTGCGGCAAGCATGGCGGGAGAGCCGTGGCATTGCAGCTCCACGGTGTCCTCTCCGGTATAGCTGTGCGGGGCGCGGCAATAGACCGCCAGCGCTTGGTCGATGACCCGGCCCTGCCGGTCATGCAGCGTCCCGAGCAGCAGCTTTCGGTTCGGCGCCTCCGCCAAAGGCGTGCCGCGATCCAGCCGAAAGACCCGATCCGCGACCGCCGCGCAGCCCGCGCCGGACAGTCTTATAATTCCGATGGCACAGGGCACCTTCCCCGTGGCAACGGCAGCAATCACATCAGACATAGAAGCGCACTTCCTTCCATGATATTCTCCGCACTCCCAGATCGCGTATGGGGAACAACTTTGTCCGCCCGTACAGGCATCACCGATTCTGTCATTGCGAGGAGCGCAGCAACGTAGCAATCTCGTGCTACCAATCGAACTGCCTGCATGAGATTGCCACAACCAGTGTGCACACTGGTTTCGCAATGACAAGGAGGCTACCTTCTATGTCATTGCGAGGCGCCTGCGCCGTGGCAATCTCGTGCAGGAACTGCCGATTTGGTATCCTCCCAATCAGCGGAAATAGGGGTTTACCCTTCGCTCTGCGTCAAGGGTGGTCATTTCGCCGTGTCCGGGGTAGACAGTGAGATTTTCCGGAATCTCCGCAAGTCTGTGAAGGCTCTTGCACATTTCCAATCCGCTGCCGCCGGAGAAATCCGTCCGTCCGTAACTTCCCGCAAACAGCGTGTCGCCGGAAAACAGCGCTTCCCCGCAGCGCAGGCAGACCGACCCCGGCGTATGCCCGGGGGTATGCAAAACGGTAAAAGTCAGCTTCCCGACCGTGACCGTGTCGCCCTCGTCGTAGCCGTCGGTATAATAAAGCTTCCCGTCTGTCAGATATTCCGGGAGCGTCAATTCACTTTCATGCATCCATACGGGGCAATGCAGCGCCTCTACCAGCCCCTTGATTCCGCCGACATGGTCAAAATGCCCGTGCGTGAGTAAAATCGCCTGAAGGTGCAGCCCTTTCTCCCGCGCCGTCTGCAAAATCTGTCCCGGCGCAGCGGCAGGGTCGATCACGACGGCGTTTCCGTCCGCATCCGCGACCAAATAGCAATTCGTCTCCAACTGCCCAAGCGGCAAGGTGTAAATTTTCATTCAAATGCTCCTTTTCCATTCCTCGCGAAAACCTCTGTAGGGTGGGGACAGCCGAACAGGGTACAGTGTTGTTCATCTGCACCGGCGGGCGGCTGATAGCCGCCCCTACGGGAAGTCACCCACCCCCGCACTGTAGGGGCGGATAGTATCCGCCAGTGTGCAGGAATTACTGTCTGTGTACAAGCCTGTTTGCCCGTACGCGGGCGGCTGCCTACATCAGTTCCTTCGTGTCCAGCAGGATCGTCACGGGGCCGTCGTTTTCGGAGGCGACGAGCATATCCGCGCCGAAGCGTCCGTGCTGCGGTTCGAACCCCCGCAGGCGGCACTCGTCCAAAAACTGCTCATACAGCGGAATGGCAATATCCGGCGCCGCAGCAGCGACAAAGCTCGGGCGCTTACCTTTCTTGCAGTCGGCATAGAGCGTGAACTGGCTCACAACGAGCACCTGCCCATTGACCTCCGCGAGGGACAAATTCATTTTATCGTTTTCGTCGCAGAAGACACGCAGACCGAGCGCCTTGTCTGCCAATTTTTTGCACTGCGCGCTCGTATCGTCCGGCGCGACGCCGAGCAGAATCAAAAAGCCCTGCCCGATTTGCCCGACAATTTCTCCCGCGATGGCAACGGAGGCGCTTTTCACGCGCGTCACGACCGCCCGCATCAGTTTTGCCCCCTTCGCACGTCGATCACGCCGTCGATATTGCGAATTTTATTGCGGATCGTCTCCAGCTCAGACACATTTTTGACCTCAAAGGTCGCAACCGTGCGCGCCTTACCGGCAGGCATTTCCTTCGCAGAGATTTCGGAAATTTTGACCTTTGCCGCAGTCAGCGCCGTGGCAATGTCAATCCAAATACCGTTGCGGTCTATGGAGTCGATCTCAAAGGTTGTGGCAAACGGCTTCTCCTCATCCGTGCACCACGAGACCTTGACCCAGCGTCCCGCCTGCTTCGGGTCGTTCGCACCGGCGGCATTCTTGCAGTCCCTGCGGTGGACGGACACACCGTAGCCCTTCGTGATGAAGCCGATGATCTCGTCGCCGGGCACGGGCGTGCAGCAGCGGGAGAATTTGATCATGCAGGAGTCAATATCCTCGACGATGACGCCCGAATCCTTATGGCGGCTCGCTTTCACGGGAGACTGCTCGGCTGCCTTCGGCGGCTCCTTTTGCTGATTCTGGCGGTTAGCGCGGGTCAGGTCGTCACGGATGCGTCCGAAGGCCTTTGCCGCCGTCAAACCACCGTAGCCGATGGCGGCATACATATCGTCCAAGCTGTCAAACGCAAGCTTTTTCAATAATTGCGGGAGCAAGTCGCCGTCCTGCAAAATTGCGGGACTGAGGTTCGCGCGGCGCAGCTCGCCCTCAAAGCTCGCTCTGCCGTGGGCGACATTCTCCTCGCGCTTTTCCTTCTTGAACCACTGCTTGATCTTCGTGCGCGCCTGATTGCTGTTGCAGATTTTCAGCCAGTCGCGGCTGGGGCCCTTCGCGCTCTTGGAGGTCAGAATTTCAACGATATCGCCGTTTTCAAGCTGTTGGTCGTAGCTTGCAATGCGGTTATTGACCTTCGCGCCGACCATCGCGTTGCCGACGCCGGAGTGAATGGCATAGGCAAAATCAATCGGTGTCGAGCCTGCGGGCAGGGACATCACCTTGCCCTTGGGCGTAAAGACAAACACCTCGTCGTCAAACATATCGACCTTGAGGGAATGAATATAATCCTCGGCGTCGTTCTCCTCCTGCTGGCTTTCAAGCAGGCGGCGCACCCATTCAAATTGCTTCTCGCTGCCGCCCTCGACGCCCTGCTTGTATTTCCAGTGTGCGGCGATGCCGTACTCCGCCGTCTCGTGCATCTCCCAGGTACGAATCTGCACCTCAAAGGGAATGCCCTGCTGCCCGATGACCGTCGTATGCAGGCTTTGATACATATTCGGCTTGGGGGTGGAAATATAATCCTTAAAGCGGCCCGGCACAAGGTTAAACAGGTCATGGATATGCCCGAGGACATTATAGCAGTCGGAGATCGTATCGACGATCACACGGAAGGCGTACATATCGTAAAGCTCGTCAATGCTCTTATTCTGTGCCTTCATCTTACGGTAAATGGAGTAGACATGCTTAATCCTGCCGTAAATTGACCCGTGGATGCCGACGGCGGACAGGCGCGTGGTGATCTTGGACTGGATGGACTTCATGAAGCTGTCCGCCTCCGCCTGATGCACGGCGAGGTATTCCATGATCTCGTCATAGCCCTGCGGGTCGAGATATTTTAAGCTCGTATCCTCCAGCTCCCACTTGATCTTCTGCATACCTAAACGGTGCGCAAGCGGGGCGTAGATGTCCATCGTCTCGCGGGATTTCGAAATTTGCTTGGCAGGCGTCTGATACTGCATCGTGCGGGTGTTGTGCAGACGGTCGCAAATTTTGATAAGCACCACACGGATGTCCTTGCTCATCGCCATGAACATCTTGCGCAGATTCTCCATCTGCTGCTGCTCCAAGGTCGTATATTCCACGCGGGTCAGCTTCGTGACGCCCTCGACGAGCGAGGCGACCGTCGAGCCGAACTGCCGCGCGATCTCGTCATAGGTCGAGTCGGTGTCCTCGATGCAGTCGTGAAGGATCGCGCCCAAAATGGCATCGGTGTCCAGTCCCGTCTCCGCGACGATCTCCGCCACGGCCAGCGGATGGATGATATAGGGCGAACCGTCCTTGCGCTTTTGGTCACGGTGCTTGTTCGCGGCATAGTCTACGGCGCGGTCGATCACCGCCATATCCGCCTGCGGACAATGCTGGGCAATCATGCGGCGCATACTTTCATAATGTTCAGCAAAGGTTTCCAAACTCAATCACCTCTGATGGAATGATATAATCGGCTGTTTTCCAGCGGATTCGGTCGACAATTCGGAAGGAGGCACAGCTCCAACAGCGTTTGCTCCCGGCGGAAGGTCAAAAATCCAAGCTCCTGCAAAATTGCAAGTCCCGCAAGCGTTCGTCGGACGCTGTGGCGTTCGTTGGAATACGCGGCAACCGCAGAGCAAAACTCGGTCAGCTCGCAGCGCAGCACCTTTCCGCAGGGCAGCACCGCGCGGAGATAACGCCAAAGCTCCGCAATGTCCGCCCGTTCCGGCGCGAGCATACGGCGCTCAGCAGGAGAAAGCTTGTCTCCGGAGAGAAAGCGGTCATATAGCTCCGCCGGCGCAACGCGGCGAAGGTCGATCAGGCTGAGCTGTACCGTGCGAACGCCGCGAAATTCGTTCATCTGTGCATGAAACGCGACATCCACGCGGTCGCCCACCTTGAGCTTCCGGGCAAGCGCGCCGCCGGAGAAGTAGATGGCCTGCAAGCTCTCTCCCTCGCGGGAACGCAGGCACAGGCGCAAATGCTTTCCGCCGCCGACGGTAGCAATGCGCTCCACGATCACCTCACTCAGGCAGAACACCGGCTTGGGGCAGCCCGTGCCGCACGGCTCAAGCTGCGAAAGCCCTTCGATATTCTCCTCCGTCAAAAGGGCAGCGGGAATCTCGCTGTCGATCTCCAGCGCGGCCTTTGCCTCGCCCGATTTGGCAAACGCCTCGGCGCGAGCGCAGATACGGCGGGAGAACTCGGCAATATTTTCACGGTGGATGGTAAAGCCTGCCGCAAGCTCATGGCCGCCGTAGCCCTCGAGCAGCTCCGAAAGCTCCGTCAGCGAGGTGAAAAGATTGAACCCGCCGTAGGAACGCGACGAAGCCTTGCCATGCTCCCCGTTCAGGCAGATCAAAAAGGTCGGGCGGCAGTATTCCTCGCTCAAGCGAGAGGCGACAATGCCGACAACACCCTGATGCCAATTCTCACCGGCGAGAACGATGGCGCTTTCATGCTTCTTTTTTCCGCGCAGGCGATAGGATGCCTCGCGGTAGATCTCCGTTTCCGTCTCCTGCCGTTCGCGGTTGAGGCGGCACAGCGTCTCGGCAAGCTCCTTTGCCTCAGCGGGATCCTCGGTCAGAAATAGCTGCACGGCAAGCTCAGCGTGCTCCATGCGTCCGGCAGCGTTAATGCGCGGCGCAAGCACATAGCCGATGGTCGAGGCGGTCACCTCCTGCGACATACAGTCGCAAGCCTCCATCAGCGCGCGGATGCCGAGGCGCTTCGGGTTCTGCATCGCGGCAAGCCCCTGCACAACGAGGCGGCGATTTTCTCCGCGCAGACACATAATGTCCGCAATGGTGCCGAGGCAGAACAGGTCGCAATAGCGCGCCGCGATCTCGTCCTGATCTCCGTGCAGCGCGGCAGCCAGCTTAAACGCCACGCCGACGCCGGAGAGATTCGTATGCGGATAGGTGCGGTCGGGACGGTGCGGGTCAATCACAGCCGCCGCACAGGGTAAGACCGGCTTGCATTCATGGTGATCGGTAATGATCAAGGTAATGCCCATCGTGCGGCAAAGCTCCGCCTCGGGAATCGCCGTAATGCCGCAGTCCACGGTGATGATCAACCGCACGCCGTCGTCATAAAGCTGGTGGATCGCGGCTGCGTTCAGTCCATAGCCCTCCTCAATGCGTCCGGGAATATGCGCCACACAATCGGCGCCGACGGAGCGCAAATAATCCGTCAAAAGGCAGGTCGCCGTAATGCCGTCCACATCATAGTCGCCAAAAACGGCCATACGCTGTTTTTCCGCCAACGCGCGGCGAATCTCCGCAACGGCACGATCCATCTCCTTCATTAAAAACGGATCCGGCAGCGGGGCGTCGGCGCAGAGCAGCTCATTTGCCGCCTCCACGGTATCATAGCCCCTGCCGCAAAGTGCGTGAGCGGTCAGGACGGAATAGCCCGCCGCACATAATTTTTCGACCGATTCCTGATCCGGTAGCGCAATTTCCCAAGTTCCGTACTTCACATCCAAACACATCCCATTTTATTTTTTCTTTATATTATAACAAATTCTATCGTCGGGTACAATAGAAGATGTCGAAAAAGTCAAACTTTGTGGGGACGGTCATGAGCCGCGTGCAGGAACTACCGACTGCGTACCATTTCGTTCCTTCGCACCGTCTGTCAAATCAGGTATATCCAAAATCAAAATCCGCGCGGAGCGCTCCGACACTGTTCACTTTTCACTATTCACTACTTTATTCCGAACGGAGGCGACACGATGCGGCCGATCCGGCGGGCAGTCAAGACACTTTTGGTGTTGGCTGCATTGCTTCTTTTCTTTTATTGGCAAAACTTTTCCATCCAAACCGAGGAGGTCACGGTCGCCTCACCTGCCCTGCCTGCCGCATTTGACGGTCTGCGCGTCGTGGAGATTGCCGACCTGCATGGACGGCAGTTTGGCACGGACAGCAGCGCTCTTCTCCGCGCCGTTGCAAATGCAGACCCTGACCTCATCTGCATTGACGGTGATCTTTTCGATGAAAACACCGACCTTCTGATGCTCCCGCCTCTGCTCGAAGGGCTGGCGCGTATCGCGCCGACCTACTATGTCACGGGCAATCACGAGTTTCAGGTCGCGCAGAGAAACGAGGTGTTTTCGCTCATGGAACAGTGCGGTGTCTACGTCCTGCGCAACGAGTATACCCTTCTGACAAGGGGTGATGCGTCTATCGTCATTGCCGGCGTGGACGATCCCTGCGGCGCGTATGACCGTAAAATGCCCGACGAGCTGGTCGCGGAGATCCGCAGCGAGGTTGGAGCCGATGCTTATATCCTCATGCTCGCCCACCGCAACGATACCCTGCCCATGTGGTCGGAGCTTGGCGTACAGCTCGTCTTAACAGGGCACTGCCACGGCGGCGTCGTGCGGCTGCCCTTTGTCGGCGGCGTGTTTGGCACGGAGCGCACGCTCTTTCCCGAATACGACGCGGGCTTATTCGTCTCCGGCAGCACCTCCCTCTATGTCAGCCGCGGCATGGGCTACAGCCGCGTGCATCTGCGCCTGTTCAACCGTCCGCATCTCCCTGTTGTCATTTTAAGGCATTCGGATTCGTAAACAAATCATGAATAAATGCAAATTGCACTTGTAAAATTCGGCGGCGGCATTATAATATTCGTTAGGTGATTATTATGTTCAGACGCATCGGCGCTTCCATCCGCCGCTTTATGTACGGACGTTACGGCTCGGATGAGCTGAATCTTGCGCTTCTGATCACTGCGGTGATCGTCAGCCTGTTGAATACGCTGCTCTCCCTTTTTCTCCACAACTCGCGCATTTTTTCCTTTGTGATTTACCCGCTGCTGCATTTGCTGGTTATGGCATCCATTCTGCTGTGTATGTGCCGCGCCTTATCGAGGAATATTTATAAACGCAGGCAGGAAAACAAGCGCTTCCGCTTCTTCTGGTCGCGCCTGACGGATCGGCACAACCGCTATTTCCGCTGCCCGAAATGCAAGCAGATGGTGCGCGTACCGAAAAAACGCGGAAAAATCAATATCCGCTGCCCCAAATGCGGGGAAAAATTCATCCGAAAGACATAAATCGAGCCGCACTTCGCAAAGAAGTGCGGCTCTGTTTTTATTCATAATAGTTCGAGGATTCCGGTGAAATTGTTCCGTCGGGATTTTCGGGATCGTGCGGGAGATCGTCCGGCGGGAGATTGTCGCCGAACAACACGCGCCAATAATCCTCCTCCAAAACCCACTGCGAGACGAGGAACTTATTTGCCACAATGCTGTTATAATACTCGATCTCGTCCGTCGTGATCTCCTTTTCTCCGAACAGCGTCAGCTCCTCGCCGATGGTGTAGTAGGAGCCGTCCTCGGTCATCCAGCTTCGGTCTGAAAAAAGGAGAAACGGCGCGGCATCGGAAAAGATATCCTGCCCCATATACAGCCGGGAATCGAAGTCCAGCCCGAACAAATTCGAAAGTGTGGGCAAAATATCCAGCGCGGAGCAGCGGCGCGTGACCGTCTCCGGCTCCATGCCCTTTTTGTAGATGATCAGCGCGTTGCGGTAGATCTCAAAATGCGGGTCAAGCTCGTGTCCCGCCAGTTCGCTCTGCTCCTCGATGCTCAGACCGTAGGGATAGTGGTCTGCCGTCAGGACAATGACGGTGTTTTCCAGCACCCCGGCCTCGTCCAGCCGTTGCAGCAGAAGCTCCATCGCCCTGTCCAGCTCGATCTGGCAGGCGAGGTAGGCGCGCACCGGCTCGCTGTAAGGCAGCTCCTCAACCAAGGCGCTGTTTTTGGCGGCAATGGCGTTGTCGCTTTCGTCAAAGGAATAGGGCAGATGTCCCGAAACCGTCATGTAATACACATGGAACGGCTCTTGGGAGACAAAATCCGCCGTGGAAACGTCAATCATCTCTACATCGGATTCCGGCCATTGCTCCGTGATCTCCAAACCGTTTCCGACCGCCTTGAAGATATAGCCGAGATTCGGATGGGACTTGTCACGGTGATAGTATGTATAGGAATGATCGTGGAAGGCATAGGCGCTGTAGCCCTCCCGCTTGAGCTGCTGCGCCATCGTCAGCGGCATGGCATTGTCCGCAGTGTCGTAGAAGCTCCATGTGCCCGACTTCGGGATTGTGCCCGTCAGATTGACATATTCGCCGTCCGAGGTTGAAACGCCCCAGTAGGCGGTGTAAAAATCGGAAAACTGCATTCCCTCCGTCTGCATGCGGTACAGGGTCGGGGTCAGCTCCGGGTCAATGGCCAGATACGAGAAGCCCTCTGCGGTAATAAAGATCAGGTTACAACCCGCGAACATACCCGTTTTTTCGTTTTTCTTGGTCGGGGTCTGCATGGCAAAATATTCGTGCAGACTCCGCACCGTCTCGTTTTCCTCGCCCTCAGCCAGCGCGGCGAAGTCCAAATCGAGAACATGATACTCGGCACTGTCATACTCCGGCAGCACCGTCGGCACAGTAACCGGCTCCGTCTCACTCGACACCGGCTCGTCGGGCGGAAGCTGCGTCGGCTCCGAGGAAAGCGACGACGGCTCCTCCGGCGTGACCAGCTCGCCGCCGTCAAAGCCGAAGATCAGCCGATGCACATCCAGCCGAAACGCAGGCAGCAGTCCGAGCTGCAAGGCACCCTTGGACAGATCGTTTGTTTCATGGTAGAGGTCATACGGCGACATCGGCGCGTTTCCAAAGGCAGGCAGCAGCAAAACGATTGCCAAATGCAGCGCAATCGCCCCCACCACAAAATACGCTCGCCGCAAACGGCTGCCGATCCGCGATTGCGCAAAAACGCGCCCGTACACGCTGAGCAGCACCGCAGGCAGCAGCATCAGCAGCAGCGGCACCGCCTTGACCCAAAGCGCGTGCAAAATCACACGCCAGAATTCCAGCACCTGTCCGCCGTTTCCCATGGAGTAAGCGGAATAGAAAAAATGAAATTTATAGTTATAGATGAGCTGGGACGCGTAAAAGATCAGCAGACCATAGCATACAATCAGCTCGAGCACGCGGTTGACGCGCTGCGAAAAAACGCTGCACAGCACATAAAGCAGCATCGCGGCGACCGCAGAAAAAAGAGCCGTTGTCAGCAGCCCAATCGTCCAAAAAAACTGGGCGGAGTTGATCCGAACGATCCCCTCACACCAGTATAGATACAGCCAGAAAAAAAGCAGCAGCCATTCGCGCGCATAGTGCTTCTGCCGAAATCCGCGCAATGCCTCCCACACGGAGACGGCAAAGCGCCTGCACTTCCGCACGGCGCGTTCGTAACCATTCATTGTGACGCCAGTCCTCCTGTCTTGCCGCCGAACTGCACGCGGCATCTTGGGAACCTCTGAACAAATCGGCGGCGTTCGGCGGATCTTTTGACGCAGCTTTTCGGTTGGAAAACCTTGAAATACACAAAGTATTCCTGCGATTTTCAAACCTCAATTTGCGGCAAAATCTCTCGCCGACCGCTCTTGCGGATTGATTCAGCGCTTCCCTTCCACAAATCGCGGGGTCGAAATATTATATGCGCATTTTTTCCATTTGTAAATACCTTTTTGTAAAAAATACACCGTCCCGCAACAGACGGGACGGTGTATTTGGGGTTTCTTACTCCGCGAGGTCCTCAAAATCCTCTTCCTCAAGCGCTTCCTCTTCCTTGCACTTGCAGCAAGGGCACAGCTTCTTAATGTCATCCCAGAAGTGAACCAGAGTGACGACCATCGCGCCGAGGATCACCACGCCGCCGACAATCGCGCAGATGAGCTTTATGGTGCCGTTTTTCTTCATTGCCGTTAGCCTCCTTTATCATACTCCACCTATAGTATACCGTTTTTTTCGGATTCCGCAAGCATTTTTCAGAAGAATTTACACTCTCGTCACATAATTTGCCTTGCGCGGCGCAGCGGGACGAAATTCGCCCGTCGGATAGCCCAAAACGCAATGCCCGACGCCGATGTAATTGCCCTCGATGCCCCACTGCTTCAAAAGCTTTTTGCCCTCGTCGCTTGCAAACTCCTCCCGCGCTCGGTGCACCCAGCACGAGCCGACGCCAAGGCTCCACGCCGCCGTCATCAGATTGCCGATCACCAGCGCGCCGTCCTCAACCGCCGTGCTTACCTCCGCGTCCGCCAGCACGACGCAGACCGTCGGCGCACCGAAAAACGGATGGGCATCCGGCGCGCCGAGCACCGCCGCATTCATGCGTTCCAGTGTGGCGATCTCCTCCGGCTTTTGCAAAACGACGATTTTTGCCGCCTGTCTGCCTCTGCCGCTCGCGGCAAAGGTTCCCGCCGTCAGGATCGCCTCCAGCGTCTCCTCGTCAAGCTGTTTCGGCAGAAAGCTTCGGCAGCTCCTGCGTTCCTGTAAGCACTTTAAAACCTCATTCATACTTGTTTTCCTCCTTATGAAGTATATCCGTACATGCCGCGCACGCTGACCTCGCCCGTGTTAATCGTCTCGGTTGTGCCGTCCTCCCAGCGCACCTTTAAGCCGCCGAATGCGTCAATGCCCTCGGCAAAGGCTTTGCGCCGCTCGTCCCCACGCACGACCTGCACGGTCTGCCCGACGGTAATGCAGTGCGCCTCATACTCGCGCATCCACGCCTCCCGCTGCGTCAAAAGCGCCGCGTCCATCTCATACAGCCGCTGCACCAACGCGGCGGCAAGGGCGTTCGGATCGACGGGTTTCCCGCAGAGTTGCGTAAGAGAGGTTGCCATCGGGCGCACCTCCGGCGGAAGCTCCTCGATCACCGTGTTGCAGTTGACGCCGATGCCGACGATCACGCTCTGCAAAGCGCCGCTGCCCGCCTCGGTCGTCAGCTCCGTCAGAATGCCGCAGAGCTTCTTGCCGCCGCAAACGAGATCATTCGTCCATTTGATCTCCGCCTCGATCCCGCTGCAATCCGCAATTGCGCGCCGCACCGCAACCGCCGTCATCGGCGTCAGATGCAGCAGCTCCTCCGGCATGGCGTTCGGACGCAGCAGCACGGACAGATAGACCCCGCCGTGCGGGGATGCAAATTGGCGGCCGAGCCGTCCCCTGCCGCCCGTCTGCTTTCCCGTCACCAGCACCGTGCCGTGGGGCGCGGTACACTCGCGTTTTAAGGCGTTGTTCGTGGAATCCGTCTCCGGAAGCACGCGCACCTTCCACGGCAGGCTCGGAAGCTTGGACAAAAGCAGCGCCTCGTTCAGCTCCCGATATAACAGGCAGTAACCGCGATTCGGCACGGAGTCGATCAAGCACCCCTCCGCACGCAGCGCATTGACCGCCTTCCAAACCGCCGCGCGGGAAATCCCCAATGCGCGGCTGATCTCCTCGCCCGAAATATATTCTCCGTCCCGCAGTAAGGCTAACACCTCTGCCTTTCCCATCGCGTCCTCCTCCTTATTCCTTCCAATCCTCTGTAAACCGGGGAAATATCCACACGGCACAGTCCATCGTTGTCATTGCGAACCCAGTGCGCACACTACCCGCAAGGGGTACGCCGCATCCGTAACGCTCCTTCGTCGCGAACGGCTGCGCAGTGGGTGTGGCAATCCGATAGGACAGTTCTCGTAAATCAACGGCAATTTACAACATAGGGGAGAGAAGATTGCCACGTCGCTGCGCTCCTCGCAATGACATATGTCTACCAGTTCGTTCCTACATTCGTAACCTTGGGAGCCTCTCCCACGCCTTCGCGCTTATTCATCCTTCGCCCAATGATAGGCGCATTGAACCGCCTTGTTCCAGCCCATAATGCGGCGCGCGCGTTCCTCGTCGGAAATCTCCGGCGTAAAGCTGCGGTCGATTGCGCGGTTGTGCATGACCTCCGTCTTGTCCGTCCAATAGCCGACGGCAAGCCCCGCCAAATACGCCGCGCCCATCGCGGTCGTCTCGACGCATTGCGGCCGCTGCACCGGCACAGCGCTGATGTCCGCCTGCGTCTGCATCAGATAGTTGTTGGCGCAGGCGCCGCCGTCCACCTTCAGCGCGGCGGGTACAATGCCGGAATCCGCCTGCATCGCCCGCAAAACATCGTTCACCTGATAGCACAGACTGTCCAGCGTAGCACGGATGACGTGGTATTTGTTGCAGCCGCGCGTCAGCCCGACAATCGTGCCTCTGGCATACTGATCCCAGTGCGGCGCTCCTAACCCCGTAAACGCGGGCACAACATAGCAGCCGTTGGTATCCTCCACCTTCCGCGCCATATACTCCGAGTCGGGCGAGGAGTCAATGAGCCTCATTTCATCGCGCAGCCATTGGATTGCCGCGCCTGCCACAAAAATGGAGCCTTCCAGCGCGTATTCCACCTTGCCCTCCAGTCCCCATGCAATCGTCGTGACCAAACCGTTTTGGCTGAATACCGGCTTGTCTCCGGTGTTCATCAGGAGGAAGCAGCCCGTGCCGTAAGTATTCTTCGCCTCTCCGGGTAAAAAACAGGTCTGCCCGAACAGCGCCGCCTGTTGGTCGCCCGCCGCACCCGCAATGGGAATCGCCGCGCCGAAATACTGCGGCAGCGCCTCGCCGTAGATGCAGCTGCTGGGCTTAACCTCGGGCAGCATGCACTTTGGAATGCTCAGCTCGGTCAAAATTTCGTCGTCCCATTGTAAGGTGTTGATGTTAAAGAGCATCGTGCGCGAGGCGTTGGAGTAATCCGTCACATGCGCCTTGCCGCCCGTCAGCTTCCAAATCAGCCATGTCTCAACCGTCCCGAAGAGAAGCTCCCCGCGCTCGGCTCTCTCCCGCGCGTGGGGTACATTCTCTAAGATCCAGCGCAGCTTTGTGCCGGAAAAATAGGCGTCAATGACAAGCCCCGTCTTCGCGCGGAAGGTGTCTGTCAAGCCTTTTTCCTTTAGGGAATCGCAATATTCGCTGGTGCGGCGGCACTGCCACACAAT
>JAQXWB010000048.1 GCA_029225225.1 Bacillota bacterium | reverse complement strand
GGGAGGGGAGAGACTCCGTTTTCCGGCGGGAGAGAGGAAAAATAGCGCGTCAGCAATTCTTCCGGCTCGACTGCGGTGACATCAAAGCCCGCGCCTTGCGAGCAGAAGGCACCTTCTCCTCCGTAAGAGATTGTTTGCGCGGGATAATAGAAAAGAAACGCGGCGTCTGCTTCCTGCAAATCAGCTTCATTGCAGGCGCACAGCAGCAGCACAACGGCAAGAAGAAGGCAAAATAGGCGATTTTTCATGGCATTTCCTCCTCTGCTTCAAACAGCGGAAAGCTTACGGTGAATTCCGTGCCGCCGCCCTCTCTTGCCGCAACGCTGATTGTTCCGTGGTTCCGTTTGACCATGTCGTGTACGATGGACAGACCTAAGCCTGCGCCGCCTGCGGCGCGGGAGCGCGCCTTATCCACGCGGTAGAAGCGCTCAAAGATGTGCGCCATCGACTCCTCGGGGATGCCCACGCCGTTGTCCGCCACGCAAAGCACGACTTCTTCCGCCTTGCGGGACAGGGAGACCTTGACCCATCCGCCCTCGCGGTTATACTTTATGGCGTTCTCCACCAGATTAAAGACGATCTGATAGAGGTCGTCCTCCACCGTCATAATGGTGCAGATGTCGGAGAGTGTACAGCCCAATCGGATCTTGCGCAGTGTGGCAAGCGGCTGCAACATCCGCGTCACCTTCTGCACCGTCGCGGCGGCGTCGAGAATCTCCCGATCCTCCGAAACGGCGCTGTCCAGCTTCGTCAGCATTAAAAGCTTCTGAGAGAGCCTTCCCAAGCGGTCCGCTTCTCTGCCGATGTCGCTGATGAACTCGCGCTGTGTGGCAAGATCCATCTCGTTTTGCAAAATGGAATCCGACAGCAGCTTGATTGAAGCGAGCGGAGTTTTCAGCTCGTGCGAGGCGTCCGAGACAAACTGACGGCGCCGCTGCTCGGAAGCCTCCAAGCGTTCCGCGAGATCATTAAACTCTCTGCCGAGCTGATCCAATTCGTCATGTCCGCGCAGCTTGAGCTTGTGGCTGTAGTCGCCGTCTCGCATCATGCGGACGGAATGCAGAATGCGGCGCATACGGCGGGAAAAGGCGGTCGAAAAGAGCATGGAAAAGAGGATCATGCCGAGTGCTAACGCCACGGAGAGTCGCAGGACATTTGCTTGCAGGGTGGCAATCAGCGCGCCCTGATCGGTGTCGTAGAGCATCAGATAGACCGCGCCGAGCAGTTGCCCGTTCTTGACCAGCGGGACTGCGCCGCGACTTTCAATCGCGCCGTCGGAGTAGCTGCTGTAAAACACATCCTTGCCCGATAGTGCCGTGACGATTTCCGGGAAGAGCAGCAGCTTTCCCTCCGCGTTGCCTGCAACGAGCGAGTCATATACCGCCATGCCGCTTGCGTCCGTTACGACAGTACGCGTGGTAGAAAGATCCTCTAACGCATTGATCGCGCTCTCGGTTTTTGAGGAGGAAAGCTCGTCAAGCTGCAAAAGGGCAGTCATCATGAGCTGCGTTCTGCCCTCCATGGTTTGCCGCTGTGCGCCGAAGATCATATTGCGCAGGGTCGTGGAGGTGTAAATATTCAAAAAGAACAAAACGACCGCAGTGATCAAAATGTATGCCATTGCAAAGCGAAGCTGCGAACTGCTCGGCAACAGGGACAATCTTCGTTTACGCTTTGAAATAGTACCCAACTCCCCACTTTGTCATCACATATTCCGGCTCCGCCGGAACGGTCTCTAACTTCTCACGAATGCGTCGGATATGCACATCTACGGTGCGGATGTCGCTGCGGTATTCATAGCCCCAAATCATGTCCAGCAGGTTTTCGCGGGAATAGACGCGGTTCGGGTTACGGATCAGCAGTTCCAAAAGGTCAAATTCACGGGCGGTCAGTTCCACGGGTACGCCGTTTTTATACACATTGCGCTCCTGCGTGTCCACCGTCAGCGCGCCGACGGTGATGCGGCTGCGCTGATGGTCGTAACCGCCGCTGCGGCGCAGAAGCGCGCGGATGCGGGCTTTCAGCTCTAAGATGTTAAAAGGCTTCGTCAGATAATCGTCCGCGCCGTGTTCAAAGCCGAGCAGCTTGTCCATATCCTCCGTGCGTGCGGTGAGCATAATGATCGGCACATCGGAAAACTCGCGGATACGCCTGCATGCCTCCAAGCCGTCGATCTCCGGCATCATGACATCCAGTACAATCAGCCGCACCTCCGGATCGTGCGCCAGTTCAATCGCCTCACGCCCGTTGGAGCCGCTGACAACCTGATAGCCGTCGTTTTGCAAATTGAAGCGAATGCCCTTGACAAGCAGATCCTCGTCATCTACTACCAATATTTTCATTCCGTTCCTCCCAAAGTCACATAGTCTCGGATGGCATCAATGCGCTTTTCGCCGATTCCTTCCACCAGCGCAAGCTCGTCAATGGAGGAAAAGCCGCCGTGCGCCTCGCGATATGCCACAATGCGTCCGGCAAGAATCTCCCCGATCCCGGGCAGGGTCATCAGCTCCTCGGCGGTTGCCTTATTCAGGTCGAGCTTCGCGCCCTGCTGCGTCGCTGCGGTCTCCGCAGTGCTGCTCATCGCTTCGGTGCTGCTCTCAGACGCAGCGGCGGGCTGCCGCATGGTGATCACGCGTGTGTTTCCGTCCGATTGCAGCCGCCCAACGCAGAAGCCGGCGGCGAAGATCAGAAACGCAGCAGCCAACGCGATTAAAATCAGGTTTGCGTTCCTTAATTTCATCATGGATTTCCTCTGTAATTCCGTTGACATAATCATGTTTTTTGCTATAATAAAAACGATCACGGTAAACCGTGCCGAATCAGCCACGATGCAACGAACTCGGTTGATCTCTCTTATTATAACACAAAACGGTGCGCCGCGGCAATCCTTATCCGCGCGCTTTTGGGGGTACATATGAAAAATCGTTGGTTTTTGTCCGTTTTTTTACTGCTGATCCTGTTGACGCAGATGATTTTGCCCTGCGCGGCAACCGCGGGCGGCGAGGTCGCTTCCGAATCCGTGCAGGAAATTGAGAATGGGAGCGACGAAGCTGCGCAGGAAGCGGAGGCGGGGAGCGACGCATCCGGTGCCGATGCTGCGCAGGAGGCACCGACCGCGCAAGCAAAAGAGGGCTTCGAGCCGCCTGCTCCGCTGATTGAGTATAACTTCCCTTCGGATTATCAGGTGCGGGCAAAGGCGGCGGTGCTGCTCGAGGTAAGCACCGGCACGATTATCTACAGCTATCAGCTCGACGAGCGGCTGTATCCTGCCAGTCTGACGAAAATCATGACCTGTATGCTGGCGCTTGAATACGGGAACCTTGACGATATTCTGACTGTATCGGCTACTGCGTTGGAAAACCTCAGCGAATTCGGCAGCACCGCCAATTTGCAGGAAGGCGAGCAGATCAGTCTCCGTGAGCTGCTTTACTGCATTATGGTTTCGTCAGCGAACGAGGGCTGCAATGTGGTTGCCGAGTATGTTTCCGGCAGCATCGAAGCTTTTGTCGCGCTGATGAATCAAAAAGCGCAGGAGCTTGGCATGACCGGCACGCATTTTGCCAATACGCACGGCTTGCATGATGACAACCACTATACCACGGTGCGTGATTTAGCGATTTTGAGCTATTGGGCGTGGAACAACCGTGAGTTCCGCGAGTTTGCGACCACGACGGCGCACACCGTGCCCGCGACGAATCTCTCTGAATCCCGCACGCTGCATACGACGAATTATCTGACCAGCGCGCAGATCACCGCGAAGTATTATTACTCCAAGGCGAGCGGCATTAAGACCGGCTTTACCACCCCCGCAGGCGGCTGCCTTGCCTCCACGGCGACGGACGGCAATCTGACCTATCTGGGCGTGGTTTGCGGCTGTGAGACGCTGATCGACGAGAACGGCGATGATCTGGATATGCGTTTCGTTGAAACAAAGCGTCTGATGGAATACGGCTTTGAGAACTACGACTATGTGCAGGTGCTCTCCGATACGCAGATGCTCGGACAGCCTGCCGTCACGAACGCGAAGGGGCGCGCCAATGTTGTTGTCCATGCCAATGCAAACGCGACGGTTCTGCTGCCGAAGGACTGCACGGCGGAGGATATCACGATGAGCCTCGCCTATGACAGCACGCAGACCCTTGACGCCCCCTTGGAAGCCGGACAGCGCGTGGGAACGGTGACGGCAATGTATCAGGGCATTCCACTGGCAACGGCGGAGCTGATCACACTGACTGCCGTTGAACGGGAAGGCGCTGCGCCCACCACGGTAAACGAGACGGAAGCGGCAGTGCAGGAGACGGAGACAGCGGAATCCGGCTGGAAAAAATACCGCGTTCTGATCATTGTGCTTGTGATTCTGCTTGTGCTGATCTGTACGCTTCTGATCCTGCGCGCGGTCAATGTGCATCAGGCGAAAAAACGCGCCGCGCAGCGCAGACGGAGAGCGGAGCAAAGGAGAAACGGCAATGGATAACATGGATGTCCTACGGCAGCAATGCCTGCAATGTAGAAAATGCCGCCTTGGCGCGACACGGACGAATGTTGTCTTCGGCGTCGGACCGGTGCCGTCACCGATTGTTTTTGTGGGTGAGGGACCCGGGCAGCAGGAGGACTTGCAGGGAGAGCCGTTCGTCGGCGCAGCGGGTAGGCTCCTCGACGAAATGCTCTCCATTATCGACCTCGGTCGGCATAATTGCTATATCGCCAACATTGTCAAATGCCGCCCGCCGCAGAACCGCGACCCCATGCAGGACGAGCAGGATGCCTGTATCGTCTACTTAAACGAGCAGCTTGCCCTGCTGCGGCCGAAGATCATCGTCTGCCTCGGCAGGATCGCCGCCATGCGGTTGATTAAGGAGGATTTCCGCATCACAAGAGAACACGGGCAGTGGTTCTCCAAAGACGGCATAGAATATACCGCCCTCTATCACCCCTCCGCCCTCCTGCGCGACATCTCCAAGCGTCCGGATACCTTTGCTGATCTCCTCTCTCTCCGCAAAAAAGCCCAAAGCTTAGGCTTGCCGATTGTATAAACCAACGAAAAGCATAATACAAAGAATGGTGCGTCCTGAAACCGAGACGCACCGCTCTCTATCGTTGCAGCAGCCTATGCAACTCTGCTACCAACCTTGCCGCAATGCATGAAGACGATAGAACAAAATATCTCCCCTCTGCGAATCATAAGAAATTGCAGAGGGGAGATTTATCTTACTTATTAACGATAAGAGATTTTGAAAAATCATGTATACAGTAATGAAAAGGTATCTTTGATCGGTGCTTCGCATCAGCGTGAAACTGTGCTGCCATGCCATTGCAGAACCGCCGGTAGGTTTTCCGCACACATAGCTATGTCGGCTTGCAGCAGCTCCGGCATTCACGATTCCTGCGGGGTTCGCTGCTTCTGCGAGGAAAGCACTTTTTGAGTATCCGGAGCATCAATTGATCCACACCTTTGTTGCAAAATGCTGTATTTCATTGTATAATCGGAATAGCATGAGGACGCTTCCATGAGCATCGTTCAAGAACAAAGCCCCTTACGTCAGAGAAACTACCTTCTGTCGCAGCAATAATAAAAAAGGAGAATGTTTATGCTGTTTATTCAATATCCGCCCTGCTCCACCTGCCAGAAAGCGAAAAAATGGCTCGATGCCCACGGGCTTTCCTACACAGAGCGGCATATCAAGGAAGACAATCCTACTTACGAGGAACTGAAAGCATGGTATCAAAGGAGCGGAATGCCGCTGAAAAAGTTTTTTAATACCAGCGGTCTGCTTTATAAGTCCATGCAGCTGAAGGACAAGCTTCCCACTATGACCGAGGAGGAGCAGCTCCGCCTGCTCGCCACCGACGGCATGCTGGTCAAGCGCCCGATTCTCGTGACGGACGAGCGGATTCTCACGGGCTTTCGAGAATCAGAATGGGAAACGCTGCTGCCGTAAATGTGCCCTACGATCCGGCGGTTAAACTACTTCGTAAAGTTTTATGTGTTACAGTGAGGTAAGGGAGGTATGCCCTGATGGCGGAAAGTATGAGAACGATACAGCCGCTGCAATTTGTCTTTCTGAAAGACACCTTTTGCCCGAATACGAGCAGAGACAATCTCTCCGAGGCGGATCGAACGCTTCTTGAAGAATTTGAGACGGATCGTTATTCCGCGCTGTATCGGATGGGAATGCGCAGCAGGCAGGCGGAGTGCAGCCCTTCCGGCGCGTTCCTCTATCTGCTGAGCGACACTTTTTTCAAAAAGCTCACGGATTTGCCGGACTTGGAGCTTTTGCGGGAAGAAGCGGCGCCGGTACTGTCGGCGGAGGATGTAGACGCGCTGCTGCAAGCGGTTCCGTTCGCAATCGGGGCGGAGTATATTAACGAGGACTGGCTTAAGCACATATTCCGCAAGCTAAATGCGGTCTATGCACATGAGATCGCCGGATATGACGGTACGGTTTCCTTATATCTGACGGAACAAAGTCAGCGCTTGCGCGTGCCGGAGCGCATTTTTTTCCATCTGGTAGAGAACAAGGAGGAAGGCTTTCCGTTTGCTTTCTTGGCAACCTACGCAACGACGGACGCAGAAGGAAAGGTGCGCCATGTCCCTCTGCAATATGCCCTGACGGAATACAAGAACGATCGAGAGAGATTATTGAAGCTGCTTTCCTGCCTGAATCGGGCGGCGGAGGTATCCGATCTGATCGGCTCGTTCATGGAAAACGGCGAGATGTTCCATCCGTTGAAGCTGACGGCGGAGGAGGCGTACACCTTCCTGACGCAGGTCGAGGACATTGAAGCCACCGGTATTCTGTGCCGTATTCCGAACTGGTGGCGGAAAAAGGCGGCTTCGGTCTCTCTGTCGATGCGCGTCGGTGAGAATCAACCTGCGATGCTTGGCTTTGACGCCTTGATCGCGGTGCAGCCCTCGCTGGAAGTGGACGGCGTGGCGCTGACGCAAGCGGATATTCAGGAGCTTCTCTCCCGCACGGAGGGACTTGCGTTCCTCAAGGGCAAGTGGGTGGAGGTAAACCACAAACGGCTGCGCTCTCTTTTGGCGCAGATTGACACGCTGCCGCAATCGCTGACATTGATGGAAGCGCTGCGCACGGAGCTGGGAACGGAGAAAGCGAGTGCCGATGTGGGTGGAAAGATCACCAACGGCGCTTGGTTGGCATCCCTGCTGGCGAGCCTGCGGCAGCCGGAAAGCATACAAAAGCTTGCGCCTCCGGTGACTCTCCATGCGAAGCTGCGCCCGTATCAGGAAAACGGCTATACTTGGCTGAGCGACATGGACAGGCTCGGCTTCGGTGCCTGCCTTGCCGATGATATGGGCTTGGGCAAGACCGTACAGGTGCTGGCGTATTTGGAGCGTCTGCGAACACAGCAAAAGGACGGGCGTGTGCTGCTGGTAGTTCCCGCTTCCTTAATCGGCAACTGGCAAAAGGAGACGGAACGCTTTGCGCCGGACATGGCATTCCGGATCCTGCATGGTAAGCCCTCGACCGTCCTTGCAAAGCAGTTGGAGGAGAATCAAGCTTTTCTGACGATCACGACCTATGGTATGGCAGCCAGAATGCCGCAGCTGCAAACAGTGAAATGGGACTGCCTCATTTTGGATGAGGCGCAGGCGATCAAGAACCCTGTCTCCAAGCAGACCAGAGAGATCAAAAAGCTCTCTGCCCGTATGCGTATTGCCATGACCGGTACGCCGATTGAAAATAACCTGACTAATCTATGGTCGCTGTTTGACTTCCTCAATAAGGGACTTTTGGGAACCTCGCAGGAGTTTCAACACTTCTGCAAAGGCTTGGTGGAGCATCCCGAGGGCTACGCCCGCCTAAAAACAATGGTCTCACCCTTCTTGCTCCGCCGCGTGAAAACGGATCGGCGTATCATTACCGATCTGCCGGAGAAGCTGGAGACGGTGGATTATGTGGACTTAACAAAGAAACAGACGGTGCTGTATCGGAAAGCCGTCTCGGATATGGAACGGCGCATTCTCGAAAGCGAGGGGATGGAGCGGCGCGGGCTTGTGCTGGCGGTGATCTCAAAGCTGAAGCAGATTTGCAATCATCCGGATCAGTATTTGGGGCAGACGGCGTTTTCTCCGGAGGAAAGCGGCAAATTTGCCATGCTGAAGGAGCTGTGCGAGACGATCCGCGACAAGCACGAGCGCGTGCTGGTTTTCACGCAGTTCCGAGAAATTACCGGCATTTTGGCGGAATTCCTCTCCACCGTATTTCAAGCCGAGGGGCGCGTGCTCCACGGCGGCACGCCGGTTGCAAAGCGGAAAGAGATTGTTGAGGATTTTCAGGGCGAGGCTTATGTTCCGTTCATTGTGCTTTCCATCAAGGCGGGCGGCACGGGGCTGAACCTGACAAATGCAAACCATGTAATCCACTTCGACCGCTGGTGGAATCCGGCAGTGGAGAACCAAGCCACAGACCGCGCGTTCCGCATCGGGCAGACAAAAAATGTCTTGGTGCATAAGCTGGTCTGTCAGGGCACGATTGAGGAAAAGATCGACGCAATGATAGACTCCAAGCGTTCCTTGGCGGAGAACGTGATCGGCTCCGGCTCGGAAAACTGGATCACGGAGCTGAGCAACGAGGAACTGATGTCCTTGCTGCGTTTGGAATGAATCGGGGGTGAATGGAATGAGCAGATATTGGAACGAAGGCAATTTCAGCCAACCCACCGTCACGGAGCTTCGCAGGAATACTCTCGCCAGCCAAAAAAAGGCGCAGGCAAAGGGGCAACAGCTGGAACCGGTGGTCATTCAGGGGAGAACGATCGCGAAAAGCTGGTGGGGACAGGCGTGGTGCAAAAATTTAGAACGATACGCGGATTACGACAGCCGCTTGGAGAGAGGAAAGCGCTATGTCAAAAGCGGCGCGGTACTGGATCTGAAAATTCAGAAGGGGAAGATCCTTGCCAAGGTGCAGGGAACGCGCAAAACGCCTTATAAGGTGGAGATTCGAATCAGTCCGCTTTCTGAGGAAAAATGTCAGGCGATCTTAAACAAATGCGGCAGGAAAATTGAGACGCTGGAGGCTCTGATCGCCGGGGACTTTCCGAAGGAGCTGAAGGAGCTTTTCTTGGAGGATGGCGGTCTGTTCCCAACGCCAAAGGAGATCGGCTTCACTTGCAGCTGTCCCGACTGGGCATTGATGTGCAAGCATGTTGCCGCCGCCCTCTACGGCATCGGTGTGCGTTTGGATGAGCAGCCCGCCCTGTTCTTCGAGCTGCGCGGGATCGAAATGGGACGCTTTATTGATGTGGCGCTGGAAAATAAGGTCGAAGCCATGCTCGCAAACGCACAGAAGCCGAGCCAAAGAATCATGGACGAAGCCGACCTCTCCGCACTTTTCGGCGTGCTGTAACGGGAAACCGGCATACCGGAGCAGGAGACAGAAAACGAACGCTCCCTTCTTTGAAAGGAAAATGTCCGCTTTCCGCAACCGACAAGCAGCGCCTCACGGGCTTTCGAGAAGCGGAGTGGGAAACACTGCCGACGTGTAAATGTGCGCGGCGAAATAGTAAAACGCAAATGACGATAGAGTTTACCTTTTGTTGTATTATGATGCCCTGTTGTAGGGCGGGACATGTCCCCGCTGACCGCGTAAGCGGCAGACGGTACGGATGAACAGGTTTGTACGCAGTCGGGAGTTCCTGCACCGGCGCGGACATGTCCACTTCCTACATTGGTCGTTTAACAGATGCAAGAAGGAATACGCACCCTCTGCGATAGAAAAATCGAATCGCAGAGGGTGCGCGCGTTATTCCATATTCATTTTCATCCCCAACATGATTTTCGCAACAAACAGCAGTGCTTTATTAACCGTTTCGGAGAGATTGACTTTTGGGTCGAGGGTGGCTATAATGGACAAAGCATCAATTCGGAGGTAACTATGGACATCATTCTGATTGCCAATATCATATCCTTTGTGGGTGCCGTGATTATGGTCATCAGCGGTCTGCTGAAAACCAAACGCACCATCCTTATTGCCCAGAACATCCAGTTTGCCATTCAGGCGGTGGGCAACATCATGCTGGGTGGCTATTCCGGTGCCGCCATCAACCTGATCAGCATCGTACGCAATGTGTTCTGTGTGTTCGTGCCCTTTACCTGGCTGTGGAAGATCGTCTTCATTGCCCTGCAGGTCGGTTTGACCATCTGGGTCAACGGTCTAGCGCTGATCGGCTTGCTGCCGTTGACCGCCGCCTGCCTGTTTACTGTATTTCTGGACACTAAGAACGATGTTCTGTTGAAAGCCGTTCTGACGGTGGCGCAGGTGATGTGGGCTGTGTATGACTTCTCCATCCGGAACTATGCCTTCTTTGTCTTTGACATTCTGACCATCCTCTCGAACCTGATCGGTATCTTTCTTCTGATTCGTAAGGGTGGCTCCCTGACGAAAGCACAGCCGAAGGAGCAGGCGGACGCCCGTGCCGAAGCCAAATAAGCAAGAGATATCCCTGCTTCAGTGGCATAGCTCCCTGTGCTCATGCCGAATACGGAACCTAACAAAGTTTGGAGTGGCGTTGTTGAAGCAGCGCCACTCTGTTTATTTCTCCAAAACACATTTTGGGAAAGGAGTTGCTGTTTCCGCTTTCTGCACATAGGGGGTTGCCAACTGATCCCGGCAGTGCTTGCGTGCCAGGTCGCCGCGCCCTACGGACGATGGCTGATTCATTATTATAAAAAACAGGAGCTTTCCGTTTGAGGAAAGCTCCTGCTTGTCTTCTTATTTAGGTCAAGGCGGCGGCTGCGGCATCTGCGCGTTCGCAGAAGAGGCGGACTTTTTCGATGTCCTTTTCCATGACGCCGTCGTTGTATTTATAGCTGGTTTTGGTCAGCGAGTCGACACCGTAGGGACGGATCTCACGGATGCATTCTTCCACATTGTCCGGCCCCAGACCGCCGGCGATGATAACGGGAACATTGACGGAGCGGACGATTTCCGCATCAATGCTCCAATCATGGGTCAGACCGCTGGCACCAATGCCGGTATCCGCCGCAAGGCCGGAGTCGGTCAGAATGAAGTCGCAGAAGGTCGCGTAGTGCTTCGCGCGCTCTACGGCAGCGGGACCGTCTACCAGAACTGCCTGCATCAGCTTGACACCGGGGCATTCCTTGTGCAGGCGCTCCGCAAACGCCTCGTCGGCGGTATATTCCATGCCGGCGATGTGCAGAATGTCGGGCTTTACGCGCTTGGTGATAAAGAGCATTTCCTCGACATCCTTGTTCAGCATGATGGCGACACACTTGACGCCTCTGCGCTTTGCCTCCGCGAAGATGCGGTCGACAACATCATAGGGAACGCGATGCGCGGGAACGCCGCCGCTCTGCATGGGGACGAGACCGATGTGGTCGGCACCCGCATCCATGGTGGCAACGCTTTCGTTGTAGTTTACGAGCGAATAGATTTGCTTGATCATAGTCAATCACACTTTCCTTTCAAGATGATATGAGCGCTTCTTCACAAAGCAGGGGAGACACGGTATTTGGAGACTGTAGGGTGAGGCTGGCTGCCTTTTGGGTCATCTCACCGATACGGCGCAGCGGGAGCGTCTCACCGAAGCGGTAGCGCGCCCAGCAGATGACCGCCATGCTGCAATCCCCGGCACCGTTGACGCTGACGATTTCCGTCTTTACAATGGGGACAAGGGCACTCTCTTGACGATTGCAGCAGAAGATGCCGTCCTTACCCAAAGAGATAAAGAGGTTTTTGACCCCCATATCCAGTAGAATCTCTGCGGCACGGCGGGCGGAGCTTTCGTCGGTGATCTCGATGCCGGTCAGAAGCTGTGCCTCTAAACCGTTGGGCTTGAAGCCGTCCAAGCGGGGCAGCAGCGGGCGCAAACGGGGCAGCTTGATGGTGGAGACGGGGTCGGCGTACATGGGAACGGCGCAGTTTTCTGCCAGCCATTGAATGCTTTCTTCGCTGATGTTGGCATCGACAACGCACAGACTTGCATGGTTGATCAGCTCCTTGCGCGCTTCCAAAAATGCGGGAGTCACGCGGGTGATCAGCTCCATGGCGTTGACGGCAGACATCATCTCGCCCTGATTATCCGTCACATATAGATAGGTGCAGCTTTTTCCGCCGGGGATACGCTCGGCGTATTTCAGAGAAATTCCGTCGTTCCCGCATTCCTCCTCCAAGATCCTGCCGAAATGGTCGTCTCCGAAAACGGTGATCAGCTCCACGGGAACGCCTAACTTTGCCAAATTCTGGGCAATATTGTGACCGACACCGCCCGCGGACAGCTCAACCGAGCCGATATTGGAGTCCTTCTCGCGGTAGATATCCCCGCACAGACCCGCAACATCCATGTTCAGACCGCCGATCACGACCACATATGCTTGTTCTTCCATTCTGAAATCCTCCTTAAAACGACTCTCGAATGTAAAATCATTATAACATGTTTAACGGCGGAACACAACATGTTTTTATGATTACCAAAAGAATGAAAGAGATTGCAAAAACTTGAGCCTTGTATTATAATAAATAAACGCTTGGCACAATAATAACAAAATAAGAAGCAAGGAGAGAGCGTATGCAGTTCAAGTTAGAGCAAAAGGTAAAGGTCGCTGTGACCTACAAGCTGGCGGACAGCGTAATTGAGATTCTCGAAGCGCGCGACTGGAAACGTCCGATGCTGCTTTGCAGCGCGTTCCAGCTGCGTCATCCGCTCATTGAGGAGATGATGGAGAAGCTGCGCGATATGGATCGTGCCTGTGTGGTTTTTGACGGGATCATTCCCGACCCTCCTGCATATACCATTAACAACGGCGCGGCGCTCTGCAAGGAAAACGGCTGCGATTGCTTGATTGCCATTGGCGGCGGCAGCGCCATCGACACTGCGCGAGGCATCAATATCGTACGCAAATACGGCGGCAAGATCGAGGACTTCGTTGCAAAACGGGAGATCACGGAGCCCTGTGAGGGGTTGATCGCCGTTCCCACCACCTCCGGTACGGGCAGCGAGCTGTCCAACGCGCTGGTGGTCAGTGATGATGAAACCCATGAAAAACTGGCAGTCCTGTCCAACAACGCAGTCAGCGAGTATGCGCTGCTCTGCCCACCCCTGACCGCCACGCTGCCCGCGCAGATGACGGCAGCCTGCGGTATGGATGCGTTTGCACATGCGGCTGAGGGCTATACCTCCGCGCTTTCCTCGCCCATCACCGACGCGATCTGCGAAAAGGTCATGTATCTGATCGCAAAATATCTGCCGCAAGCGGTGGCAAACGGCTACGATTTGGAAGCGCGTGAACGCGTTATGGTCGCTGCCTGTCTGGCAGGCTGGATGCTGAACAACGCAGGCACGCATCTCGGACATTCACAGGCGCATATTCTTGGCGCAAAATTCCACATTCCCCATGGCGCTGCCTGTGCCTATGCCTTACCCGGCACCATACTCTATACAGCGGATGCCGATGTGAAGAAGGTCAAGGAGATCGGTCTGATCCTTGGTGCGGAGTTCCCGGCGGATCCTACCGATTTGGAGGTGGGACGTATTACCGCTGACAGTATTCGCCGCTTCCGTGATGAGGTACTGCATATGAAGCCGTGGAGTGAATACAACATTTCCGACGAACAGGTGCTGGCCTGTGCCGCCGAGGTTGCCCACGAGCGCTTTGCGGGCAACTTCCCCTTGGAAGTGACGGAGGAGCTTTGCAGCCGTATGCTGGAGCAGTGGGGCTGAGCTTACACTGTGAGACTCGAATTTCGTAAAAAACAAAGCTGCGTGTTGGGATAGAAAGCATTTCCTTTGACTTCATGCTGTCTTTCTGCTATACTGATGCAGAGAATGTGAAAGGAGAACAGCATGGAGAAGTTTATCCCATACGAAAAATGCTCAAAGAAACAAAAACGAGCGCTGGATGCCAAGCGGCGCGGTACATGGGGCGCGATCAAGCCCGTCACCCGCAAGCCGGAGAACAGCAAAGCGTATCACAGAAAAAGGGCACAGGATTGGAGGAGAGAGATCCCTGATCCTGTGCCGTTCTTTGTATGTACATGACAGGGTTGTTTTACGAGGAAAAGAAAAAAGATAACAAGATTTAGTGCAGAGGGCTTGCAAATCCCCACAAGATGTAGTATAATCCGCTTGCAGCCTCACGGAGAGGGTTCAAGGAAAGAACTGCCGCAGACATGAAAGCGGCTTGACATAACGCGTACTGAAAGGAGAAAACGCATGAAGATCATTAAGAGAAACGGTACGGAAGTTGTTTTTGATATTGAAAAAATAATGATGGCAATCACGAAGGCCAACGACGCGGCGGAGGAAAACGCCCGCATGACGCCGTTACAGATTCGGCGCATTGCGGAGAGTGTTTGCATCAGCTGCGAGGAGATGGGGCGCAGCCCCTCCGTAGAGGAAATACAGGATCTGGTAGAAAAAGCCATCATGGCGCACGGCGCTTTTGAGGTTGCCAAGCAGTATATTACTTACCGCTACACGCGCAGTCTGATCCGCAAGTCCAATACAACGGATGACCGCATTTTGAGCTTGATCGAGAGCAACAATGAGGAGGTCAAGCAGGAAAACGCGAACAAGAACCCGACGGTCAACGCCGTGCAGAGAGACTATATGGCAGGTGAGGTCTCAAAGGACATTACCCGCAGAATTCTCCTGCCGAAGGAAATCGTTGATGCCCATGAAGCCGGTATCATCCACTTCCACGATTCGGACTACTACGCGCAGCATATGCACAACTGCGATCTGGTCAATTTGGACGATATGCTGCAAAACGGCACCGTGATCTCCGGCACCATGATCGAAAAACCGCACTCCTTCTCAACCGCCTGCAATATTGCCACGCAGATCATTGCGCAGGTAGCGTCCAACCAGTACGGCGGTCAGTCCATCAGTCTGACGCATTTAGCTCCTTTCGTGCAGGTCAGTCGCGAGAAGATCCGCGCTGCCGTGCTTCGTGAACTGGAGGCGTTCGGCGTCAAGTCTACGGATGAAAAGATCGACGAGGTCGTAGAACAGCGGCTTCGCGAGGAGATTCGCCGCGGCGTGCAGACGATCCAGTATCAGGTCGTCACCCTGATGACCACCAACGGACAGGCACCGTTCATTACCGTGTTCATGTACCTGAACGAAGCCCACAGCGAGCGCGAGAAGAAGGATCTGGCACTGATCATCGAGGAGACGCTTTTGCAGCGCTATGAGGGCGTGAAGAACGAAAAGGGCGTTTGGATCACACCGGCGTTCCCGAAGCTCATCTACGTTTTGGAGGAGGACAATGTCCGCGAGGGCACACCCTATTGGTATCTGACAGAACTGGCTGCCCGCTGCACCGCGAAGCGGATGGTGCCCGACTATATCAGCGAGAAAAAGATGCTTGAGCTGAAGGTGGACAAGAACGGCGAGGGGCATTGCTATACCTGCATGGGCTGCCGCTCCTTCCTGACGCCCTATGTGGATGAAAACGGTCAGCCGAAGTATTACGGGCGCTTCAATCAGGGCGTGGTCACCATCAATTTGGTGGATGTGGCGCTCTCGTCCGGTCGGGATATGGACAAGTTCTGGAAGATTTTTGACGAGCGTCTTGACCTATGTTATCGTGCGCTTATGTGCCGCCACGAACGGCTGAAGGGCACCTTGTCCGATGCCGCGCCGATCCTGTGGCAATATGGCGCACTGGCAAGACTTCCCAAGGGCGAGCCGATTGACAAGCTGCTCTACGGCGGCTATTCCACGATCTCTTTGGGCTATGCCGGCCTTTACGAGTGCGTGAAGTACATGACCGGAAAGTCCCACACTGACGAGGAGGCAAAGCCGTTTGCCCTGTCCGTCATGCAGCATATGAACGATGCCTGCAAGGGATGGAAGGCAAAGCACAATATTGATTTCAGTCTCTACGGAACGCCGCTGGAATCGACTACCTACAAGTTCGCCAAGTGCCTGCAAAAACGCTTCGGGATTATACCCGGCATCACGGACAAGAGCTATATCACAAACTCTTACCATGTCCATGTCGCCGAGCATATTGACGCGTTTACCAAGCTGTCCTTTGAGGCGGAATTCCAGCAGCTCTCGCCCGGCGGCGCGATCAGCTATGTGGAAGTCCCCAACATGCAGAACAATGTGGAAGCCGTTTTGCAGCTCATGCAGTTCATCTATGACAACATTATGTACGCCGAGCTGAACACAAAGTCGGACTACTGTCAGGTCTGCGGCTTTGACGGTGAGATCGAGAT
>JAQXWB010000047.1 GCA_029225225.1 Bacillota bacterium | reverse complement strand
TGCTGGAGGGATCGTCGCCGCAGTGTCCGAGGGCGATGACATAGTCCGCGCCTGCTCTCTTGGCAAGGTCAACCGCGGTCTGCACGTAATTATACAGCGCAGTGCCGTCAGCACCGCCCGCGATGCCGTAGATGTAGTTGCCGGCATCATCCTGGAAGTACTTCGGGGTGGACTTGGTAAAGGATTCCGGCGTGGTAATGCCGACGACTGCAATCTTCTTGCCGCCGACTTCAAAAATCTTATAGGAGTCGAGGACGCTCTCGCCCGGGACGCCATCCTTCTCATGATAGAAGTTTGCGGACAGATAGGGGTAATCTGCCATCTCGATCAGTTCGAGCGCACGGTCCATGCCGTAGTCGAACTCATGGTTGCCGAGGGTCGCCGCGTCATAGCCCGCCGCGTTCATCAGTTCAATGATGGTCTTGCCCTTGTCCATGGAGCCGTAAGCGGTGCCCTGCACATGGTCGCCTGCGTCAAGCAGAAGGACGCCCTTCGCCTGCGAAGCGGTCTGCGCTTTCAGATCGGCAATATTGTCATAGGACAAGCCGCCGTCAATGTAGGTATGGACGTCGTTGGTATAATAGATAACGATCTCATCGCTATCCGCAAGGCGGGGGGTTCCGAGGCTTGTCTTGAGTGCTGCGATTTCTTCCTCGGTCATGCCGACCTCTTCCTTCAGGAACTTCTCCGCCTCAGCAGCCAGATCGACATCCTCCGCGGTGATGTCCGCAACACCGAACGCAGTCCCAAGAGACTTCATGATATTGCTCTTTGCAATTGCCTGATACTGCTCAGTGCCCGGCTGTACGCCGTAGTAGTTATAATAGGTAACCATGTAATCCGCAATGACTTCGTCCGCTGTTGCGCCCATCAGGCATTCCAGCAGCGCCGAGACGAAGCCCGCGCGATCCTTACCCTCGTTGCAGTGGATGAGATACGGTCCTTCGTTGGAAGCAATGAAGAGGAAGCCCTCCTTCAGACCTGCCTTGAATTCCGGCGCAGTGAAGTCCACACCGAGATTCAGCGGAATGACCTTCGCGGTGGCATAATAGCTATCCTCATAGCCCTCGTACGCCTTCATGCCCGCTTCGGTATCGGCAAGATTCATCACGGTCTTGACTCCGGCTTCACGCATTGCCGCGTCAGCGTAGGTATTGCGTCCCAGCTCGGGGTTGACGGGCGAAGAGGAACGGTAGAGGATATTCTCGCCCATGCCCTTCGTGGCGATGACGCGGAAGTTCGCGAACTCAGCGTCACTGAGGTCGGGATAGTCCTCGCGCACATTCGTCCGGGTAAGCTGGCGCATCAGCCACTCTTCATAGTAGCCGCCCGCTTCCTTCAGCGTAATCTTGACCACAACGGGAGTCGTAATGCCTTCGTTGTAATCCCAACGGTAGCCGGGATCCTCTTCAATCTTCGTCTTTGTGGCGATGCCGGCAGTCGTCGCAAGATCGCCCATGTTGATGGCGAGCACGACATAATCCTTGTTGTTCTCTTCGTCAATGACAACACGGCAGATCGGCAGACCGTTATCCACATCGGAATAGTTCGTGCCGACCGGCATATCATAGGTTTTTCCGTTCACTTCAACCGTAATGATATCGCCGTATGCCAAGCCGTAAGCGAGCAGCTCGCTGCCTGTTACCTTGAGATCCAAGTTGCCGTACTTTTCAATGTCAACGACCTCGGTAATCAGCGCTTCATCCTCATCCGCCTTCTCGGCAACGACGGTGATTCTGCCTTCGCCGGTGACCTCTGCGTAGTTCGCGCCGAGGACGCTGTTGGTCGCTTCGATCTCATGCACGCCGTCCTTTTCCGGGAAGGACTTGACGTAGTTTGCAAGCACCATGTAGTCTTCCATGACATAGTCAAGGACATTGACCGCACCGTCGAACATTGCAAAGCCGTCGCCGAGATCGCGGAGCGTGTAGTTATAGCCCGCTAAGTTATAAGTCTTGGTCAGGTCGAGCGGTTCGCCGCCAATCATGACATTCTTCACGCGGTATTCACCCGTGGGTCCGCCCGTCCAAACGCCCTTTTCGTCCTTCTGCACGGTGCTCGGAATATAGGTATGGATTTCATAGCTCACACCGGAAACTTGGAGGAAGCCGCCGCACTCTGCGGTGCCCACATCGCGGGCGCCCCATTCGAGCGCGTCGAGAATCTGCTGACCGGTGACGGTAATCAGGCAAGCGACATTGCCGAAGGTGTGGATACTCTTGCAGGTCTTATAGGAGATATCGCCGGTGACTGCCTTGTTACGGACGCCGCCGCCGTTCATGACAGCGAGATCGACATCCAGCTCCATGTTGTCAAACAGGTAATACAGCGCGTCAGCCGCGAAGTCGCCGGTGTTGGTCTCCTGCTTGCGGACGAGGCGGTTGCCCTCTTCGTCGTAGTTGTCAAGGGTCAGGTCGGTGTGGCCGATGACCTCGCCGAGCTTGGTGTCGATCTCAGAGATCCACTTTTCCTTGATCTCCTTGACAGCGGGAGCAACGCCGGTATATTCCTTGATCAACTGTGCGTTAATGCCGTCCTCGGTAATATTCAGTCTGCCGATTGCGCCGAAGTAGCTGCCGGTCTGGGTCAGAACGACGGTTTCACCGTCCTTGTCCTTGACTTCCTTCATCGGAACGGTGCTGTGGGAGTGACCGTCGATGAAAGCGTCGATGCCGGTGGTATTGGCAATGACCTCTTCGCTCGTCCACGGCTTGCTGGCGGGATCGTCGCCGCAGTGACCGAGGGCGATGACATAATCCGCGCCATTCCTCTTAGCTGCGTCAACGGCAGCCTGCACAGCCGCATACAGCTCCTTGCCGTCCGTGCCGCCGGAGATGCCGTAGATGTACTCGCCCTTCTCGTTCTGGAAGTACTTCGGCGTGGACTTTGTGAAGGATTCCGGTGTGGTGACGCCGACAACGGCGATCTTCTTGCCGCCGACCTCGAAGATATGGAAGCCGTCAAGGACGCCGCCCGTTGCCATGCCGTTGTCTTCATGATAGAAGTTGCAGGAGAGGTACGGATAGTCCGCTTCCTCAATGATTTCAAGGGTGCGCTCCATGCCGTAGTCGAACTCATGGTTGCCAAGGGTCGCCGCGTCATAGCCCGCCGCGTTCATCAGCTCAATGATCGTCTTGCCCTTGTCCATGGAACCGTAAGCGGTACCCTGCACATGGTCACCTGCGTCAAGCAGAAGGACGCCGTCTGCCCAAAGCGCGGTCTGCGCCTTCAGATCGGCAAGGTTATCGTAAGAGATTGCGCCGTCAATGTAGGTGTGAACGTCGTTGGTGTAATAGATAACGATCTGATCCTCCGGCTCAATCAGCTTCCAAGTGGAGGTGATGGTCGGGGTGATCTTGCCCGCCTTCTGGATGTAGTCCATCAGGAGGCTTCTCGCCTGACCGAGATCCTCGCCCTGAATCATGTCGAACTGGGTCGAGTAAATGATACGGTCGGGATCGTTTGCTTTAAACTCGCAGCCGTGGGCGTTGAGCCAGTTGACATAGTTGCCGCCGCCGTTGTAGCGGTAGTTGTTGACAACGACCGTGAAGACATCGTCCGCCTTGACTTCCTCACCATTGTAGGTCATGGAGGCAATACGGCTTCCGAACGGCGCGGTATAGTCGATCTCATAGGAGAAGCCGTCGCCGTAGATCACATCGTAATAGGTCAGGTCGCCTGAGGAAACCGTGGGCTTGCCGTCCTCGTTGATGCGGATCTTCGTCGCGGCGAATTCGAGCCACTGATGGACTTCCTCGCCGCTCATGGTGATCTGGTAGAACCAGTTCTCGAAGCGATAGAGCTTGAACATATCGCCGAGGAAGATGTCGCCCTTGTCGATGATGTTCGCATTGTCGCCCGAGGTCAGCGGCGCGGAGATGGAGAGCTGCGCGGGCTTGTCGTCATCCTTATCGTCGGGCGTGTTCAGCCCCGTGTTGTCATACGCGCCCCAGATCTGGACGGTGTTGATGAGATCCATGAACGCCGAGGGTGCGGTGCCGAGGTTCGCAGCGGGATAGTCATCGGTCGCCTCGCCGATCTTGATGCTCATGTACTCGTTCCAGACGGTCTCCTCATAGGGCTTGAGGATCTCGACCAGCTTCTCGTCGAGGGCATAATTCTCCATGTTCTTGACTTCCGGGGTCAGGGTTGCCTCGCCCGTGGTCTTGTTGTAAGAGACAGCAACCTGCGCAACGGCGCGCGCCTTGGTATACGGCTGGAGGATGGGAACGGTCTTGCCGTCCTTGTTGGCGACCTCCGTCACCTGATTCCCATGCTCATGGCCGGAGAAGACACAGGCAATGCTGTTCGTCTCCTGCACAAGACGCTCCATGAAATCCGAGCCTTCGTCCGAGCCGATGCCGCTGTGGGCCATGACGACGATCATGTCCGCCTTTTCGAGCATTTCCGGCTCATAGTGCTTATAGGTCTCGATGATATCCGCAAAGTAGATGCCCTCCCAGTTGGCGGGGATATCCCACTTCGGGACATTCGGGTTGCCGAAGCCGATGATGGCGACCTTAACGCCGTCCATTTCCTTAATGACATAGGGGGCATAGCCGTTCCATGTCTTCCAATCCTTTTCCTTGTCGCCGTTGGTCTTGACATCAAGGTAGTTTGCCATGCAGACGGAAAGCTGCTTCTCCGTCTCAGTGCTTGCGGAAACCGCATAATCGAGCTGCCGCTGGAGGATCTTCAGGCCGTAGTTGAACTCGTGATTGCCCACGACCCACATATCGTAGCCGATGGTACGCAGCGCCTTGATGGCAGGATCGTCCTCCTCGGGCTTCTGGAATGCGTAATAGTAAGTCAGCGGAGCGCCTTGGATCGTATCGCCGAGGTCAGCGACAAACAGGTCGTCTCCGTACTTTTCACGCATTTCCCCGATGTAGGTTGCTACACGGGTCAAGCCGCGTTTATAGGTGCCGCTTTGCGCTTGATCCACCGTGTAGTCCGTGGCGTAGATCTGACCGTGCAGGTCAGAGGTGACCACAAAAGCAAATTCCGCTTTCTCCTCCTCGGCGAAAACGGACGGGAGCATTGCCAGCACCATGCACAGCACCAGCAGCATAGCCAGAACGCGCGATAGCTTCTTCATATGGTACTCTCCTTTTCACAAAAAATTTTCGGATACGAGCCGCATCCTCGATTACATTATAACATTCTTTCAAATTTTGTCCATACAGAAGGATAAAATTTGTAGGATTGCACAAATCGCCCCTCTCCGAATCAGTCAAAATGTAGGGCGGGGACACGTCCCCACCGGTGCAGGAACGAACAGTCACGTACAAACCATCAGAAAACAGCAAAAGCAACAGCGGTTCACCTATTCACTATTCACTATTCACTATTCACTATTAAAACGATCTCCCCCCGAAATTGCGGAGGGAGATCGCTTTTTATTGCAGATACCGCTCCTTGAGCGTCTGCACCATATTGATATAGGTATCGCGGCAATCGGCATAACGATTTTCGCGCAAAGCCCGGTAGCACGGCGTCAGCCAACGCTCGCGCAGCTCTGCGTAGCGCGCCTCCTTGTTATCGCACAGCTCAATGCAGGTGACGATGCTCGGCGCGACCATATAGTATTCCTCGATCATGTCCTTGCCGCCATGCTCCGTCAGCCAGCCGTCGCGGAAGGCACGGAAAGCGGTCAGCTCCGCACAGTCGTCGGGCTTTCCCTCAAAGGCGCAGGTCGCGGTTGTGATGAAGCAGAGCTTGCGCCGCTTAAAGCCGCCGACCAGCACATCATAGTCGCCCGGCATCCACTGCTCCTTCGGCCAGCGCTTCAGCCAGCCCTCATGCAGGGCGGTGCGGAACGCCTCGGCGGAGTTGAGGTTCAGCTTTTTTGCCAGCGGTGTTAAGAAAATCGCAAGCACGACCTTGACTTCAAACATCAGGTTCGCCTTTTGCGTCTTCTTGTCCCAGCGCGGATCGCTGCGCATATAGGCCTCCAGCTCGTCCAAAAGATCCTCCGCGATCTCGTGCATACATTCCTGCGTCTTTCCCGGGCGAAGCGAGGCGCAGACATCGAGCTTTTCCAAAATGCCCTTATTTTCCTGCTCATAGTGGTCAAAGGTCGGAATAAAGTCCTTCCGTGTGATTTTCTTGTGATAGTCCGGATATTGGGTCACGGTCTTCGGCAGCGCTTCCCGCAGCTCAGCGCGTACCTTCTCATAATCGCTGCCCGCACTCTCGTTCATCGCCTTTACGGCGGCGGTACGGGCGCGCTTACCGCAGTACATACAGGAAAATTCCTCCAGCGCAGCGGGGATCTCCAACGCATTGCCGCATTCGGGACAGGTCAGGTGAATCATTTCAGCCATCCGTCTCACACTCCTTTGTCTGTTATTTTTCCATATTTCGCGCCCCGTGTCAACCGCGAAAGGAAACTTTTTTCATTCCGTTCACATTTTTTCGTTCATGCGGGAAATACTACGCTCGAAAGAGGGGATGTCATGCAGACCTTTACGTTCGGCACGCGCCTGTGCTTCGGGGAAAACGCGCTTGCGGCGCTGGGAACACTCGGAGCAAAGCGGGTGCTGCTCATCACGGACAAATTCTTCGCGAAAAACGGAACAGCGCAAAAAATCGCTGACCTGTGCCACGCGGAGACACGCATTTTCGCCGAGGTACAGCCCGACCCGCCCTTGGAGCTTGTGGCGCGCGGCGTGGCAAGCCTACAGGAATTTCAGCCGGATGTCCTGCTCGCCCTCGGCGGCGGCAGCGCCATCGACTGCGCCAAGGGCATCCGCTCTCTCGGAAAGTCCGAAGCAAAGCTCGTCGCCGTCCCAACCACCTCAGGCACCGGCTCTGAGGTCACCTCCTTTGCCATTTTGACCCACGAGGGCGTGAAGCACCCGCTCGTGGAGGACGCCCTGCGCCCCGCCCTTGCAATCTTGGACGCAAGCCTGCTCGACAAGCTGCCCGCTGGCTTGGTCGCGGACGCGGGCATGGACACGCTCTCGCACTGCTTGGAGGCAGTCGCGGCAAAGAACGCCTCTGTCTTCTCCGACGTCCTCGCCCAAAGCGCCGCCCGCTGCGTCCTTGCCGACCTGCCCGGCTCCTATGCCCTTGCCAAAAGCGGCAAAACGGACAGAGCCTTGCGGGGCAGACTGCATGAGGCCGCGACAATGGCAGGCGTCGCCTTTGACAACGCGGGACTCGGCGCGTGCCACGCACTCTCCCACGCCTTAGGCGGTGCGTTCCACCTCGCGCACGGCAAGCTCAACGGTATTCTGCTCCCGCACATCTTGGAATTTAATCTTCCCGCTGCGGGAGAGGCCTATGCGCGACTTGCCGCCTCCTGCAAGCTGACCGGCGCGCGCGGCTTGGTCTTTGCCGTGCGCAGGCTGCGGCAGCGCTTGGAACTGCCGGAAACGCTGACGCAGGCGGGCTTGGAGCGCGGCGCGGTGCTTGCCAAGGCGGAGGAGATTGCGGAGGCGGCGGCAAACGACCCCTGCACAGGCTCGAATCCCCGACCCGTCACAAAAGCAGACTTCCTTCGTCTGCTCCGCGCTGCCCTATGACGGGCGAACGGCTTTTGTCGGTGGGCATCGACATCGGCACGACCACGACGCAGCTCGTGATTTCACGTCTCACCCTCCGCAACGAGGGCGCGGCGTTCAGCGTCCCGCAATTCGCCATTGCGGAAAAAGAGGTGCTTTACCGCAGCGCCATCCACTTCACGCCCTTGCTCTCCGATACCCGCATCGACGCGGCAGGCGTCCGAGAGATTGTCGCGCGGGAATACGCCGCCTCAGGGTTCGAGAAAAGCGACATTCAAACAGGAGCGGTCATCATCACGGGGGAGACGGCGCGCAAGGAAAACGCCCGCGAGGTGTTAAATGCCCTGTCCGACTTCGCCGGTGACTTCGTCGTGGCGACGGCGGGGCCCGCGCTGGAAAGCGTCTTGGCAGGCAAAGGCTCCGGCGCGCAGGCGTATTCCGAGGAGCGGCAATGCACCGTCTTGAATCTCGACATCGGCGGTGGCACGACGAACCTCGCCCTATTTGAAAACGGCAAATTAAAGGACACCGGCTGCCTCAATGTCGGCGGACGGCTGATGAAATTTGACCCCGACGGTACGCTCACCTACCTCTCCCCCGTCCTGCGCCCGTATTTTGATTTTCCCATCGGTCAGCGCCTGACGGAGGCAGAATTGCAGCCCGTGCTGACCCTTCTCGTCGAGATCCTCTGCCGCACCGTCAGCGGTCTGGGCGGCATCGAGGACTTCATCACGGACAAGGCAATCACCGTCACCGGCGAGCCGCTGTTGTCCTTCTCCGGCGGTGTGGCGGATCTCATTGACGGCAAGCCGCGCGAACCCTTTGCCTACGGCGACCTCGGCGTTTTCCTCGGGCGGGCGATCTATCAATCCCCCCTGTGTCAGGGACGCTTTCTGCGGGCAAAGGAAACCATCCGCGCGACGGTCATTGGCGCGGGCAGCCACGCAACAGAGCTGAGCGGCAGCACGATTTTCTATGACCGCGTTCACTTCCCACTGAAAAACCTCCCCGTCGCGGCGCTGTCAGAGGAGGAAGAAGCGCTGGAGCCGCCTGCCCTCGCGGAAAAAATACGGACAAAGACCGCCCTGTTTTCCCCCGAGGGCACGCCGACGGTCTTGGCGCTGCACGGCTTGAAAAACCCGCGCTTTTCTGAATTATGTAAACTTGCTGACGGCGTTGCCCTCGGACTGCGGGACTGCGCGGAGACAGGGAACCCGCTCGTCATCGCGGTGCGCGCGGACATGGGCAAGGCGCTGGGGCAGGCGGTGGGAATGCTGCTGCCGGAGGCACCGCTGGTCTGTCTCGATTCTGTGGCGCTGCCCGAAGGCTCCTACCTCGACATCGGCGCCCCCGTCGCCGGCGGACAAGTCCTCCCCGTGGTAGTAAAAACCCTCGCCCTCGGATAGACAGAGATTAGCGAGCAGTGAATCGTGAATGGTGAATAACGAAACGCCGTTCCGGCTTTCACTGTTTCATGCCTACCTGTATGCGCTCTGTACTTCCTGCACAAGATTGCCGCGTCGCTGCGCTCCTCGCAATGACACGGAAAGGCTACCCCATTTGTCATTGCGAGACCAGTGCGCACACTGGTCGTGGCAATCTCCGGCTGTAGGTTTGTTCGCACTTGCTACTTCCTGCACGAGATTGCCGCGTCGCTGCGCTCCTCGCAATGACATGGAAAGGCTACCCTAATTGTCATTGCGAGACCAGTGCGCACACTGGTCGTGGCAATCTCCGGCTGTAGGTTTGTACGCACTTGATACTTCCTGCACAAGATTGCCACGTCGCTGCGCTCCTCGCAATGACACGGAAAAGGAAACCCATTCGCAATTCAAACGTTATTCACTATTCACGATCCCCCAAACACCCATCAAAACGCATGCACTACATTATAAAAAGGAGCTGTTCATTTGAAGCTGAAAGCACTGCTGTTTGGAAAAACCTATTCCTTCCGCGACGTCAAAGAAGTCCTTGCCAAGGCGAATGAGGAAAAATCAGGCGACAAATTGGCAGGTGTCGCCGCAAAGAGCGCAGAAGAACGCGTCGCGGCAAAGGTTGTGCTGTCGGAGCTGCTGCTGTCCGACCTGCGCGAAAATCCCGTCGTTCCCTACGAGCTGGACGAGGTCACGCGCATCATTCAGGACGATGTCAACGAGCGCATCTACAGTGAAATACGCAATTGGAGCGTCTCGGAGCTGCGGGAGTGGCTGCTCGCAGAAACAACCACAACCGCCGATATCGCAAGAGTGCGGCGCGGTCTGACCAGCGAAATGGTCGCCGCCGTCTGCAAGCTGATGAGCAACTTGGATCTCATCACCTGCGCGAAAAAAATGCCCGTCACCGCCCACTGCAACACGACCATCGGCTTGCCCGGGACGCTCTCGTGCCGCTTGCAGCCGAACCACCCGACGGACGATATTGACGGCATTATCGCCTCCCTGCTTGAGGGCTTGACCTTCGGCGCGGGCGATGCGGTAATCGGCTTGAACCCCGCGGGCGACACCGTAGACAGCACCAAACGCATTCTCACAAAGTTTGATGAAATCAAACACAAGTATGAAATTCCGACGCAGATCTGCGTTCTGGCGCATATCACCACGCAGATGCGCGCCATCGAGGCAGGTGCGCCCGCCGACCTCATCTTCCAGTCCATCGCAGGCTCTCAGAAGGGCAACGAAGCCTTCGGCTTTGACGGCAAGACCGTCGAGCAGGCGCGGCAGCTTGCCCTCACGCAGGGCACGGCGGAGGGTCCGAATGTCCTCTATTTCGAGACGGGACAAGGCTCCGAGCTGTCCAGCGAGGCGCATTTCGGCGCGGATCAGGTGACGATGGAGGCGCGGTGCTATGGGTTTGCCAAGCGCTACCAGCCGTTCTTGGTCAACACCGTGGTCGGTTTCATTGGGCCTGAATATCTCTATGACGCAAGGCAGGTCATCCGCGCGGGACTGGAGGATCACTTCATGGGCAAGCTCACGGGCATCCCAATGGGCTGCGACGCGTGCTACACCAACCACATGAAAGCCGACCAAAACGACATTGAAAACCTCGCCGCTCTGCTGACGGCGGCAGGCTGCAACTATTTCATGGGCATCCCGCACGGGGACGATGTCATGCTCAACTATCAGACCACCGGCTTCCGCGAGACGGCGACGCTGCGGAGCATTTTCGGTCTGACGGCGATTCCGCCGTTCCAGCGCTGGCTTGAGCGCATGGGCTTTGTGGAAAACGGCAAGCTCACGGCAAAAGCGGGCGACGGCTCGGCATTGTTATAAAGGAGGCGCGGGATGAACAAAGAGGAACTGAAAACCATTGTCGCGCAGATGCTGCGGGAGCTGCACACGGGGGAGCACCCCGAACCAATGGTCAAGGCAGGCGACTATAAGCCGACGCAGAACCGACCCACGGAGGACGGCGGTGTCATTGCGGATATCACAACTGTCGATCTGCGCAAGCAATATCTGGTGGAAAACCCGAAAAACGCGGCGGCATTTATGGCGCTTAAAGCCAAAACACCCGCGCGCCTCGGCGTCGGGCGGGCAGGCACACGCTATAAGACCGCAACGCTACTCCGCTTCCGCGCGGATCACGCGGCGGCGCAGGACAGTGTATTCTCCCTCGTTCCGGAGGATTTCGCCAAGGCAAACGGACTGATCCCCGTCAAGACCGAGTGCCGCGACAAGGACGAATATCTGACGCGCCCCGACCTCGGGCGGCGCTTTGACGAGCAGAATCAGATCGTCATCCGCGAGACCTGCGCGGATCAGCGTGTGCTGCTCGTCATTGGCGACGGGCTTTCCTCGGCGGCGATCGAGGCGAACGCCATCGACTGCGCCAGCGCCATCCGGCAGGGGTTAAAAAGCTATGGCATCGAGTTGGGCAAGAGCCTGTTCATCAAATTCTGCCGCGTCGGCGCGTCCGACCACATCGGCGACCTGACGGGCTGCGAGCTGGTCTGTATGCTCGTCGGCGAACGCCCGGGCTTGGTGACGAACGAATCCATGTCCGCCTATATCACCTACCGTCCCCATCGGGGCATTTCTGAGTCCAAGCGCACCGTCGTTTCGAACATCCACCGGCAGGGTGTCTCGGCGGTGGAGGCGGGCGCGCATATCGCCTCGCTGATTGACAAAATGCTCAAGCAAAAGGCGTCGGGCATCGACCTTGTGCAGGAGGTAACGGCATGATCGGGCAGATGATTCCGGTAAAGACCCTCTCCGTGCAGCTGATTGCCAATGTCAGTCAGGGACTGCGCAAAGCCTTGAAGCTCCCGAAGGAGTGCAGCACCGTCGGACTGATCTCCACGGACTGCGACGACGCGACCTATATCGCGCTCGACGAGGCGACCAAAGCGGCGAGCGTCGGCGTGGTCTACGCAAGGAGCCTCTATGCGGGCGCGTCCAACGCCTCGACAAAGCTGGCGGGCGAGGTCATCGGCGTCCTCGGCGGGCGCAACCCCTCGGAGGTCAAAAGCGGCTTGCAGGCGGCGTGCGCAGCCCTCGATACCCTCGGTTTCCGCACCGCGAATGAAGCAGGTGATATCGTCTATCTCGCCCACTGCGTCTCACGCACGGGCAGCTATCTGTCCTCCCTCGCCCATGTCCCCCTCGGGCAGCCCCTTGCGTACCTGATCGCGCCGCCCGTGGAGGCGGTGGTGGGCTTGGACGCGGCGCTCAAGGCTTCGGATGTGGAGCTGAAGGAATTCTTCGCCCCGCCGAGTGAGACGAACTTCGCAGGCGGACTGCTCACCGGCACGCAGTCGGCGTGTCAGGCGGCGTGCGACGCCTTTGGCGAAGCAATCCGAGCAGTCGCAAGCGCGCCGATTGAATAGGAGGAAACCACCATGGAATTGGATAAGGATTTACGCTCCGTGCAGGAGACAAGGACGCTCCTGTGTCAAGCGGAGGCAGCGTTTCAGACCCTCCGCACCTTCCGGCAGGAGCAGTTGGACGCCATCACGGAGGCGATCTCCCGCGCGGGCAGCGAGAACGCCGCCATGCTCGGAAAAATGGCGTGTGAGGAGACGAGCTTCGGCAACGCGAGGGATAAGGAGGCTAAAAACCGCTTCGCCGCCGAACGCGTCTACCGCGCAATTCGCGGCATGAAGACCGTCGGCATCCTGCGCGAGGATCGGGAGAAGCGCGTCTGGGACGTCGGCGTGCCCGTCGGCGTGATTGCGGGCATCGTCCCCTCGACGAACCCGACCTCGACGGTCATCTATAAGGCGATGATTGCGCTCAAGGCGGGCAGTCCCATCGTCTTTTCACCCCACCCCCACGCGGTGCAATGCACCATGAAGGCGGCGGAGCTGATCTCCCGCGCGGCGGAGGCGGCAGGATGCCCGAAGGGCGCGATTGGCTGCATTCCCACGCCGACCATGCCCGCCGTGCAGGAGCTGATGCACCACGCATATACCCGTCTCATCCTCGCCACGGGCGGCGGCGCAATGGTGCGGGCGGCATATTCGTCGGGCAAACCCGCCATCGGCGTCGGCGCGGGCAACGGGCCTGCCTATATCCACAAATCCGCCGACATCCCCAAGGCGGTCGCGGACATCATCCGGTCGAAAACCTTCGATAACGGCACGGTCTGCGCCTCGGAGCAGAGCATCGTGGTCGAGGAATGCTGCGCGGAGAGGGTCAAGGCGGAGTTTCAAAAGCAGGGCGCTTACTTCCTCCCGACCGAGGAGGCGGGCAAACTCGCAAAGCTCCTCCTGCGCGCGGACGGCACCATCAATCCCAAGGTCGTGGGCAAGACCGCCTGCGAGGTCGCCAAGCTTGCAGGCTTTACCGTCCCGCAGGGCACAAAGGTGCTGATCGCCCGCGAGACAGAGGCGGGGCCAACCAGACCGTACTCCCGCGAAAAGCTCTGTCCCGTCCTCGCCCTGTTCATCGAGCACGACGAGAATACCGTCTTAAAGCGCGCCGTGGAGGTGCTGCTGGGCGAGGGCGCGGGACACACCTTCGCCATTCACGCCAAGGACGAAGCGGTCATTCGCCGCTTCGCGTTGGAAATCCCCGTCTCGCGCTTTTTGGTCAATACCCCCGCCTCGCTGGGCGGCATCGGGCTGACAACAAATTTGTTCCCCGCCCTCACCCTCGGCTGCGGCGCGGTGGGCGGCAGCTCGTCGTCAAACAACATCGGGCCGCTTGACCTCATCAACCTGCGCCGCGTCGCATGGGGCACGGAGGAAGCACCGGACACCCCTCTGCCGCAGGAGGACGCAGCGCTGCTGGAAACCCTGACGCAAGAGATCCTGCGCAGACTCAATCACGGCAACATGTAACAAAACGCAGCCCATTCCCCTGTAGGGTGGGGACATGTCCAAGTCGTCCGCGCAGCGGCAAACAAGGTAGCCTCTTATGTCATTGCGAGACCAGTGCGCACACTGGTCGTGGCAATCTCCGGTTACAATTCTGTACGCACTCGTTAATTCCTGCACAAGATTGCCACGCCTCGTTCCTCGGCTCGCAATGACAGACAGGGCAGCCTTTTCTGTCATTTTGAGGAGCGAAGCGACGCGGCTGCGCAGCCGTCCGCGACGAAGGAGCGTTACGGATGCGGCGTACCCCTTGCGGGTGCATTCTCTTATACGCAAGTCATTCACTATTCACCATTCACGATTCACTAAACTATTATCGGAGGAAGCAACATGAACACGAACTCACTCGGTATGATCGAAACCCGCGGACTGGTCGGCGCGATTGAAGCGGCGGACGCGATGGTCAAGGCGGCGAATGTCCAGCTGGTCGGCAAGGAGCAGGTCGGCGGAGGCTTGGTCACCGTCATGGTGCGCGGCGACGTCGGCGCGGTCAAGGCGGCGACGGACGCAGGCGCTGCGGCGGCGGAAAAGGTCGGGGAGCTGATCTCCGTCCATGTCATCCCCAGACCGCATACGGAGGTTGACGCGATTCTGCCCAAGGGGCGCGGCGATATCCCGCAGAAATAATGCTCTACACGGAGGAGAATGTCAAAGCCGCCGTGCGGACACAGGACGGCAGGCGGGTCTTTTGGCTGAAAGAGGGCGACCGCCTGACGCCCTCCGCAAGGGACTGGCTGCAAAGCGAGCGCATTCCCATCGAGACGCGGAAAAAAACCTATACCACCCTGTTCGGCGGCGAATTTACGGAAAAGCCCGAGGAGCTGACCCACCTTTCGGGCAACCTCCTCGTGCCGAAGACCCACCCGCGCATCGCCTTTCGCGGGCAAATTGACGCTTTGGAAGCGGAGCTTTTGCTCTGCCAGCACGCGCTGCGGGAAAAAGCGTCTTTGGTCGCCGCTTTGCAGGAGATGCTTGATCTCGTCCGCTCCCTCATCCGCGCGGATGTGCTGGATGAACCCGTCGCGCCGGTGCAGCTATGCGGACTTTCCGACGCCGAGCTGCGGGAGCACAGCCATTTTCCCGACAAATACTACGGGCAGCCGCATTTTCTGCCCGCCTACACCGACGGTGAAGCGGTTTTGCGCCTGAACCGCCTCCGCACGAAGGTGCGCGAAACGGAGCTTTCCTGCTGCCGCGCGTTCGCGGACGCCGACGGAAAACTCCGCCGCGTGGATATTTTGCAGGCGCTCAACCGTCTTTCGAGCCTGTGCTGGATCCTGATGATCCGCTGCAAGGCGGGAAAGGAGTAAGTATGGACGATTTGGTAACTCGCGTCACAGAAGCCTTGCAGTCGCGCTTATTTGTCGAGCTGGAGGCTTCGGGACGCCATGTGCATCTGACCAAGGAGGCAGCTCTGGCGCTCTTCGGGCACGGCTTGACGGAAAAGCGCCCGCTCTCGCAGCCGGGGCAGTTCGTCTGCAACGAGCGTGTCAGCCTCATCACCCCGAAGGGACGTTTTGACCGCGTCGCCGTTTTAGGCCCCGAACGGAGCGAATGTCAGGTCGAGCTGTCCAAGACCGACTGCGTGTCCCTCGGCATCCAAGCCCCTGTACGCCAGAGCGGAAAAACCGAGGGCACGGGCGGCATCCTCATCGAAAACGGCGACCGGCAACTCACGCTGACGAGCGGCGTCATCATCGCGCAGCGGCACATCCATATGACCCCCGAGGACGCCGCTCTGCGCGGGCTGCACGACGGCGCGGTCGTCCGTCTGAAGGCGCTGACGGAGCGTCCCGTGACCTTTGAGGAGGTCGTGGTGCGCGTCAGCCCGAAGTTCCGCACCTACGCCCACCTCGACTACGACGAGGCGAACGCCTGCGGTTTTCAAGCGGGTGATCTGGGGATGATCGTATGAACGAACGCTTGATTGAGGAGGTCGTCGCCGAGGTAAGGCGCAGACAGGCGCTCGAGCAGCCCGCCGCCTTGCTCTTAGGACGCGCGCCCACAAGGGAGCTGGGCTTTCACTATGTCCAAGCGGGAGACTACACGGCGGTCGTGATCGGCTCCCTGACGGCGTGTCAGCTTCTGCACCAGCCCGACGAGGCGGTCACGCAGGCGCTGCTCATGGGCAAGCCCGTCTACCTCTGCCCGGAGGGCTTGGAATATCGGCAATACAGTCATACAGGCAACCGCGTGCTGTGGTCGCGCCTGCTTGCCGCCGAGCGGCAATTAAAGCAGCTCGGCGTGCAGTTTTTGGAGCGTGGTGCAAACGGCGGGAACGGAAAGCTGCTCACCGCCGACGAGGTGCGCCGCCTTTTGAAGGAGGGTCTGCCGATTGAGGGGAGGCTGACCCCATTGGCGCGGGACGTCATGGAGGGCAAGGCATGAAGATCGGCACGGTCGTCGGCTCAATCTGGGCGACAAAAAAATGCCCCGCACTCACGGGGCAGAGCCTATTGCGCGTGCGCATCGGGCAGGAGGAAGTAATCGCAGCAGACCTTGTCGGCGCAGGTGAAGGTGAACGCGTGATCCTCGCCTTCGGCGGCGCCGCCCGTCTCGTCCGCCCGAACACCCCCGCCGACGCCGCCATAGTCGCCATTTTAGACGAACAGCCCCTGTAGAGGCTTCCCATCCATGTCATTGCGAGGAGCGCAGCGACGTGGCAATCTCGTGCAGGAACCACCGCCCGCGTGCAAGAACTACCGGGCGTGCATAAACCTGTTCGTCTGTACCGTCTGTAGCCGTTATTCACTATTCACTGTTCACTATTCACTGCCAATTCGGAGGTATCCCATGTCCGTTGATGAAATTATTCTCTGGCTGATGGCAATTTTCATGGCACTCGGCGCGCTCGACCGTATTTTCGGCAGCCGCTTGGGACTCGGCAAGCAATTTGAGGAGGGCATCTTAGCCATCGGCGCGCTTGCCCTGTCCATGCTCGGCATTCTCTCGCTTGCGCCTGTGCTGGCAAAGCTCCTGCGCCCCGTCCTCGTGCCAATCTACGGTTTTCTCGGCGCGGATCCCGCCATGTTCGCGGGCACCATCCTCGCAAACGACATGGGCGGCGCACCCCTCGCCTTTGAGCTTGCACAATCGACGCAGGCGGCGCAGTTTGGCGGTCTGATCGTCGGCGCGATGCTCGGCGCGACCGTCGTCTTTACGATCCCGGTCGCTCTCGGCATCATCCCCCCCGACGACCGTCCCGCGCTTGCCAAGGGCGTCCTCGCAGGCGTCGTCACGATTCCCATCGGTGCGTTCGTCGGCGGACTGGTGGCGGGCTTCCCCATTCTGATGATTCTGCGCAACCTCGTCCCCATCGTCCTGTTCGCAATTCTGATTGCCCTCGGCTTGTGGAAATTCGAGCGCGCCATGATCAAAGGCTTCATCGGCTTCAGCAAGGGTGTCCTCGCAGTCATCACCGTCGGACTGGCAGCCGCCGTCTTTGAGCATCTGACCGGTATCACCGTGATTCCCGGCATGGCGCCGCTTTCGGACGGCGTTGAGGTCGTCGCAGGCATCGGCTTCGTGCTGGCAGGCGCGTTCCCCTTGGTCTTCGTGCTGACCAAGGTGCTCAAAAAGCCGCTTTTGAAATTGGGCGGACTCTTGGGCATGAACGAGATTGCCGCGGCAGGCATGGTCGCCAGTCTCGCCAACTCCATCCCCATGTTCGGCATGATGAAGGACATGGACGCGCGGGGCAAAATCCTCAATGTCGCCTTCGCCGTCTCCGCCGCCTTTGTCTTCGGCGACCACCTCGGCTTCACGGCGGGCTTCGATAAAACGATGCTCGTCCCCGTCATCGTCGCCAAGCTCACAGGAGGCGTCGCCGCCGTCGTAGTCGCCCTCCTCCTCACCCGCAGAACAAAAGAAGCTCCACAGTAGGGCGACAACCCCACATTGCAGCTGTAGGGGCGGCTATCAGCCGCCCGGTGCAGGCATTTCTTCCGCTTGACAGGCCATTCAAAGTATGCTATTCTTACAATATATGGAAATTCCATCAAAAGCCGCAAGGAGGAAGCATGATGAAAAAGCGGATCGCATTTCTCACCGTCGGCATTGCAATTCTGTTGCTCCTGACCCTCCTGCCGTGGGCGGCGCGGCTGGGCGAAGGCGATAACGGCAGCAACCGTTTCGTTAATTATTATGCCGGTATAGGCATAAACGGCAACCTCTTCATGTCGCTCTCCGGCATTCTGACCGCCGCTGCGCTGCTCCTCGCGCTGCTGCATCTGTTTGGTGCGCTGCGCAGCCGCCCGATTGTCTGCGGCATTTTGCTGATCTTATCCACCGTCAGCACGATGTGCTGTCTTTTGTTCGGCGCAGCGGATTTTTTCTCCCCGCTGACGGTCGTTATCACGGTCGGGCAAGCCCTCGCGGCAGTCTACGCCCTCCTCGGCTGCCAAGCGAAAATCACATAAGCTCCTGCGCAAAAACTACATAAAATGCGCTCCGATGCAAATTTTTCCCTTTACAGACCGAGGTAATTCGGTTATACTATGGGAGGAAAAATTTGAATCGGAGCAATTTTTATGATTGAATTTGAAGAATACAAAGGAAAACTCAATGACTTAAAGCCGAAATTGGAGGAGCTGCGCGCCGCGTTCCTGCCGCAGAGCCTTCTCGACGAATTGGAGCGCCTGCACGCGATGGCGGAGGCACCGGGCTTCTGGGACGATCCTGCCCGTTCACAAAAGGCAGTCATGCGCACCAAGGCGCTGGAGTCCAAGGTGGAGAAATTCAACGCCATGACCTCCTCATGGGACGACCTCATGACCATCTGCGAAATGGCGCTGGAGGAAAACGACGACTCCATGTTAGACGAGCTGACCGAGGGCTATAAGCACTTGGAAACCGCCATGGAAGAAGCACGTCTGGAAACCCTCCTGCGGGGCGAATACGACGGCAACAACGCCCTTGTCTCGTTCCAAGCAGGCGCGGGCGGCACGGAGGCGCAGGACTGGTGTCAGATGCTCTACCGCATGTATACCCGCTGGGCGGAGGCGCACGGCTTTACCTATAAGATCATGGACTATCTTGAGGGCGACGAAGCGGGTCTGAAATCCGCAAGCATCATGGTCGAGGGCATGAACGCCTACGGATTCCTCAAGAGCGAAAACGGCGTGCACCGTCTCGTGCGTATCTCTCCGTTTGACGCGAACGCCCGCCGGCAGACCTCCTTCGCTGCCGTCGAGGTCATTCCCGAAATCACGGACGACGTCGAGGTCGAGATTCGTCAGGAGGATATCGAGATGCAGGTCTACCGTTCCTCCGGCGCAGGCGGTCAGCACATCAACAAGACCTCCTCCGCCGTGCGTCTGATCCATAAGCCGACGGGCATCGTCGTCTCTTGCCAGACGCAGCGCGACCAGTTCCAAAACCGTGAAAACTGTATGCGGATGCTGCGCTCGAAGCTCTTGGAGATCAAGGAGCGCGAGCACTTGGATAAAATTTCGGACATCAAGGGCGTGCAGCAGAAGATCGAGTGGGGCAGCCAGATCCGCAACTATGTCTTCATGCCCTATACCCTCGCGAAGGACACCCGCACGGGCTATGAATGCACAAACATCAACGCAGTCATGGACGGCGACATCGACGGCTTCATCAACGCCTACCTCACCTGCGCCGCTACAGGCAACTGGGTAACGAAATAAGCCCCCCTTGGTTCAATGAAGAAATTTCTGTAGGCGGGGACATGTCCCCGACGCGTGCAGGAACTACCGACTGCGTACAAGCCTCCTACCGTGTCATTGCGAGGAGCGCAGCGACGTGGCAATCCCGTGCAGGTAGTGCCGACTCCGCAGGGCTGACAAAATTATTCGCTTTTTTGCAAAATAGTGCTTGAAATTTAAGGGTTTCTGTGGTAACATTATTAGTACTGTTTGCAAATATGTTCTCACGAACTGAATTTCGGCGCACCGCCTGCCGTAAGCGCGGTCTGATTTGGAGGTTTTACTATGCACACTTTAACAATCGTTCTTTTGGTTTTGCAGCTTCTCTCCTGCGCTGTGCTGACGGCGATGATCCTTCTCCAGTCCGGCAAGGAAGACGGTCTGAGCGCACTCACCGGCAGTTCCGATACTTTCATGGGCAGAAACAAGGCAGCCACGCTGGATGCGAAGCTTGCCAATCTCACCAAGTGGGTCGCAGCAGCCTTCGTCCTGCTCACCTTCTTCGTCTCCATGCTCTGCACGAAGTACATCTAATCAAAAAAGCCAACTATCACGGTAGCTTCTTCGGAAGCTGCCGTTTTTGATTTGTTCTAAAAGAATCACCCAGCGGCCAGCCGCCGGGGGGTTTTGTTTTGATATGTT
>JAQXWB010000046.1 GCA_029225225.1 Bacillota bacterium | reverse complement strand
CCCTGTCCTTGTCTTTGCGCGGACCGCCGCGACGTGGCGATCCGAGGATAGCTACGGAATCTCCTGCACATGGGTTATGCTATGTCTCCGCCCTACAGGGTTGTTCGTCAAAATATCCAAACACGAATCTGAAAAACTGTAGGAACTGTCAATTCCCTTTCGTTTTTTCGCATGCTATGATAATATTACTACGGTAGGCGCGGTTACTCCACATAAAAGAAGGCGCAAAAAACGGAGGTGTCGGACAGCATCCCCAACGGCAGACCCGTTTTTGTGGCTGAAAATAATCGCAGACCGCCGAACGAAGGAGGATAACAACCGCAGGGCTTGCGGTGCGGCAGTGTGGAGACCTGTCGTAATGCGCCGCGTCCGAAATCGGGCGGGTGCGAGCTTTGGGCAAGCGGAGGCTCCCAAAGCAAAGCCGAACACATGGCAAATGTAACACTCAGAAACATTAAGAAGATCTACCCCAACACCGAGAAGAAGAAAAAGCCGAAGAAGGGCGAGCCGGAGAAAAAGAGCAACCTGCAAATCACCGACGAAGGCGTCGTGGCGGTGCAGGAATTCAACCTTGAGATTGCGGACGGCGAATTCATCGTCCTCGTCGGTCCCTCCGGATGCGGCAAATCCACCACGCTGCGCATGATTGCCGGTCTGGAAGAGATCAGCGACGGCGAGCTGTACATCGGCGACCGCTTGGTCAACAATGTCGCACCGAAGGATCGCGATATCGCGATGGTCTTCCAAAACTATGCGCTCTATCCGCATATGACCGTGTATGAAAACATGGCGTTCTCACTGAAGCTCAAAAAAGCGCCGAAGGACGAGATCGACAAAAAAGTGCGCGAGGCGGCGGAGATCCTCGGTATTACGGAGTATTTGGAGCGCAAGCCGAAGGCGCTTTCCGGCGGTCAGCGGCAGCGCGTTGCCATCGGCAGAGCCATCGTGCGTAATCCGCAGGTGCTTCTGATGGACGAGCCGCTGTCCAACCTCGACGCAAAGCTGCGCAATCAGATGCGCGCGGAGCTGATCAAGCTGCGTTCCCGCATCAACACGACCTTTGTCTATGTCACCCACGACCAGACCGAGGCTATGACCTTGGGCGACCGTATCGTTATCATGCGCGACGGCTTCATCCAGCAGATCGGCACGCCGCAGGAGGTCTTTAACCACCCGAAGAACCTGTTCGTCGCAAGCTTCATCGGCACGCCGCAGATGAACTTCTTCAACGCAACCCTCAAACGCGACGCGCGCGGTTACTATGTCGAGCTGCTCGGCAAGGAGATTGTGCTGAGCGAAAAGCAGCAAGCAGCGCTTACTGCGGCAGGGCAGCAGCCGATGCAAATCGTTTTGGGCGTGCGTCCGGTCAATTTGAGCGTGGCAAGCGAGGGCTTCGCGGCTACCATCGACGTCTCCGAAATGATGGGCAGCGAGATGCACCTGCATATGAGCGTCGGCGATAAGGACGTTGTAGCGGTTATTCCGACGGCAGGTCTTGACATGGATCAAGTCCTCAGCGGCAGCGCGATAAAGTTCAACTTCGATCCCGCACTGGCGCACCTCTTTGACGCAGAGACCGGACTGAATCTGATCTAACTCGAATCACATAAAACGAAGCGGGCAACCGCTTCGTTTTTATTTATAGAAGACAAACAGGTTTGCACGCACATGGTAGTTTCTTCATGAGATTGCCGCGTCGCTGCGCTCCTCGCAATGACACAGGGGAGGCTGCCCCATTTGTCATTGCGAGAACGGTGCGCACACCGGTCGTGGCAATCTCCGATTATAGGTTTGTTTGCACTTGGTACTTCCTGCACGTGAATGCCACAATGCTGCGCTCCTCGCAATGACACGGAGGTGATATTTGTGTGAACCGTTAGTGCCTGCACCCGCTCATGACATGTCCCGCCTACAGGGGTGCAACAGGTATAAATAAAGAACCTACCCTTTCGAGTAGGTTCTTTATGTTGGCGTTACCTATCTTCCCGTGCAGTCGCCCGCAAAGTATTGTCGGCGCAAGTGAGCTTAACTTCTGTGTTCGGGATGGGAACAGGTGGACCCTCACCGCAATCAACACCAACTGATTTAATTCAGCGCGTCAAGGATGCCGCGCTACAGGGGATATACCCTGAAAACTGAACACGAATGAAGTTCGTTACAAGCTGCTTTCGCATTGCAACCGAGCCTGCTGTTCCTTTGCTTGTGTAGGTCAAGCTTTCGGCTTATTAGTATCAGTCAGCTTAATGCATTACTGCACTTACACCCCTGACCTATCAACGACATAGTCTACGTCGAGCCTTTCCTCTCTAGGAGGTGGAGATCTCATCTTAGGGAGAG
>JAQXWB010000045.1 GCA_029225225.1 Bacillota bacterium | reverse complement strand
CTCGATCCCCATTATGCCATTGTGACCGGTCTGAAGGACGCGGATTTCTCGAAGCCGGTCGATTGCAGCATCTCAAGCCTTGGCGGTAAGAGCGTCGCCTACTTCCGTATCAGCGTCAAGGCATATGTAAAAAAAGGCTATGTCACCGTCGGCGTTTATGACTACACAGCTTCGGCTGCAAAGGCGAAGAATGCCAGCGAGACAGGCGTTGTTTTGGCAGACTATTCCGTGCCGTTCTACGAGGGCATGACCGCCGCAGAGGCAGTACAGGCTGCGTTTGATGCCAACGGGATCGAGGCGAAAGGCGTTGCGGAGGGCTACATCACCGAGATCAACGGACTCGGAAGCTGCGGCGGCTATTCCGGCTGGATGCTCTCTTATAATAATGACGATTTCTCCAACTGGGGCTTAAGCTCGATCACACCGAAGAATGGCGATGTCTTGCAGTTCCACTATACGATGAATCTTGACACGACCACCGACGACATCGGCACCGGCTTCTATGGCCTGCCCGTATTTACAAGCTTTACGCTCGGCGGCATGACAAAGGAAATGACCCGCACGACGACCTTTGACGAAAACTACAACGCCGTGACGACCTACATGGTAGACGGCGCGCCTGCCGAGGGCAGCGGCACGAAGGAGAACCCCTTTGTTCTGACCTTTGATCTCGGCTATGACGGCAAGGCGGAGGGCTGCACTTACACCACCTCGCTCGATCCCCATTATGCCATTGTGACCGGTCTGAAGGACGCGGATTTCTCGAAGCCGGTCGATTGCAGCATTTCAACCCTCGGCGGGAAGAACGTTGCTTATTTCCGTATCAGCCTCAAAGCGCATGACTGCACTCGTTATACGGATGTTGACGGACACTGGGCACGCGCAGAGATCTGCGAGGCAACCGAGCAGGGCTGGATGAACGGAATGTCCACGACTACATTTGAGCCGGAAGGCACAATGACGCGCGCTATGCTTGTGACTATCCTCTACCGCGCCTCCGGAGAAAAGGCAGAGGGCAAGAGCAGCTTTGTCGATGTGGAAAAGAACATCTGGTACGCCGATGCCGTGGCATGGGCGCAGCAGGAAAATATCGTGAACGGCGTCGGCGGCAACCGATTCGTGCCTGACGCACCGATCACCCGTGAGGAGTTCGCAACGATCTTGTGGCGTTATGCGGGCGAAAAGGACGGCGCAGCGCTGCCCGAGACCTTTGTTGACCGCGCAAGCGTGTCCGATTGGGCACAGGCTGCTATGAATTGGGCAGTTGCCGCAGGCGTGATTAACGGCACCGACGGCAGCCGCCTTGATCCGCAGGGCACCGCGACCCGCGCGCAAGCAGCGGCGATGCTTTGCCGTTACCTCGCAAAATGAAAAAGTGGCAATATGCCGTGATTGCGGCAGTGGTGATTGTCTGCGTTTTGACAGCGGCGTTCCTCTTCGGAGATACATCGCAGCCTGCAACGGGAGAGAAAACGCTCTCGGCCCCGGACTCGACCATACAATCCGCTCCGATACAGCAGACGCCTGTTGCCTCCTCTGCACCGGAGGCAAAGGAGCCTGCCGTAACGATGGCAACGGAATCGTCCGCGACAGAAGCGCCGACAACGCCGAGCGCGGCAACGGAGGCTTCCGCGGCTGTAACGACCGTCACGGAACCCCCTGCGACGGAAGCGCCGACAACGTCGAGCGCAGCAACGGAACCGCCTGCAACGCAAGCTCCTGTGACGGAGCCCACAACAGAGCCCGCAACGGAGCCCACAACAGAGCCTGCAACGACGCCGGCAACAGAGCCGCCGACAGAACCACCCGTGCCGCAATGCACGATCTATATCTCCTGTGCAACCGTCCTTTCGCATATGGATAATCTGAAAGCGGGAAAGGAAGCAATTGTGCCGGAAAACGGCTGGATCCTCGGTACGGTCAGCGTGGAGCTGCAGGAGGGGGATACGGTGTTTGACGTTTTGCAGTGTGTCACGAAGCAGTACGGCATTGCGCTGGAATTCTCTGTTTCACCCGTCTATAACACCGCTTACATCGAAGGAATCGGCAATCTCTATGAGCGCGACTGCGGTACCGGCTCCGGGTGGCTCTATGCGGTGAACGGCTCGTTCCCCTCTGTCGGTTGCTCGGACTATACGCTCTCCGACGGTGATAGCATTGCGTGGCTCTATACCTGCGAGATGGGCGCTGACCTGTCATAGCGATACTCAAAAGAAGATATCTCCTGAAAAAAGCGCGTCCTCGTGCCGGAGGGCGCGCTTTGTATGTCTTTTCCTGTTTTGCAGCGGAAAATGGTTGATTCCGACAAAGAAATATGCTAAGATCATTCTAAGAGAAATCGGAGGATTGCTTTATGAAACAAATGACCGCGTTTTTTCTGCTCGTGTGTCTGCTGTGCGGCTTATCCGGCTGCTATGTACGTTCACCGCAGGAAAACGAGACGATGCATATTACCTTTACGGTCACGCATGCCGATGGGTCAGAGAAGACCTTCGAGCTGGAGACGGAGAAGACCAACTTGGCAGATGCCTTGCTGGCAGAGGGACTGGTTGCGGAATCCGCCGAGAGTGCGGGGCTGTATGACGTCGTAGACGGTGAAAAGGCGGACTGGAACGACGGTGAGGCGTGGTGGTGCTTTTTCGGCAACGGCAAGGCACTGACGGTTGGCATCGAGCAAACGGCCTTGGAAGACGGCGCGAGTTATGCGGCGGTCTTCACGCGCGGAAACGGAGAGACGGGCGCATGATCCCTACAGATCGCTTTCTTCCGCTTGCCATGCAGCGTCGGAAGGAATTTCAGCCGGAATGCCCCGTCTATGTGCATTGCAGCCGCCGCAGCATGGAACGTGAGAGCGGTACGGTTCTTTTGCAGGTACGTTTGTTCAACTGCGGTGAGCGTGAGATCCGCACGGTGTTTTTAAACGTGGAGGGACTGGATGTATTTGGTAAGACTTGCTATCGAGTGTGTGAGCTGCCGATGACGGACTGCGCCGCCAAGCCGCGTAGTATCTTCGGCGAGGAACATATGTTTGTCCTGCCGCGCACGGAGGTCGAGCGCTTGCGCGTTACGGTAGAGCGCATTATCTTTGCGGACGGAACCCGATGGCGTCGGCTGGCGACGCATCGACTTTGCACGCCGCAGGAGACGGGAAGCGTCGAATGCGCCTGCGGTTTCCCCAATCCGCCGCTGCGTGAGCGCTGCATGGCTTGCGGAAACCTGCTTATACATTCAGAGAAAGTGCGGTATACGGCCGCCGCTGCTGAGAAGCCTGCGCCGATCCTGAGAAGCTTTACGCCGCAGCTTGCACCTTTGGCGGATGACGAGGAGCAAGCCGCAGCGGAAACGCCCCGCTGGGAGCGTTTGCTCCTCTGCATTTTCGGTGTGGCCGCGTTTTTTGCAGTGATTGCATTCATAGTTTTTTGCCTGACACGGTTCGGCGGGGCATGGTTTTGAAACATCTTAAAATAGTTCTAAATTTTTAAGATTTTTTTCAAGAAAGGGTTTACATTTAAAAAATACTATGTTATAATCTAAATAGACTACAAGGGCGAGAGCAGTTGCCCTTGGAAACAATAATATTTAAGAAAGCAGGGTAAGGATATGCCGCAGTTTGTACAGACAGAACAGCAAAAAGAATTGATCGAATCGTTGGTTCAGGATCTGCCCGCATACCGTAAGAAGATGCGTATGTCTCAGGCAGAGCTTGGCGATGCAGTCGGTAAGAGCCGTCAGAAGATTTCCGAAATGGAGCGCGGCGCTGCTCCGCTTGGCTGGGATACCTACCTTGCCATCCTCATGGTTCTCGGCGCACATGGTGTCTTGGAGCCCAGAGGCAGAGACGCAGAGCGCCTTGCAGCAACCGGCAGACTCATTGGCGGTCGTATCCGTCTGTAATTTCCATATGAAGCGCGAGACGCAGAGAGGTTTGCCTTCTCTGCGTCTTTTTTTCTTATGCTGCCGGAATGGAATGCATGTCATTGCTATGCAACCCTTCGTAGGGCGGTGACACATCCCCGTCGTGTGCAGAAACTACCCGCTGCGTTCCGGCGGGTGGATGATAGCTGCCCCTACGAGATATGCCACAGCCAACGCCGTAGGGGCGGATAGTATGTCAATAGCAACATGGTTTACAATTTGTGAAGGGACATGGTTTACAACTTG
>JAQXWB010000044.1 GCA_029225225.1 Bacillota bacterium | reverse complement strand
TCCTCGCAATGACAGATCAGGGTGGCTTTCTGTGTCATTGCGAGGAGCGCAGCGACGTGGCAATCTATTTTATTTCTTGTACTTATACGGTGGTTCCTGCACCGGTTTATGACATGTCCCCGCCCTACAGAGGTGCGTGGTGTTATTTTTGGTTGTCGCGTTCAATCGCAATGCGCAGGAGATCGAGGGCGCGTTCGAGTTCGGCTTCGCAGCGGACATAGGCGATGCGGATCTCGCTTTCGCCTGCGTCCTCTGTGGCGTAGAAGCCGCTGCCGGGGGCGAACATGACCGTCTCCTTGTTGTCCTCAAATTCATTCAGCAGGTACATTTGGAATTTCTCCGCGCTGTCTACGGGCAGCTTTGCCATCGTGTAAAATGCGCCCTTCGGCTCAGTCGTGACCACGCCGGGTATTTCGCGGAGCTTGTGGTAGCAGACATCGCGGCGGCGTTGGTATTCCTCCCGTGTTGCGTCAAAGTAGGACGGATCAACGCCGTAGAGCGCCGCTGCGCCGACCTGATCGAGCGTTGCGACGGACAAACGCGCCTGTGCGATCTTCGTCGCCGCCTCAATCAAGGCGCGATTGCGGGAGAGCAGCGCGCCGATTCGCGCACCGCAGGCGCTGAAGCGCTTGGAGACGGAGTCGATCAGAATGAGATTTTCTTTCAGATCGTCAAAGGCGGCTGCGGTGGTGAGCTTGCCGCCGTCGTAGATGAATTCGCGGTAGACCTCGTCGCAGATGAAATAGAGGTCATGCTCCTTCGCGATATCCGCAAGCAGCCGCAGCTCCTGCGCGGTCAGCACCGTGCCGGTCGGGTTGCCGGGGTTAGTGACCAAAATGGCGCGGGTCTTCTCGTTGATGAGCGGCTCGATCATGCCGCGCTCGGCGTAGCGGTAGCCCTCCTCGGGCTTGGTATGCACGGGACAGATTTTGCCGCCTGCCATTCGGATGAAGGTATGGTAATTCGGGTAGAACGGCTCGGGGACAATGACCTCGCAGCCCTCGTCGAGAATGCAGAGCATCGCCATCAGCAGCGCTTCACTGCCGCCTGTGGTGATGAGAATATCCTCCTCGGAGAAATTGACACCGAGACGGGAATAATATTTTTGCACCGCTTCGATCAGCATCGGAATGCCGGGCGAAGGGGCATAGGCAAGGACATCCTCGCGGTAATTCGCCAGCGCTTTAAAATAGGCGGGCGGGGTCTGAATGTCGGGCTGCCCGATGTTTAAATGATGGATGGTAATGCCGCGCTTCTGCGCCTCGACCGCATAGGGATAGAACTTGCGGATGGGCGACAGCTCGCAGAGGTCGATTTTTTTAGATAGCTTCATAATATTTCCCCTTGCCGTAAATCGGGTGTTATTTCTGTAGTGTTGATGATAAATTGTGTGCCGGTGTGATAAGTGCCTGCACGCTTGAGGCTGATAGCCGCCCCCTACTACGTTGTTATATCTAAAACTTTACTTTTAGGACGCGAGCTTTGAGATAAACAACGGTTCGACGTAGGGGCGGACGACCCTGTCCGCCCGTGTAGGAACTCCTGACTGCGTACCAGCTTGTCCTCTCATGCCATCTGCCGCTTACGCGGTGGCACGACAGAGTCGTCGTGCCCTACGATCCGACGATTCAGCCGCTTTATAAAGCTTTAGCCATAACAACATACTACAAGTGGTGGGGGGCTTATGCGAGAGAGAGGAGACGGTCGATGGCGTCGGTCTTTTCCCACGGGAGGTCGAGGTCGGGTCTGCCGAAGTGACCGTAGGCTGCCGTCTGCTGATAGATCGGACGGCGCAGGTCGAGCGCGGAGATAATCGCTGCGGGACGCAGGTCGAAGCATTCGCGCACCAATTCCGCAAGACGCAGGTCGCTGACCTTTCCCGTGCCGTGGGTATCCACAAGGACGGAGACGGGCTGCGCCACGCCGATGGCGTAGGCAAGCTCGATCTGGCAGGACTTTGCAAGACCCGCAGCCACAATGTTCTTCGCCACATAGCGCGCCATATACGCCGCGCTGCGGTCGACCTTTGTGGGATCCTTGCCGGAGAAGCAGCCGCCGCCGTGGGAGGCATAGCCGCCATAGGTATCGACGATGATCTTTCTGCCCGTCAGACCCGAATCGCCGACCGGGCCGCCGATGACAAAACGACCGGTGGGGTTGACATAAAACTTAGTGCCATTGTCGAGCAGTTGTTCGGGAAGGGTCGGACGGATGATCTTTTCAACGACTTCGCGGCGCAGATCCTCAATGGCGATGTCCTCCGCGTGCTGCGTGGAGATGACGACATTGTCAATGCGCGCGACGGAGCCGTCCTCCGCGTATTCGACGGAGACTTGGCTCTTGCCGTCCGGACGGAGCCACGGCAGTCTGCCGCTCTTGCGCTCGTCGGCGAGGCGCTTGGTCAGCTTATGGGCGAAGGAGATCGGGGCAGGCATCAGCTCCGGCGTTTCGTCGCAGGCGAAGCCGAACATCATGCCCTGATCGCCGGCACCGAGGGTGTCCGCCTCGTCATAGGAGCTGTTGACGCCCATGGCGATATCGCCGGACTGCTCGTCAATGGCGGTCAAAACGGCGCAGTTATGCCCGTTGAAGCCTGCGTCGGCGGAGTCATAGCCGATCTTGCACAGGGTCTCGCGGACAACATGGGGGATGTCCACATAGCAGTCCGTGGAGATTTCGCCCATGACCATGACCATGCCGGTTGTGGCGACGCACTCGCAGGCGACGCGGGCGGTCTTGTCCTGCGCCAAGATGGCATCCAATACGCCGTCGGAAATTTGGTCACAGACCTTGTCGGGATGTCCTTCGGTGACGGATTCGGAAGTAAAGATTCTTTTTTGCATGTTCAGAGCTACCTTTCTTTATGATTTTACTTTCATAGCCCTTTCGATACAAAAAATACCCTGCTTTTCGACAGGGTACGATACTGCGTCCTCATCTGTCGATTCTTCATCGCCGGAATTGGCACCTTGCGTCGCCGCAGGTTGTCGGGCTTCATCGGGCCGGTCCCTCCGCCACTCTCGATAAGGTTATGAAATTACTTTCTATAATAGCATATTTATTCGTGATGTCAAGAAAAAATTCGACAAAACGGAACGAAATGAGATATGGTTCGCTATCCGCCTCCTTGACACACGCTGTGTACGCAATCGGTAGCTCCTGTTTGAGCTTGCCGTGTCGCCTGAGCAGCCTTTCGCGACAAAGGGGCATTACGGATGCGGTGTACTCCCTTGCGGGTGTGCGATCCTTGCAGGACACGCAATAGTTGCTTATTTGTCATTGCGAAGCCAGTGCGCACACTGGCTGTGGCAATCTCCGGCTGAGCTTTTGTGCAATTTCGTAGTTTCTGCACGAGATTGCCACGTCGCTGTGCTCCTCGCAATGACACTGTGGAACTTCTACGATGTCGGGTGTTCCTGCACTGGTTTATGATATGTCCCCGGCCTACAAGGGGGTTATGGGAGCGTGACGGTGACACTGTTTTGGTCGGCACTGACGGTGACGCGGCAGCGGGAGGTACCGTTTTCCACCAAGACATAAGTGCCGTAGGGTACGCCTTCGAAGGTACAGGTCAGAATGCCGCCCGATGCGGTGCAGCGCACGACCTGACGGCGTTCGAAGGTGTCGTTTTTCAGCGTATAGTCCAAAAAGCCGCCGTTTTGCGTGAGCAGTTCCGTTTTTGCCGCACGTTCAACTGTTACCGTGCCGACCTCGGCGCTGGTTAAGTGCAGAATCTCGCCGTCTGACCAGCCGCAGCCGCCGTCCGCCGTCACGGAGGCGTTTTCGTGCAGCGTGAATTCCGTGCAGCCCTGCGCGGTAAAGGCATAGTATTTGCCCGGGATCAGCAGCTCGCTGACTGCACTGCCGTTTTCGTCCGTTACAAGCCGCTGGATGGGAATTCCGTCTGCGGAAAACAGAAGAATTTCCTCGGCGCGCGGCTCGGTTGCAAAGAGCAGCTTGATCCATACATAGGTATCCTTTTTCACGGGCTTGTCCTGCGACGATATGGCACCGATGGTCGCTGCCGAGGCGCTCAGCGCGATCAACATTAAAAGGACGGCGCTGCAAAGTCGGATTACAGATCGTTTCATAAGTATACTCCTCCCAAAATCATCTGTAGTATCAGTATATCGGCGGGAAAACGCGAAATCGGTCGAGAAATTCTGGTATAAAAAATTTTTTCTCTGTCGATACTGATGCTCGGAGGTGCTATTATGCAAAACAACAAATCCAAAGGCTTCCGCAGCTTTTTGAAGGAGAAGGGCTACTACATAGTCCTGCTTCTTTGTGCAGTGGCTGTGGGAACATCCGGCTATTTTCTGTTAAGACCGAGCAAGACGCCGAAAACCGAGGAAAGCTCGGCAAGCGTCTCGCAGAATGAGGCATCCGCCGCGGTAACACCCTCGCAGCAGGCCGCGGATGTCATTGCGACCGAGGGAACAACGCCGACGGAGCCGACCTCGCCGAAGCGGCTGACAACGGTGCGCCCTGTGGAGGGCGACACGCTGTACTCCTTTGCGGCGGATCATTTGGCTTACAATGAGACGACGCGCGACTGGCGCACGCATGAGGGCGTCGATCTGAGCGCGAGCTTAGGGCAGGAGGTCGTCGCGGCGGCGGACGGAAGCGTCTACACGATCTACGAGGACGAGAGCTTCGGTATGACGGTCGTCCTGCGGCACACGGACGGCTACACGACGCACTATTCCAATCTTGCCGAGGAGGTTGCCGTCAAGGTCGGTGACACGGTCTCGGCGGGGGATCTGCTGGGCACGGTCGGGCAAACAGCAGGCGTAGAAACGGCGTCCCAGCCCCACCTGCATTTCGCGGTCTATCAAAATAATACTCCTGTTGACCCCGAGGATTTTTTCAATCTCTCATAAAACGTACAAAGGGACTGCCGTGTTTTGCGGCAGTCTCTTTGTGTGTAGAAAAATCACTATCTTGTTGTTTCGACACTGACCGTAATCAACAGAACCGCCAACGTAGGGCGGGGACATGTCCCCACCGGTGCAGGAACTACCAACAGCGTACCAATTTGTTCCTGCGTTCGGTCTGCCGCTTCGCGATCGTTAGGAACATGTCCCCGCCCTACAAGGGTGCCTGCGGGAAATCAGTTTTCCATCTGCTTGCCGAGGAAGCCCGCGACGGTTTGGGCTAATTTTTGCTCCGACTCGGTCGGGGCGGCGTCGTTCTCGTTCATGAGCAGCATCACGCAGCCCATCAGGTCACCCTCCGCGATGATGGGTGCTGCCACGCCGAGGTGATAACGGTCTACCGATTCGACGGGGCGCAGTCTGGCGTCTCCTGAATGATAGCGGTAATTCTTCCGCTGCTCCATGATTTGTTCCAGCTCGGCGGAGTTGCGTTTCTCGAGCAACTCCCGCTTGGGCGCACCTGCCACGGCGATGATCGAATCCCTGTCGGAGACTGCGGCAATGTGCCCCGTGTTTTTCCCGATGGACTCACACAACTGGACGGCAAAGTCCTGTAGATCGCCCATCGGGGAATACTTTTTAAAAATGACCTCGCCGTCCTTCTCCGTATAGATCTCCAACGGGTCGCCCTCACGGATGCGCAGGGTGCGGCGGATCTCCTTGGGGATCACAACACGCCCGAGGTCGTCAATGCGCCGAACAATACCGGTTGCTTTCATATTTGTACTTCCTCCCGAATTTGCTAAAAGATCACACTGCTATTGTCTGCAAACTATGGGGATTTATGCGAATTCCGTTGGAGGAAGAAATTTGCAGAGAAACGGCAAGCTCGAAAACACCAACCGATGTATTTGCTCCCAAAAGCACACGCGATGCACAAAATTTTGCATGCTTTGTAAAGGAACGCTCCACGCAATGAAAGACGGAGATATATTGGACGACCCGATTTTACCGTAATGAGATCGGCCTTTTTATATGGTCAAAATGCACAAAAAAGCGAAATAAAAGGTTGAAAAATGTAGAAAGATGTGATAAAATAGAATTGTTAATGTCAGGCACTGGAAAACTCGGGCGTCTGGCATATTTTATTTTGAAGGAGGAAGACCATGAAAACTACGATCCATCGGCTCTTCGCGTGGCTGCTGGTGCTGGCTATGGTATGTTCCATACTGCCCACCGTGGCCTTTGCCGAAGACCCAACGACCAGCACATGGAGCAAGGTTGCTTTCGCTGACATCGAGGCAAGCGACACCGTGGCGATCACCATGAGCAAGAACGGAACGACCTACGCCCTGCCGACTGCGGGCAACGGCGGGGACGGACAGCCGCTTGCCGTGACTGCCTCTGTCAATGGCGGTGTTCTGACGCTCGACGGCGACAGCAGCGCCTTTGGCTGGAGCATTTCCGCCACGGAGGGCGGCTGGCTGCTGCGTTGCGACGCGGGCTACCTGTGTGCGGAGGACACCAACAACGGCGTGCGCATCGGTGAGACCGGCGCTGTCTGGACGCTCATCGACGATGGGTATTTTTCTACGCAAGTCACTGAGGATACCGTTCGTTATTTGGGCGTCTACGCCGGGAGCGCACCCGACTGGAGATGCTACAAGGCCTATGCAACGGGCAACATCTCGGGCGAGACGCTGGAATTCTGGGTGTACGATCCGAGTGCGACACCGACGCCTGATCCTGATCCCGACCCCGATCCCGATCCTACACCGGATCCCGATCCGGCACCCTCTGAGCAAGTGCAGGCGGAGCTGTTGACAGAGCTGAAAGACGGTGACAAGGTCTACATTTACAATCCCAAGAGTGCGAAGGTTTTGATCGATACGGTCAGCGGCACGCAGCTTGCAAGTACTGCCGCAACGGTGGAGGGAGACAAGCTAACCGTGACCGAGGCAATGACGGAGCTGTCTGTTTCCGTGGATGTGAACGGCTACTATTCCTTCCGCAATGCCGCCGAAGAGTATCTGACTGCCGATGCGTCTACCGCCAATGTGCTTTCCTTTGCGGCGGCTGCCTCCGACTACAGCCTTTGGGAGCTGGAAACGGTCGAGGGAGGCTTCTATGTCAAGAGCGTGAACGGCGCAAAAGACGGCAAGCAGCTCTATTTGGAGTGCTACAATAACAATTTTACTACTTATACCTTTACCTCCTATAATGCCAAGCCCTACCTGCTGCAATTCTTCACCACGGGAGCGGGCGGCTTCACTGACACCATTGCCGCAGGCGATCGGGTCATTCTTTACAATCCCACCTACAGCATGGGCTTGTCCGATACGATCCTTGACACCGACAAAGGACAGGATCTGGCGGGCACGGAGCTGACGCTCTCGGCGGACGACAAGCTGTCCGGCTACACGGCGGCGAATATCTGGACGGTGAGCGTGAACGAAGACGGCACCTACGGCTTTGCCAACGAAGACGGGCTGAAGCTTTCTGTCCTCAACCGCACCCATGTGGGTCTGAGCGGAGACGTGAACGCGTGGACGCTGTCTGCCGTAGAGGGAAAGACCGGCGAATACTTCCTCCGCAGCTCCGTCGGAAGCTGCTTGGAGTGGTATGCGGACAAGGGCTACTGGTCTGCATACTATAATCCCACGGAGGCGATGTACGCCGTCCGCTTCTATCTCGTGAGCGGCTCGGTGCAGCCGTCCAATGTTGTTGCCGCGCCGAAGGCGGATCCGAGACCCGGAGAGGTCGATTCCGGCACGGAAATCAGCTTCACCTGCGCCACCGAGGGCGCGACCATCCTCTATCGAATCGGCACAGGGGAATGGGTCGAGTACACCGCCCCCATCGCCATCACCGAGGACACCACCTTTACCGTCAAAGCAGTCAAGGAGGGCATGGAGGACAGCGCGGAGGTCGTCTTTGCTTATACGATCTACATTCCGCCGGTATTGGGTGATGATCAGGCGACGCTTGTGACCGATATCGCGGCGCTTGCAGCGGGCGATCGTATTCTGATCGTGACCAGCGGCAGTCTGAACTATGCCTTGGGCACCGCGCAGAAGCCCAACAACCGCGGTACGGCGGATGTCATCAAGGCGTACGACAAGCTGAGCTATGACGAAAACGCGCAGATCCTCACGCTGGAATCCGGCGTGGAGGAGGGCACCTACGCGCTATACGCCGTCAACGGGGAGAACCAAGGCTATCTCTACGCCTCCACCGAAAGCGGCAACCTGCTGCGCACGCAGGACGGAAAGGACATCAACGCCTCCTTTACCATCACCATTGCGGCGGACGGCAAGGCGGATATCGTCTCCAAGGCGGATAAGAAAGCCAACATCATCCGCTATAACAGCGTGGGTATCTTCTCCTGCTACGGCTCCGGTCAGCAGCCTGTGTCCATCTACAAGCTCGATGACAATATGGTGCGTCCGGGTCTGCCTGCCGAGGGCGACGAGGTCGTGATCTATAATCTCTCCGCGAAGGGCGTTTTGTCCGGCATGGAGGGCGATCTGTCCGATGTCTACGGCTGCTCCGTGAAGACGGCGGGCGCCGAGATCCAAGGCGACAAGGCAATCTGCGCCAACGGCGCGCTGCTGTTCAAGGTGGAGAAGAACGGCGAGTATTACCGTTTCCGCAATGCTTCCTTCGGTTACCTGTGCTCCACCGGCACCGGCAACAACACCTTCTATACGACGGAGGCTTCCGAGGATGCGGACTGGACGCTGACTGCCTACAACGGAGGCTACACCATGGGCAGCCGTACCGCCGCGTTTGAGGGCAAGACGCAGTATTTGCAGTACTACTCCGGTTCCTTCACCACATGGGGTATGTATGCCGTTACCGACCGGGATGTGTTTACCTATCACTTCTTCCCCTGCGGCAGCGACAAGATCACCGACGGTGTTGTGAATGAGCCGCAGGCGGTGTTCGGCAACCTTGCGCCTGCCTATGCGGGGCAGAAGTATACGCTGCACTTCACCGTGGACGCGCTGTTCGGTGTGAAGGAGCTGAAGGTGTTCCTCGGTGAAACGGAGTTGACCTGCACCCTCAGCGGCGAGCGCTACACCGCGATCATTCCTGCCGAGCTGATCAGCGGCGAGACGCTGACGGTCACCGTGCGCGGACTGGACAACAAGGATGTTCCCATTGAGACTACCGTTGACATTGCGGTTAAGGACGAGCCTGTGATCTCTCAGGTGTCACCCGCTGCAAACACCCAAACCAAGGAGAATAAGCGCCCCGTGATCTCGGCGGTGCTCACCAATGTCGGTGAGGCTCCCACCATCGTTATGACCGTGAACAATGAGACCGTGAACGCTGTCTTCGAAGGTGGCAAGCTCACCTATCAGCCCGCCACCGACATGGCGGACGGCCGTGTGACCGTGACGGTCACCGTGACCCGCGCCGACGGCAAGACTGCGAGCAAGAGCTGGAGCTTTACCGTGGGCGAATCCAGCTATTCACTCTACTTCGGTCAGCTCCACTCCCATAACGGCGAGTATTCCGACGGCGCAGGTACGCTGAGCGGCGCGCTCGAGTATATTGCGGCTCTGCCGGAGGACGCCAATGTGGACTTTGTGGCGTTTACCGACCACTCAAACTATTTTGACAAGTCCGGCGAAGCCAACCCCGAGGACGCGCTGTTTGATCTGGATCAGGCTACCGAGTACAGCCGCGAGCGCTGGACGACTTATAAGAATACCATCGCCGAGTTTAATGCAAGCCATTCCGATGTCCTTGCGATCCCCGGCTTTGAAATGACATGGTCCGGCGGCCCCGGACATATAAATACCTTTGTCACCGAGGGTATCGTTTCGCGTAACAACACCACCTTGAACAACAAGTCGGGCGACGCGGGCTTGCAGACCTATTATAAGCTGCTCTCCCGCGACGAGGGTGTCAACTCCATCTCCCAGTTTAACCACCCCGGGAACACCTTCGGCAACTTTGTGGACTTCAGCTATTGGAGCGCCACGGCAGACGAGCGCATCTATCTCGTCGAGGTCGGCAACGGCGAAGGACAGATCGGTGCCGGCGGCTACTATCCCAGCTACGAGCAGTACACGCTGGCTTTGGACAAGGGCTGGCACCTTGCGCCTACCAACAATCAGGACAACCACAAGGGCAAGTGGGGCAATGCCAACGACGCCCGTGATGTCGTGCTGGCGGAGAGCTTTACCGAGGAGGGCATCTACGACGCCATCCGCAACTACCGCGTCTACTCCACCGAGGACAAGAATCTCGAGCTGCTCTACACGGTCAATGACCTGCCCATGGGCACCATCATTGAGAGTGTCCCTGAGAAGCTGAAATTCGATGTCTCCGTCATGGACCCGGATAACACCGATTCCATCGCGAAGGTGGAGCTGATCGTCAACTCCGGAAAGGTTGCCTACACATGGGACGATCCTGCGGAGCTCGCCAAGGGTGTTTTGACTGCGGAGCTGCGTCCGGATTACACCTATTACTATGTCCGCGTGACCGAGGCGGACGGCGATCTGGCAGTTACCGCGCCCGTGTGGGTCGGTCAGAACCTGAAGCTCGGCATTGACAAGATGGAAGCAGACTCCGCAACTCCGCTGACCGGAGAGGAATTGACCATCACGACGACCCTGCATAACGGCGAGAGCTACGATGCCATCGTCAAGAGCGTGGTCTATACGACCAACGGCTCCGAGGTTCTCGCGGTCGACAACAACACCTACACGCTTGCAGCGGACAGCACGCTGACGCTGACATGGGTCTATACCCCCAAGGCGGCAAAGCTGACTACCATCACCGCGACGGTCGTTGTGGAGATGGACGGCAAGGAATACACCTTCACGGCCTCCGTGGAGCTGGATGTTCTGGATGCCTCGCAGCTTGCCTATATCGGCATCGACGCCTCCCACGGCAACGAGTATGTGGCGGGCTACAACAAGAACCTCATGAACAACTTCATCACGCTTGCCAACGGCTGCGGCATCCGTGTGGAGCTGCTGACCACCTCCGAAGCGTTGGTTGCTGCCTGCGGTAACGAGAAGTACGCGGCGATCGTGCTCAATGTACCCTCTCGCCGCCTGTCCGAGGCGAAGGACTATACCGACGCAGAGCTGACGGCGCTTGCCGCCTTCCATGCGGGTGGTGGCGCGCTGATCGTCACGGGTGCGGGAGACAGCAATGATAAGACCGAGCCCCATATGGCTGCCACCCAGAACCGTCTGCTGGCGGCGCTCGGCTCCTCGCTCCGTCTATCCGATGACGGCACCTATGAGGACACTGCTTTTACGCTGTCCTTGAACGCTTACGGCGATAACGCTTTGACTGAGGGGCTGACCGGCAGCATCAGCTACTACGGCGGCTCGAGCATTTACGCGGTGGATAAGGACGGAAACGCGCTCACCACGCTGCCTGCTGCCGTATCTGCCGTCCTGTTTGCCAACGGCGTGACCGTCTCCAAGGACTCCGACGGCGACGGCTTGGGCGGCGATGCAACACCGAAGTATACTTTCGCGCAGGACGATGAGCGCCTGCTGGTCATGGCAATGGAGAAAACGGAGGGCAAGGGACTGCTCCTCGTTGCCGGTGCCGCGTTCATGAACGACTATGATCTGAAGCTTCCCGCAGAAAACGCCAACAACGCGCTCTGCGAAAATCTGCTCAACGCCGTCCGACCCGTGCATATCAGCACCGTTGCGGAGGTACGCGCGCAGAGCGAAGAGGGCTTCAAGTTCACCATTGAGGGTGTTGTGACCTCCAACGCCTCCGGCTATGACAAGGAGACGGCGTTCTTTGACTGCATCTATGTACAGGATGCCACCGGTGGCATCAACTGCTTCCCTGTGGCGGCCGAGTTCAAGCTGGGCGACATCGTGCGCGTTACCGGCACGACGGATTCCTATCAGGGTGAGCCGGAGCTTCAGGTGACGGAGATCGAAAAGGTGGGCGAAACTGCACCGGTTCAGCCCGTCGAGATCACCGCAGCGCAGCTCAACGACCGCTCCGCCGAGGGCAAGCTGGTCACGCTCAAGGGAACCGTGACGGCCATCACCATGGCGAACGGTCTTGTGGAGTCCATCTATGTGAAGGACGCTTCCGGCGCGGTGGCCCGCGTGTTTATCGACGGTTACATTACCGCCTCCAAGACCATTGAGGGTTTGAAGGTCGGCTGCACCGTAGAGGCGACGGGTCTTGCGTCCTACGACGATACCTACGCCATCGAGAATGACAGCTATGCCCGTCTCCGTGTACGCGACCGTGCAGAGATTTTGTGCGTTGCTTGCGCTCATGCAGAGACGGAGCTGCGCGGTGCAAAGGCGGCGACCTGCACCGAAGACGGCTATACCGGCGATACCTACTGCAAGCTCTGCGGTGAGAAGCTCGCGGTGGGAAGTGTGATCCCTGCGCTCGGTCATCAGGCAGAAGGCGAGCCCCGCGACGCGAAGGCTGCGACCTGCACCGAGAACGGCTATACCGGCGATACCTACTGCAAGCTCTGCGGTGAGAAGCTCGCCAAGGGCAGCGTGATCGCTGCGCTTGGTCACCACTATGACAACGGTGTCTGCACCGTCTGCGGTGAAAAGGAACCGATCATGGTCTGCCCCTTCACCGACATCAAGGAAGACGACTGGTTCTATGCGTATGTGCTGAAGGTCTACGCAGCGGGCGTTGTGAACGGCTATACAGAGACGGAATACGCGCCTGAGCTGAAGCTCACCCGCGGGCAGATGGTCACCATGCTCTACCGCGCAATGGGCGAGCCGGAGGTCAGCGGCTACAGCACCTTTACGGACGTTCCGAAGGACGCGTACTATGCAAAGGCAGTCGCGTGGGCTGAGCGCGAGGGCGTTGTCAATGGCGCTACCCCGACCACCTTCGCGCCGGAGGAAAATGTCACCCGCGAGCAGATGGTCACGATGTTCTACCGCTTGGAGGGCAAGGAAGCCGTCAGCGGCGATCTGACACAGTTCAAGGATCATAAGAGCGTCAGTGCATATGCGGTCGACGCCATGCAGTGGGCGGTCGGCAAGGGTATCATCAACGGCACGACCTTTGACGGCGACAGTGCGCTTTACCTCGATCCGCAGGGTCTTACCACCCGCGCACAGGCAGCAAAGGTCTTCTGCGTCTGGATGGAGCTTTATCTCAAATAAATAATATCATTCTCTCCCCTTCTGCTTCGGCAGAAGGGGAGGGGAAAAGCAGAACGCCGCCCTATCCGATGTGGAAGGGCGGCGCTTCAAAACGGTTGACAGGGAAAGTATTTATTGCTATGCTATTGCCGTATGTAGGGCGGGGACATGTCCTCGCCGACCGCTTACGCGGACGGAGCGTCAAGGATGCCGCGCGCTACAGCCGTTGATCGCACCCCACCGTAGGGGACGCCGTCCCCGGCGTCCCGCGTGCAGGAACTACCAAGTGCGTACAAATTTGTTTGTACCGCCTGCCGCTTACGCGGAACGGCGGGGACATGCCCGATTTTACATTTGCGGTGCGTGTTTTGGAGCGGCAAAACATACAGAAGGAGCCTCCTATGAAACTGTCAGAGAAAAAAATCAACTTTCGACCCAAAAAGATCCTTCCGACGGCGCTGATCCTGCTGCTGATCTTGGGAATATTCGCGGCGCTCTTTGTCTATGCGCATGAGGAGAAAACGGACGGCGCGCAGCCGACGGACTATGCGGAATATGAGACGGGCACCGTGTTGCAGATCCTTACGGATAGCTGCGAGGCGGACGAGGTTGCAGAGGGTGCCTATCGCGGCAATCAGACCCTCCTTGTGGAGGTCACCTCCGGGCAATACAAGGGGGAGACGCTGCTCGTTACTAACGCAGTGGGGCCAATGTACGGCGAGCCCGCAGCCGTGGGGCAGAGCATCGTCATGACGGTCAGCACCTATTCCGACGGCAGCCATACGGCAAGCGTCTATGAATACAACCGGACGCCGTTCATCTATCTGATCTTGGGACTGTTCCTGCTGGTTACCGTCTTGGTAGGCGGAAAAACCGGCGTAAAATCCATTCTCGGACTGGCGCTGACGGTAGCAATGCTGCTTTTGGTGTTTTTGCCCTTGCTGATGAAGGGGTGGCAGCCGATTCCAACCGCGTTCTTGCTTTGCTCCCTTGTGGCGATTGCGTGCTTCGTCATTCTCGGCGGTTGCAGCAGAAAGATCGCCTGCGCCTGCATGGGTACGGTCGCGGGCATGGCGCTGGCGATGCTGTTCGGCATTTTGGCGCAAAAGCTGTTGCATATTGACGGGCTGCGCGCTACGGATGCTGAGGCGCTGCTCCAACTGCGGCAGACGGGAACGCCGGTACACATCCGCGGACTGCTGGTGGCGGGCGTCATTATCTCCGCCTTGGGTGCGGTAATGGATGTGGCAATGTCCGTATCTTCCGCCATCGGTGAATTGAAAGCGGTCAACCCCGAACTGACTGCCCGTGCGCTTTGGCGCTCCGGTATGAACATCGGACGGGATATGGTTGGCACGATGACCAACACCCTGATCCTCGCGATTTTGGGCAGCAGTACGGTTCTGATCCTGTATCTGTACTCGCTCGACCTTTCGTGGCATCAGCTCATGTCCTCCAGCTATATCGGCATTGAAATCATCAGCTCCGTCTCCAGCGCAATCGGCGTGATCTTGGCCGTCCCTCTGACGGCGCTGGTCTCTGCCCTGCTCTATGGGAAAAAGCGCACAACCGCGCATTGCTAAAATCACACACCGACACGAGCCCCCGATGAAAAGGCACCTTTTCATCGGGGGCTCGTGCCGGCAATGGGGATGAAGCGTTTCCCCCTTCCTCTGCGCTATGCCCGTACATTTCGCCGCGCCGCCCCACGAATGGGTCACATAGGCGATCACATAATCCGCGCGCTCCAACATCCAATAGTGGCTTGTAACACTTAAGGAACCTCCGAACCAATCCGCTGAGCGCCGCTGTTGATTTGTTCAGAGGTTCCTTAAATATATAGGAAGCTCGTAGGGCATGCCCCTTGCGGGTGCGTGCCTACGGGGGAACGCATTTTTCAGATCATTTCTTTTTCCCGCAGCATTGCTTATATTTCAGACCGCTGCCGCAGGGGCAGGGGGCGTTGCGGGAGGCGGGGGGCGGGAAGGACAGGACTTTGATCGGAGCTTCGGCTTCTGGGGTTAGGGAGAGCTGACCGCCTAACGGAATCGCCTGCTGCTGCCGTTTGGCCTTCGGAAGTTTGGCTGCCATTTCATGGGGCGTGTAGCCGCGGTTTGCCATCATGCGGGTCGTGTTGTTCACTTCCTGATACAGAGCGGAGAGCTCCATGAAGTCAAAGGGCTTTTGAAAGAAGGAGGTATACGCCTCTAGCGATTCCAACATATCCGAGAGTTCACAGTCCATGCTGATCATACCTTGTATCGCATGCCAACTCATCTCTGCCTCGTCCGGCGGCAAATGCTTGAGCAGATACTGCTTCAGCTTTGTATTGGCGGGTGTGAGCGGGAAATATTCCTCGTCCGCGTAGCGCAGAAACTCCGCTTTGGGCGGAATATAGAATTCCTTGCCTTTTTGGAGCTGCTGCATTTTCTGAAGATCCTTCCCTGCGTCGTCGTATAAAAGAGCAACATGCACAACCTCCGGCTGCTCCGGGTCTGCAGCGCCCTGTCCTTCCGGTTGGATGATGCAGAAGATATCCTCCTGCATACTGAAAACTTTTGCGACGCAGAAAAACAGCATTTCATCGATTGGAGAATTCTGACTGTTATAGATCTCACGCAGCTTATCCAAGGAGATGATGCCATACAGCCTTGCGCTTGCCCGGAAATAGTCTTTTAAGGTCAGAATGACGGTTTTTTTCAAGGGGATCAGACGATAAAGCTCGTTTGCCTCTTCTTCGGTGATCCAAGGAGCTTCGTCTTCCGCTTCCGCCTCCGGGATTTCCTCGTCCCAATCCGGATATTGCTCCGGGCTTTCTCCGACGCTGCGGAGCACGATGGGCGTCTTGGTCGCCTCCTCCGTTTCCCGCAGGAGCTTGCACTGAAACTCCCATGAGTCGCCGAAATCGAACACATATCGGAACTTATCGCCCTTTTGCAGATGGAACTGCGACAGCTTATAACTCCGTGTCAGCCGTTCCCCCGGCTCCGATGCGTCGGAAGAATACATGCATTCGGGGGACCAAAGATGATTATCCATGAAAAAGGCGTGCATATGGTCATCTTCGAATTCAAAAGCGTCAAGAATTGCTTTATGGAGGCGGTAGAGCGTTGCCGAAGCGGCGATCTGGATATGACGATAGCAGCCGGTACACAGGGAAACACTGATCACATAGCCTTTCATACTATTTCTTCCTCCGATTCTTTATTTTTTTCTTGGGAAAGCAGCGCTTGCAGGCGGTCGAGGACGGCGTGGGCGGTGTAGAAGGTTGTTTCGTAGCGGAGATAGCGCGTGGTGTATTTGTCCCACAGGAGCATGAGCTGGGCGGGGAAGTCCTCGTCCGCCTCGTAGAAGCGGAGCAGGACGGAAAACCACGGGAACAGCGGCAGAATGCAGGCATAGTCGCCCTTCTCCGCAGGCGTCGCGCCAAGGCTTTCGCAGACCTGCCGCAGCTTTTCGCACTTGCCCGCGAAGGGGGCGGCAACCTCCGGGGAAAGCGCCAGTTCTCCCTTGAGCGTCCCGCCGCGCACGCTGTTCAGGCTTGCGTGTGCGCACCACTGCCCCGAGAGGACGGGAATGCCCTCGGGATTGGTCAGAAGATCAAAGAAGGTCATTCCTGTGTGAAAGCCTGCGGACTGCCATGCGCCCTTTTCCTGCACCTCAACGAGGGCGCTTATGCGGCTGATGCGGTGCAGACGGCCCAAAAACGGGAGATACAGATAGGCTTCATCTTTGTCCAACCGGAAACGCGCCGCGATCTCTTCCAAGTCATAGCGCAGGAAGCCCCGCTGCGCCTGAAGGAGCTGCAAATCGTAATTGCTCATGTCACCGCTTCTTTCTGCTTTTCAGATACCGCTCCGCCTTGCCAAGCTGGGCGGCGGTGAGGGGCGCGGACGCGCTGCCCTTTTGTGGCTTTTCCGGCTTCTTCGTTGGCTTTTGTTGCTTTTGTGTTTTTTGCGGCTTTGAGGGCTGCTTTTTTACTTGCTTTGCAGGCTGCGTCTGCACCGTTTCGCCCTTGCGCGGGCGGATGAGACAGTGCTTGTCAAAGCCGATCAGGTCGGTGCGTCCCGCTTTTTCCAATGCCTCATGGACGAGGGCGTAATTCTTCGGGTCGCGGTACTGGATCAGGGCGCGCTGCATCGCCTTTTCGTGCGGATCGGTCGGCACATAGACCGGCTGCATCGTGCGCGGGTCTAAGCCCGTGTAGTACATGACGGTCGAGAGGGTTGAGGGCGTGGGGTAAAAATCCTGCACCTGCTCCGGCATATAGCCGAGGTCGCGGACATATTCCGCCAGCGCGACCGCCTCCTTCAGCGTCGAGCCGGGGTGCGAGCTCATCAGATAGGGGACGAGATATTGCTTTTTCCCCAATTGCTCGTTCAGTTTTTCGTATTTATGGCAGAAACTCTGATAGACTGCGTGGCGGGGCTTGCCCATATACTTTAAGACCTCGTCGGAGATATGCTCCGGCGCGACCTTGAGCTGTCCCGAGACGTGGTACTCGACCAGCTCCCGCAAAAAGGTCGGGTCGTTGTCCGCGAGCAAATAGTCAAAGCGGATGCCGCTGCGGATGAAGACCTTTTTGACCTTCGGCAGGCTGCGCAGCTCCCGCAGAAGGTTTACATAATCCACATGATCTGCGATCAGATTGCGGCAGGGGGTGGGGAAGAGGCACTGACGATTCGGGCAGACGCCGTGCGTTTTCTGCTTTTCGCAGGCAGGTGCGCGGAAATTGGCGGTCGGGCCGCCGACATCATGGATATAGCCCTTGAAATCGGGGCGCTCGGTCATGCGCTTTGCCTCCGCGAGCAGCGATTCGTGGCTGCGCGTCTGGACGATGCGCCCCTGATGAAAGGTCAGGGCGCAGAAGGAGCAGCCGCCGAAGCAGCCGCGGTTCGAGACTAAGCTGAACTGCACCTCCTTGATGGCGGGAACGCCGTCTTTGTAAGAAGGGTGCGGCGCGTCCATATAGGGCAGGGCATAGACCGCGTCCATCTCCTCGGTCGTCAAGGGCTTTTGCGGCGGGTTCTGCACCACAAAGTCCCGCCCGTAAGGCTCAATCAGACGCTTGGCGGTGTAAGGGTCGGTGTTTTGATATTGGACATAGAAGCTCTCGGCATAGCGGCGCTTGCTCTCCTTCAGCGCGTCAAACGAGGGCAGGACGAGTGCGCCGTCAAGGTCGGGGGCGGTGGTGCGGTAGACCGTGCCGTCGATGAAGGTCAGGTCGTGCACGGAGAGCCCGCTGTTTAGCGCGTCCGCGACCTCGACGATGGCTTTTTCACCCATGCCGTAAAGAACAAGGTCCGCCTGCGCGTCGAGCAGGATAGAGCGCTTGAGCTTGTCCGACCAGTAATCGTAATGCGCAAGGCGGCGGAGGCTTGCCTCAATGCCGCCGAGGATGATCGCGGCGTGCGGATTCGTCTGCCGGATAAGGTTGCAGTAGACCACGGCAGCATAGTCCGGGCGCTTGCCTGTGACGCCGCCGGGGGTATAGGCGTCGGTTTTGCGGCGGCGCTTACCGACGGAATAGTGATTCACCATCGAGTCCATATTGCCGCCGCTGACCAAGAAGCCAAGGCGGGGCGTACCGAATTCGTTGACGGAATCGGGGGTTTTCCAGTCGGGCTGGGGGAGAATCGCGACCTTATAGCCCGCGTTTTCCAGCACGCGGCTGATGATGGCGTGCCCAAAGGAGGGATGATCCACATAGGCGTCGCCGATGACATAGACGAAATCGGGCTGCGTCCAGCCGAGCGCCTGCATCTCCTTGCGGTTGATCGGAAGGAAGCCCATCATTTGACCCCCGTTGAGCCGAAGCCGCCTTCGCCGCGCACGGTGTCCGAGAGGGTTTCTGCCTCGACAAATTTCGCGGTCAGATACGGCGTTAAGATCATCTGCGCGATGCGCTCGCCGTGCTCGATGGTCTGCGGGACGGCGCCGTGGTTGTGCAGCGGGACGAAAAACTCACCGCGATAGTCTGAGTCGATCACGCCGACCTTGTTTGCGGGCGCTAAATTGCGCTTGGTCGCAAGTCCGCTGCGGGCAAAGACCAATCCGGCGTAGCCTGTCGGGATTTCCATGGAGATGCCGATGGAGATGAGCTTCGTTTCGCCCGGCTGAAGGGTGACGGGTTCGTCTAAGCAGGCGCACAGGTCCGCGCCTGCGGAAAACGCCGTGCCGTAGACGGGCAGACGGGCGTTCGGCGATAATTTTTTTACTTTGACTTCTTGCATGGTTGCCTCCGGATTTGTTTTTTGGGCTAAGGGCTAAGAACTAAGTGTGAATGACTGTGGTGTGCTTCGCACGGAGTCCAAATTCGGGCGGCTGATAGCCGCCCCCCTGCGAGAGGAATTGGAGACTGCACCGTAGGGGCGGATAGAATCCGCCTGCGTGCAGCGGGGGACTTGTACGCACTTGGTAGTTCCTGCACCGGCTTAGGACATGTCCCTGACCTACAGGGGGTTACGATAATGCGCGGTCGAATAGTTCGTTCAGGCAGGCGCGGTATTTTTCGGGGGCGCGGGGGAAGCTCTTGCCGTGCGTTGCGTTCGGGACGAGCAGGAGAGTCTTGTCCTTGCTCCTGCACGCCTCATATGCCTCGACGGACATTCTGCATGGGACGAAGGTATCTGCCTCACCGTGGGCGAAGAAGATGGGAAGCGTCATCCGGCGCATGGCCTCGACGGTGGAATACTCCCGCAGACCGAAGCCTGCGAACAGCTTTGTCTGCATACCAATCAGCGGGACAATCAGTTTTGCGGGCAGGTGCATGGAGCGCACGACCGAGGTGATAATATCCTGCGGCGTTGTAAAGCCGCAGTCTGCGATCACGCCTCGCACGTTTTCCGCGAACGGCTCGCCGCACGACATCAAGACCGTCGTTGCGCCCATGGAAAGACCGGCGAGCACAATGGGCAGCTCCTGCCCGAAGCGCGCCGCGTGCCATTTCGTCCACGCGTGGACGTCGTGCCGCTCACGAATGCCGAAGGTCATATAGCGTCCCTCGCTCTTGCCCTGCGCACGCTGATGTACCAGCAGAAGATTCAGGTTCCTGTCGTAGTATTCCCGAATGGCATAGCCGAAATCCGTCACGGTCGAGCCGTACCAGCCGTGAAAGAGCATCAGCGTTCCGCGCGCGTGTGGGTGGAGGATCAGCTCCGCGCGCAGGCACAGACCATCAAACGAGGGAATCTCGACCGTCTCGGGCTGCTGCGCTTCAATCCAGTCGCGGCCCTTGAGGATTTGTTCCTTGCATTCCCGATAGTCCGGGCGGTCAAGGGTCTTGTCCAAATCGGCGGTCACACTGTGATAGCAGCGGCAGGCAAGGCGCATACAGATATAAGAGATTACAAAGATCAGTACGGCAAGCCCGAGCAGGCACAGCCCCGCGATGCCCCACGCGCTCATTTGGCGTTCCTCCCTGAGGCAAGACGGTTCAGATACGGGAAGACGAGCGGCCAAACCAAGGCGGCAAAGAGTACGACGGCAAAATAGCGGATGGCGTTCGTGCCGAGCCATGTAAAGCCGACGGCGGAGAAGACAAGCTTCAAACCCTCCTTGATGATGAGCAGACCGACCAGACCGCCGACAACCTTCAAAACCTGCACCCACCAAACGGACTTCTCCGCAAAGCGGATAAAGCGGCGCTCAAGCGGGTAGGCTACGCAAAAGCCGAGCAGCGCGCCGAACAGGGAATAGCTGTTTTTCTGCCCCTCGCGGAGATTTTCCAGCGCCTCCGCTCCCTGCGCGGGGGCAGCCCAAAGATTCGCGTAAAGCACAAAGGCAAAGGAGAGCGCCGCCATGATGCCGAGCAGCACTGCCATATATTTTGGGTTTTCCGCCGCCTTGCGGACGATGGGATAAAAGACAAAGACCAAAACAACGCCGATTGCCAGCGAGACACCGACATCGAGCGGGGTATGCACGCCGAGGTACATCCGAGAGAACGCCGTCAGCAGCAGCACGACAACGCACAGCACGCGCACACCGGTGCGTTTGCTCCAGCGGGCGATGCCACCGAGGGTGCCCGTGACATTCTGCGTGTGTCCCGAGGGGAAGGAATACCCTGTCGCGCCGCCGACGGCACTGTCAACGGGTTGAAAGGTCGGATCCTTGACCCACGGGCGCGGGATACGGTACAGGAGCTTGAGAAACTGGTTGAGAATTGTGCCGAAAAAGCCGACGAAGAGCAAATAGTAGCCCTCGCGCTTGTCCACGCACCAGAAGACCGTCAGTGCGAGGACGATGAACAAAAGCTCCTCTCCGAACAGGGTGAAGAACTGCATCAGAGCGTCCAAAAACGGGTTGCGGATGGACTCCAGCCAATATAAAACGGACAAAGCCGCCGCCTCCTTTGCTTTCTTGTTTTATATAGTATAGCACACCGCGCGGAGTTTGAAAAGAGAAAAAGCAGTTGTAACGGTTTTATGAATCCGCTTGCAAATGCATGGGAGACTGTGATATAATCGAACAAAAAGGAAACGAAAGGAGTTTTTTCTATGTTTCTGGAATGTGAACGCGTTCGTTACGGCAAGCCGCAGCTTTTGGAGGTCATTTGTCAGCTCCGCTTCCCGACGATTCTCTCCATCAGCGCAAAGGAGCCTGCCGAGTTTCAAGAGCTGATCCGCGACGAATACCCGCGCTACTCCCGTAATGTTGAGAAGCTGCCGCCCAAGGTGATCGGGCAGCCGGGCAATATGAAGTTTGAGGAGCAGGCGGATGTCATCAACTATCAATTCCTCTCCGCGGACGGGCGCTGGAAGGTCAATCTGACGAATAGCTTCATCGCGCTTGCCACACCTGCCTATACCTGCTGGGAGGACTTCGCCGCGAAGCTGGACGAGGTGCTTGCGCAGTTTATCAAGGTCTATCATCCCGCGTTCTTTGAGCGGATCGGGCTGCGCTATATCAACGCCTTCTCCCGCAAGGCGCTCGATTTGGAGGACACGCCCTTTGCCGACCTCATTGAGCCGGGCTACCTCGGCATCCTCGGCGATGAGGATGTGCAGGAACGGCAGGTTCTGCGCGTGATGCAGGAGGCGGAGATGAATCTGCCCGGCGGCTGCCGCCTGAAGCTGCACTGCGGGCCCGGGATGGTCAAACGCAACAATGTGGAGGACAAGGAAATCAAATTCATCCTTGACAACGATATCTTTATGATGGGCAAGGTCGAGATGAAGCACTCTGCTGCTGCGCTGACCACCGTCCATACCCACGCCGACCGCGCCTTCCGCGGGGCGATCACAAGAGAGCTGCATGAGGCAATGGAGCCGCAGCCGCTGTAAGCCGGAGGCGAGAGTATGTACTTTTACGGCGTTGATATTTATTATATTCTGCTCGTCCTGCCGGCGATGCTCTTTTCCCTCTGGGCGAGCGCCCGGGTAAACAGCACCTTCAAGCGCTACAGCCAAGTCCGTAATTCCCGTGGAATGACCGGCGCGGACGCGGCGCGCGCAGTGCTGGCGGCAAACGGCGTGACGGGCGTGCGCATTGAGCGCGTCTCCGGTAACCTGACCGATCACTACGATCCGCGCGACAATGTGATCCGCCTGTCCGACAGCGTGTATGATGCCGCGACGCCTGCCGCTGTCGGTGTTGCCGCGCATGAGGCGGGGCACGCGGTGCAGTATGCCACAAACTACGCCCCGATCAAGATTCGTGCCGCAATCGTCAATGTGACGAACATCGGCTCGAAGCTGTCTATTCCGCTGATCGTGATCGGTCTGCTGTTGATGTCCATCCGCAGTCTTGCGGCGTACAGTGACTTTTTCTACTATGTCGCCCTGTTCGGCGTGCTGTGTTTCGGACTGTGTGTGGTGTTCCAGCTTGTCACCTTGCCGACGGAGTATAACGCCAGCCGCCGCGCCAAGCAGACGATTGAGCGCTGCAATATGCTGACGCTTGAGGAACAGCAGGGCGTGAAGAAGGTTCTCTCCGCCGCCGCGCTGACCTATGTCGCCGCGCTGACGGTCGCCATTGCGAATTTCCTGCGGCTTTTGATGATCGTCGGACGCCGCAGAGATTGATCCCTGTAAAAACCGACCGCGCCCTGCGGTATGCCGCCTTTTGGGGCGTACCGTAGGGTGCGGAATTTGTATTTTTCCAAAGGAGGCGCTTATGGCGAACCTGTTTGACTATCTTGCGTGGCGCGGCGATCTGCCTCTGAGCGCAGTCGGCTTCAACGAGGTGGACGGGATGATTCTTGCCCGTTTTGCCTATGCCGATTTTGAAAACGCCGAGCCGCTGCAAAACGGGGAAGCTTCTCTTGGCAAGGTCGCGCAGGCGCTTGCCGAGAAGCAGACCGAGGAGACGGAAGACGCAGCCCTCCTGCGCGCGCTGGCGCAGAGCGAACGTTTCCGATTGCTGCGCCTGTCCGCCTACGAAAACCGATTTGACGCGGAGAGCCAAACGCAGTTCTCCGCCGTCACCGTCCGCCTGACGGAGAAACTGTCCTATCTCGCGTTTCGCGGGACGGATACAACGCTCGTCGGGTGGAAGGAGAATTTTAATATGGCGTTTCTATGCCCCGTTCCTTCGCAGCGGGAGGCGGCGGACTATCTTGCACGCGCCGCGAGAAAAAAAGGCGGGCTGATCTTAGGCGGTCACTCCAAGGGCGGTAATCTCGCGGTCTATGCCGCAGCGATGTGCAAGCCGTCCGTGCGGGAGCGGATCGAGGCGGTCTACAACTACGACGGTCCCGGCTTTGAGGCAAGCGTGCTGCATAGCGAGGGCTACCAGCAGATTCTTCCGCGCGTGCATACCTTTGTGCCACAGTCGAGTATTGTCGGGATGCTGCTTGAGCATGAGGAGAAGATCACCGTCGTACACAGCACCCGCGCCAACGGCATTCAGCAGCACGATGTGTGTTCGTGGGAAGTCCTGCCGCAAGGCTTTTTGTGCATGGAGGAGAGAACGAGCAGCAGCCGCTTCATAGACGCGACCGTGAGCGCGTGGCTCGCGGAGATCGACTACGCGCAGCGGAAATGCGTCATTGACACGTTGTATGAGGCGCTGGAGCAAACCAATGCACAAACGCTTCAGGAGCTGAGCGAGCGGCGCTTCGCGGCGCTTAAGGCGGTGCTCAGCACTGCACGGCATTTTGATGAGGAGACGAAAAACGCAGTGACACGGACGCTTCGCCTGCTGATGCGCAGCGTCCAAAAAGAGCTGCCGACCCTCCGCCGCAAAAACGGCTGAGCGCAACTGTCGGTCGGGGAGATGTCCCCGCCGCGTGCAGGAACTACCGACTTTGTACAAATTTGATCTTCTATACCGTCTGCCGCTTACGCGGTCGGCGGGGACATGTTCCCGACCGACAGAGGTTCGTGCAATGATTGGGGAGAAAAGCTACAGCGTCAGGCCAAGGGCGAGAATGCCGAGGTTCTTTTCATAGATCGTCGGAAATTGCGAAAGCGGCAGCGGACTGACGCCAAGACCGACCTCAATGGTATAGCCCGGACGGTTAAACTCCTGAATAAACCAATCCTTATAGCCCGCGAAGCCCGATGCAAAGGGGGTATCCTCCAATGCATAGCCGCTGACGCGGGCAAATTCTTCGCCGATGACCCGCGCGTCGGGCGGATTATAATCGAGAAACTTCCAATAAATGACCTCGCCCTGCGTGTGATAAGAGAGCGTCAGACGCGGGTTGACCTGCTTGGTCAGGCTTGCCATTGCCGCCGTCTCCGGCTGATCGAGGGGCGTGAAGCCGACAAAATCACGCGGCGCGGGGCGCGTAAAGCCAAGGGCAAATTTATTTTCCATTGCTTGCTCCCAGCCTGCCGGATAGTTCAGATTCAGATCGACCCCGCGCAGGTTTGCCTTCCACCCGTCCGGAAACGGGATCGACGGGAAAAAGGCGGCAATCAGTTCTGCTGCTTCGTAGGCCTCGGTGCCCGGTTCAATGGCACCGGTGACGAGATCGACCCCGTCGGGGTTGACCATCGGGACAAGATAGAGCTGCGTGTCGCGGAAAAGTGCGGCTGCCTCCAGCCCGAAAATCGTGCCGCCGGTAGAAATTGCCTCGGCGTATTCCTCTAAAAAGCGCATTAAGACGGGTGTGGTAATCCACTCGTTTGCGTGGTGTGATGCGTTATAAAGCAAGGAGCGCTGCCCGTTGCCGAGCTTGAGCAGCGTTACCGGTCTGCCGTAAGCGGTCGTGGCAATGGTGCGGCGGGAGATAAAGGGGTAGCGCGCGGTCAAGCCCCGGACGCAAACATCCAATACCTCCGAGGTAAAGGGCAGGTCGGTGGGCACGACGGGAAAGCCGAAGGGCACGATCAGATATTGCCCCACCCGCAGACGCCGCGGATCCTGCGTCGGATTGGCAGTCAGAATGGCGCGGACGGTCGTACCGTACTGCCGTGCGATTCTATAATAAGTGTCATTCGGCTGCACCATGTAGCGTTCGTAGCCCAAAAGAAAAGGCGCAAGGCGCTGCATAGTCAAAATATCCTCCCGCCCCGATGGGAAAAGCCCCTCGCGGGACTGAAACTCCTTCAAATTTTCCGCACCTGCGCGGCGCAAAGCAAGCTCCGTCAGACTCAAAATAATCCCCTCCCACAAACCTATATGCGGGAGGGGATCAAAATATGCTATTCCTTTTCCTTAAGGAAAAGCTCCTCCGCACAGCACTGCGCTTTTTTTAGTTCCTCGGCGGCAAGACCGAAGTTTTGCGCCTGCATTTGCGCAAGTGCCTGCGTTGCCGCGCGGAACATGATGAGGTACATTTCCTGCCACATATCATCACCCTCTCTGCAAACACAATGTATTACTCTTGATAATTATAATATTATAGCATTGTGTTTGTCAACCATACTTTTAGATAAACTAATAGTATGGACGGTGATAACGGTGAAAGAAAAGAAAGTGTTTCATATTCAGCTTGGTGAACGAGCGAAGCAGGCGCGAGAACAGGCACATTTGACGCAGGAACAGCTCGCCGAACGCATTGAAGTATCGCCGCAGTATATTTCCGACATGGAGCGCGGCGTGGTGGGAATTTCCGTACAGACCTTGTGCCGGTTGTGTGCGGCACTCGGCGTTTCAAGCGATACGATTCTTTTCGGCGTACAAGCAGACGGTGCGGCGGCGATTGCACAGCGATGTGCGGCGCTGCCGAAGGAACAGATTGCGCTTTTGTCGGAGATGGTCGATTGCTTCCTCCGCGCTTTGCGGCAATGAAGGAAACGGTTTCCTTTCGGAGCTGCCTGTATGAGATTGCC
>JAQXWB010000043.1 GCA_029225225.1 Bacillota bacterium | reverse complement strand
CGACGGCTCGGGTGAGCTGATCGGTTACGCCGAACGGCAGGTCTGCCGCACGCCGGAGGAGTCTGCGCCGTATTGTTTCTGCGCGGATGAAAAAAGGTAAGTACAAAAACAGAGCGTGTATCCGGCGCAGCGTCTATTCTGAGGAAAAGAAAGCAGAATATCTCAAAAAAACAAAAAAATTTGCAGATATTGCTTGACATTTTGCCCTGTCATCACTATAATAGTTGTTGCCGTGTTGCGGCCCTGAAAGCATCCTGGATCGAGCCGGATGAGTCGGAGGGAGGGAAATCAATGTCTGAAATCCGTGTCAAAGAGAACGAGTCTTTGGAGAGTGCTCTGAAGCGCTTCAAGAGAAGCTGCCAGAAGGACGGCGTCATCGCCGAGGTCAAGAAGAGAGAGCATTATGTCAGCCCGAGTCTCAAGCGGAAGCAGAAGTCCGAAGCTGCTCGTAAAAACAAGAGAAGAGGCTATTGATTCCCCATTTTCTTGCAATCAAAGCTCCTTGCGAAAGCAGGGAGCTTTTTCTTGCTTTTTTTGCCGTGATGCTGTAGAATGTATTACGAAAAGATATTTCGGAGGCGATTTCCATGAAAGCATTGACAGAGTGCCTGATTGCGGCGCTGGAAAACGGAGAACGCGCCGTGCTTTGCACGATCCTCGCAAGCTCCGGCTCGTCCCCGCGGGGGGCAGGTGCGAGAATGGCGGTCTTTGCGGACGGTTCCACGGTCGGCACAGTCGGCGGTGGAAAGGTCGAGCTGCTTGCCGCACAAGAGGCGTTAGAAGTCTTGCGGGGCGCGAAGACGCGTGTGCGTGCGTTTTGCCTTGCGCCTGAGCAGGTAGCGTCCATCGGCATGATCTGCGGCGGAAATGTGACGATCTACTATCAGCTTTTAACCGCGCAGGAGCTGCCGAAGCTTCATAAGATGTTGGCAGCGTTGAATACTGACGCAAACAGCTGGCTGTATCTGAAGATTGCGGACGGTACAGTCGAGGAATTTGAAATTTTGGGAGAAGAGGCGGCAAAGGAGAAGCCTGACCTCTTTACGAGCCGCGCCGTGCTGCAAAAGGGCGAACCACTGATCTATGCCGAACCGCTCATGCTCGCGGGGCGCGTGTATGTGTTCGGCGGCGGGCATGTGGGGCAGGCACTGGTTCCGGTGCTTGCAAGCGTGGGCTTCCGCGTCACACTTTACGATAATCGTCCGGAGCTGGCGGACAAGGCGCATTTCCCGCAGGCGGAGGAAATTGTCTGCGGCCCGTATGACGCTATTACGGTGACGCCGACGGAGAATGACTATGTTGTCATCATGACGCCGGGGCATCAGGGTGATTTCGCCTTGCTGTCGCAGGTGCTCCGCAGGAAAACGCGCTATGTCGGCTGCATCGGAAGCCGTCATAAGATTGCGCGGACGCAGCAGCTTTTGCGCGAGGCGGGGATTACGGAGGAGGCAATCGCCTCGGTGCATTCTCCCATCGGTCTGCCGATTTTGGCGGAGACGCCTGCCGAGATCGCCGTCAGCATTGCGGCGGAAATGATCCAATGCCGCGCGGAAAGCCGATGATACAGATTTGGAATGCGGACGCTGTCGCCTTTATGCGCGACGCGATCACATATTGCCATTATGCCGAGCGGCTTGCTGCGGTTCTGCTGAAATATCTCCCTGCGGACGGACATATCTGTGACGCAGGCTGCGGCATCGGTACGCTTTCCGCCGCACTGGCGCAGTCCTGCCGCGAGGTCACCGCCGTTGATATTTCTCAAACCGCGATTGACACACTCAGGCAGAACTCAGCGGAGAAAAATCTGCACGCAGTCTGCGCCGACATTTATACCATGCAGCCGAATACGCCCTATGACGCAATGGTGTTCTGTTACTTTGGAAGGACGGATGAGATACTCCGCATCGCCAAACGGCAGTGTGCGGGCCGAGTTCTGCTCGTTAAGCGCGATTGTGCGGCGCACCGCTTCTCCATGGGTCATGTCGAACAGCCGCTGCACCGCCGCGATATGACGCGGGAGCTTCTGCGGGCGGAGCATATTCCGTTTTCTTCGGAATGCCTTTCTCTTGAGTTGGGGCAGCCGTTCCGCTCTATCGACGACGCGCTTGCGTTTTTCCTGCTCTACAATACGAGCGATATCCCCGTCACAAAAGAGGCTGTTCTATCGAGACTCCAAAAAACGCAGGACGCGGAGTTTCCGTACTATCTGCCGGAGCTGCGGCAAATGGAGCTGTTCGTGTTTCAGACGCAGGATATTCCGCCTGCCTATGCCTTATGACGCAAAAATTCCAAAGCCTGCTGCGCTGCGACGGCGCCGTCGGAAACCGCTGTGACGATCTGCCGCAGCGGCTTTTTTCGAACATCGCCTGCGGCAAACACACCGGCAATCGCTGTTTTTGTGTCCTCAGAGACGAGCAGATAGCCGCGCTCATCGGTACAGAGACTTTCGCGGAACAATTCACTTTCCGGCTTTCGTCCGATTGCGACAAACAGTCCGTCAACAGTAAGCTCTTCGCGCTGCCCGTCTGTCTCCGTTATGATGCTTTGCAGTTTTTCCTTGCCTAAAAGCGCTTGCACGGTACAGCTCGGATGAAAGATCACAGGGGAGCGGAAAAGTCGTTTTTGCAGCGTGTCCTCCGCGCGCAGCTCGCTTCTGCGGTGCAGCAGATGCACCTGCGCGCCAAGACCGGAAAGATAGAGCGCTTCCGAGACCGCAGAGTTGCCCCCGCCGACCACCGCGACGCGCTTTCCCCGAAAGAAGCGGCCGTCACAGGTCGCGCAGTAGCTGAGTCCGTGCCCGACATATTGCGCTTCATTCGGCAGCCCAAGCCGCATCGGCTCTGCGCCTGTGGCGAGAATCACACAGGGCGCTTCGTAGCATTCTTTCGCACTGCGAAGCACCTTTGGCTGTGCCGTCAGGTCTGCGGAGACAATCTCCGTATATAAGAAGCTCGCGCCGAAATCCTCCGCCTGCTTCTGCATTGCGAGGGAAAGCGCAATCCCATCCTGCCGCGCGGCAGGGTAGTTTTCGATCTTCTCCGCGAGCGCCATCTGCCCGCCGACAATCGCCTTTTCCAGCACGGCAACGGAAAGCCCTGCCCGCGCACAATAAAGCGCCGCCGCCATCCCGGCAGGCCCGCCGCCGAGAATGAGTACATCCCACATTCCGTATCACCTCCCGTTCAGTATGCCCCAAATGCACAATATCACTCTAAAGTGAATATAAAAAATACCTGATGCAAAGCATCAGGTATTCTTTGTGGTGGAGACTAATGGACTCGAACCATCGACCTCCTGCGTGTGAAGCAGGCGCTCTAACCAGCTGAGCTAAGCCTCCGTATTTCGTGCTGCGGAACTTACGGCGTTTATTATAGCACAATTTTGAAAAAAAGCAAGCGAAATTTTTCATATTCCGTCTTTTTTATCAGAAATTAAAAAAGATCTTGCGTGAGCTTAGCGTCGGACGGTCGGCGGCGAACACTTATTTTCTTGCCATCCTTTGATGATTTTGGCGCTTTTTCTGCTTGCGGCGTAAAAATGGGTTGAATTCTTTGAGGGACCATAGTATAATAGCGGCAGATAAATAATATGCAAAATAGGATTCCATGCGTCAAGTGTTCGGTGGATGGGGAGTTGCCGCGGAAACGAAAAGCTCGTCTTACGATATGGAATTCGCACCCGTTGCAACACACAGATGAATGACATCTCGATTGTGAAGGGATATACTATTATTTATCCCGAACGGATTCACAACGGGATGTTTTTTGTTTGCCCAAATGCCGACATCCCGAAACGATTTTAAGGTGGTATGGGACATGATGGATCATGAAAAAATCAAACAGGGCGTTCGGCTGATGTTAGAGGGAATCGGCGAGGACGTCGAGCGGGAAGGACTGTTGGAAACGCCGGAGCGGATTGCGCGGATGTGTGAGCAGATTTACGGAGGGCTTTATGAGGATCCTGCAACGCATCTGAACAAGCAATTTCAGGCGGTCAACAATAATATCGTTTTGGAAAAGGACATCACCTTTTATTCCGTATGCGAGCATCATCTGCTTCCGTTTTACGGCAAGGCGCATGTGGCGTATATCCCGGACGGACGCGTTGCCGGCTTGAGTAAGCTCGCGCGCACCGTGGAGGTGTTTGCCAGACGCCCGCAGATTCAGGAAAATATGACGGCGCAGATCGCAGACGCTTTGGAGAAATATCTGAAGCCGAAGGGGGTCATGGTGATGCTCGAAGCGGAGCATATGTGCATGACCATGCGAGGTGTGCAGAAGCCGGGAAGCAAGACGGTGACCACGATTGTGCGGGGCGTCTTCGCGGAGGACTATTCATTACAGCAGACCTTCTTGCAGATGGTGCATTGCTGAAACATGAAGCATTGGATAAGAGATATGGAGCGCGTTCACCGCATACAGAGCCACCCGCAGTTTCAGACCTTGTGGAAAAACCTGCAAGAAGCAGAGGAAAACCGTGCTTTTTGCCGCCACACGATGGAACATTTTTTGGACGTGGCGAGGCTGATGTATATTTACGCTTTGGAGGACGGCGCGAAGCTTCGAAAAGATGTGATCTACGCGGCTGCGCTGCTGCACGATATCGGAAGGTATGAGCAGCTTGTCAGCGGAACGCCGCACGACATTGCGGGCGCGCGGCTGGCGGGAGAGATTATGCAGGACTGCGGCTTCACTTCTGAAGAAATACAGTCCGTGCAAGGTGCTATCTCAGAGCATAGAAAACGAGACGGTGCGGCAGGGAAGGAAACCCTGAGCGCCTATCTTTACCGCGCGGATAAACAATCCCGACCCTGTTTCGTGTGCCCGATGCGGGAGGCGTGCAATTGGTCGGAGGAAACGAAAAATGTTTGGATTGAATACTGACGAACATCACAGGAGACGACTATGAAAATCGGAAAAAGAGAATTTGATGTAAAGCACAAAACCTACATTATGGGAATCCTCAATGTGACGCCGGATTCCTTTTCGGACGGAGGAAGGTATCACCAAATGGATGCCGCGCTGCGACATGCGGAGGAGATGATTCGAGACGGCGCGGATATCATAGACATCGGCGGGGAATCCACCCGCCCGGGACATACGGTGATCTCGGACGAGGAGGAGATCGCCCGCGTGGTTCCTGTGATCGAAGCAGTTAAAACGCGTTTTGATGTGCCCGTTTCCATCGATACCTACAAGAGCAAGGTTGCGGAGGCGGCGCTGCAAGCGGGGGCAGATTTGGTGAACGATATTTGGGGCTTCCGCCATGACGGCAGGGTAGCGGAGCTGACGGCGCAATACGGCGCTGCCTGCTGCCTGATGCATAACCGCAAGGAACCGGTCTATCAGAATTTCTTGGAAGACATGGTAAAGGATATGGAACTCTGCGTTCGGATTGCAAGAGACGCGGGCGTTGCGGACGACAAGATCATTTTGGATCCGGGTGTCGGGTTCGGAAAAACCTATGAGATGAATCTGAGCGCGATCCACCATGTGGACATACTGCACACCCTTGGCTTTCCGATCCTGCTCGGAACCTCCCGCAAATCCGTGATCGGTCTGACGCTTGACCTTCCGACGGATCAGCGCGTCGAAGGAACGCTTGCGACGACGGTGATCGGCGTGATGAAGGGCTGCGCCTTTGTCCGCGTGCATGATGTGAAGGAAAACAAACGGGTCATTCAGATGACTGAGGCAATTTTGGGTGGGTAAAGGATACGATGGATAAGATTACCATACATCGGTTGGAAGTGTTCGCGAAGCACGGCGTTTATCCGGAGGAAAATACGCTCGGGCAAAAATTTGTGATCTCCGCCGTTCTGCATACCCATACCAGAAAAGCGGGACTGACGGATGAGCTTGCTTTTTCGATTGATTACGGGAAAGTCAGCCACTTTATTCAGACGTTTGTCACTGCGCATACCCGGAAACTGCTGGAAAGCGTCGCAGAGCAGCTTGCCTGTGCGTTGCTGCTGGAATTCCCGCTGATCGAGCAGGTGGAGCTGAAGCTTGAAAAGCCGTGGGCGCCTATCGGTCTTCCCTTGGAGACGGTTTCCGTGGAGATCACGCGCGGCTGGCATACGGCGTATATTGCCCTTGGCTCCAATATGGGGGACAAAAAAGGCTATCTCGACATGGCGGTAAGGCGTTTGCAGGAACGGCAGGACTGTCAGGTGAAGCAGGTTTCCGATTATCTGGTGACCGCGCCTTACGGCGGCGTGAAGCAGGACGATTTCCTCAACGGCGCACTGGAACTGCGTACCATGTTGGAGCCGGAGGAGCTGTTGGAGGTGCTTCACGGCATTGAACAGGAGGCGAACCGCGTCAGGGAGCTTCGCTGGGGCCCGCGAACACTGGATCTAGACATTCTTTTGTATGACGATTTGGTAGTGGATACGCCGACACTGCATATTCCCCATGCGGAAATGCATCTGCGAGACTTTGTGCTTATCCCCCTGTCGCAAATCGCGCCATGGAAGCGACATCCGCTTACCGGACAAACGGTGGATGAAATGCGGAAAAACAATTCTTCCGTGAAGTGAGCCTTGCGCTTTGACAGACGAAAGCTGCCAACCCTATAAAGCACAGACAGAACCACTTTCTTCCGAAGATAGGAGGGAAGTGGTTTCCTTTATCAAAAAAGGAGGGTACATGTGACTATGCGGCGATACTTGACAAAATACTTGAGAATACCTTGACAAATTGAATGACCCAATGTACAATCCATGTAAAGGCCCTGCTTCTTTTGCCGGAAAGATTCGGTCATAATTTAAAACAATTGTCTGAAAAGGAGGAGCTGCGAATGGAAAGCTATGTCGGCAAGGTGTGCCCATTTTGCAAAACGGTGCTGAAAGAGGGGGACGCTGTTATTGTGTGTCCTTCCTGCGGCATTGTGCATCACGAAAGCTGCTGGAGAGAAAACGGAGGGTGTACGACCTTCGGCTGTCAAGAGCAGCGCTCTGCCGCGCAGCCCCCTCGTCCGACGGCGGTGTGCGCAACCTGCGGAAATACATTTGAAGACGGGCAGGAGTTTTGCCCGAAATGCGGAACGCCCAGAGTCAGGAAGCAGGTGAATCATTGCGCGTATTGTGGCGCAGAGCTGCAGGACGGACAGGAATTCTGCCACAGATGCGGTCAAAAGGTAGGGCTTGCCGTTGACGCTGCGGTAGCTTCCTCGATCAACCAATATAACGCGGGCATCCAAAAGACCGGCAGTAAAAAGAAAACGCTTCCGCTGATAATCGGCATTGCCGCGGCAGCAGTGATTATCATTGCCGTTGTTTTGATTGTATCTCTCGGCGGGAGCAAGGGCCCTGATTTTGAAAAGCTTTATGATGAGTATTGCAACCCCGTTTGGGCGAAGGTTGGCTCCGACGGCAGCTATCTGAGCATAGATACCAATCCCTATGACGAGGATGATAACGGCTTGGCGTATCCCTCCGCTTATTATGCCGTTGAGGACGTGAACAACGCTTTGGGTCTGCCGGATTCCCTGTTCAGTGAAATGGGCGAGACGACCGGAGCGGATGGTAAGCAGACAGAGACCTTCGAGGAACTCGGAATCACCGTTTCGTGGAAATATCACCCGGATAAGGGTCTTGAGGTCACCTATAAAAAGACAAACAAGTAAGCTGCTGCTGCGCCTGTGGAACACGCGATGGAGATGAGTCTTGATGACATGGAACTCGGCGTATTTCGGAGAAGGATTGCGGTATGGATGATCGGAAAGCACGCCTTACGATCTACACGCGAAAACTTACCGCGACAAAGGGAACAGCCGATATATGACGGGAATATCTCCTCGTCTTACTAAAGATTTTATAAAAGCATCGGAGTCAGGCGCTGTACCTGACTCCGATGTTTTTTGAATATTATTGTAAATCGCGGAGTTTTTTGATGTACTGATAAATATGTAGTGCCGGGGGAGTGGCGGACGCGTCCGGGAGTTCTTTGTTGCTTGCCTGCGTATTATTGCGTCAAGTGCATCAGGAAAGCTCCGTCATGTTTGTATACAGGCGGTAATACTGTCCCTTCTGCTTCAAAAGGTCTGCATGGCTGCCGCGCTCAATGACCTTTCCATTTTCCAACACGAGAATGGCATCGGCGTTTCGGACGGTAGACAGACGGTGCGCGATCACGAACACCGTGCGGCCACGCATCAGACCGTCTAAGCCGCGTTCGATCAGCTTTTCCGTGCGCGTATCGACGGAAGAGGTCGCTTCGTCCAGAATGAGTACGGGGGCTTCGGAGACGGCTGCGCGAGCAATAGCGATCAATTGCCGCTGCCCCTGACTCAGATTTGCACCGTCGGAATGCAGCACCGTTTCATAGCCATCGGGCAGATGTGAAATAAAGTAGTGCGCATTGGCGATCTTTGCCGCACGAATGCAATCCTCGTCCGTCGCGTCCAACTTGCCGTAACGAATATTCTCCATGACCGTGCCGGTAAACAGATGGGTGTCTTGCAAAACAATACCAAGGGAGCGGCGCAGGTCATCCTTTTGAATCTCACGGACATCAATGCCGTCATAGGTGATCTGACCGCCCTGAATATCGTAGAATCGGTTGATGAGGTTGGTGATCGTGGTTTTACCCGCACCCGTTGAGCCGACAAAGGCGATTTTTTGCCCCGGCTTTGCATAAAGCGAGAGCTTTTGCAGGACGGGCTTTCCCGAAATATAGGAGAAATCGACATTGTGGAAGCGGACGTCGCCCTGTAAAGGAACCGTTGTTCCGTCGGCGCACACCCAATCGTATTCTCTGCCGCGCCGCTCTAAACGGACACTGCCCTCGTCGAGCTCGTCCGGCATATCCAGCACATCAAAGATGCGCTCTCCGCCTGCAAGGGCGAGCATGATGGAATTGAATTGCTCGGAGATTTGACTGACGCGCTCGGCAAAATTGCGGATATATTGCAGGAAGGTGATAAGGATGCCGCCCGTACCCTCGCCCGTAAGCCATACGACGCCGATGGCGCAGGTGAGGGCGTAGAAAATATGCGAGAGGTTGTTTAAAATGGGGCCGACCATGGAGGTGACGGTGGTTGCCGTAGTTGCCGAGGAATACAGCGCCTCGTTGATGACGGCGAAGTCCCGCATGACCTCCGCTTCGTGCGTAAAGACCTTGATATCGCGCTGCCCGGCGATCATCTCCTCGATATAGCCGTTGACCTCTGCGGCGTTTTTCTGCTGCGCACGGTAACTGCGGGCGCTGATCTTCGTCGTGACGCGCACAATAACGGCAATAATCGCGCCGAGAACGACCATGATGGCAAAGAGCTTCATGCTTAACACAAGCATCATGGCAATCGTACCGACCAGAGAGATCACGGAGATCAAAAGCTGCGTGATGCTGTGCTGTAAAAGCTCGTTGGTTGCTTCAATATCGTTTGTGAAATAGCTCATGAGGCTGCCGTTGGTATGTTCGTCAAAATAGCTGATGGGAAGCCGCTGCATTTTCGCAAAAAGCTCCGTGCGCAGCTCGCGCATGATGACCGTGCTGCATTCCAGCATCAGACGGTTCAGCAGATAATTTGTCACCGCGCTCAACAGGTAAAGCCCCGCCAGACCAAGCAATAGAGCAAGGTACTTTGCCTGCGTCTCACTCGGGGTAATACCGCTGCCCTCCAACAGATTGACCAGAGGCCGCATGCAATAAGAGGCAGCAACCGTTGCGACGGCATAGACAAGGATCGAAAGAAGCGCGCAGATCAAAATGGGGCGGCAGTGCTTAAAATAACGGAACAGACGTAGGAGGGTACGGAACGGCGTGCGTGCCTTGCGGTAATTCCGCAGTTCAACCTTTGCCATGTGCAGCCGCCTCCTCTCGCATTTGGCTTTGATAGACATCACGATAGATATGGCTGCGCGACATCAGCTCCTCGTGCGTTCCGATATCCGAAAGCTTTCCCTCGTCCAAAACGAGGATACGGTCGCACGCCATGATAGAGGCGATGCGCTGCGCGATGATGATCTTTGTTGTGCCCGGCAGAGCGGTGCGCAGCGCGCTGCGGATGTGCTCGTCGGTCGTCATGTCTACGGCGCTGGTGGAATCGTCAAGAATCAGAATTTTCGGATGCTTTATGACGGCGCGGGCGATGCGCAGACGTTGCTTTTGACCGCCGGATAGGTTGGCGGCATTTTGCTCGAGCATCGTTTCATAGCCGTCGGCAAACCGGTCGATAAATTCGTCCGCGCAGGCGATGGCACACGCCTCCCGCATTTCCGCAAGGGTTGCATCCGGCTTGCCCCAACGGAGATTATCGGCAATTGTGCCGGAAAAGAGCGTGCCGTTTTGCAGCACCATCGACACGCCGTCACGCAGCACTTGCAGTGTATAGTCCTTGACATCGCGCCCGCCTACGCGAACGGTTCCGGAAAGTGTGTCATAAAAGCGTGGGATCAGGTTGACAAATGTGGATTTTCCCTCGCCCGTGCCGCCGATGACCCCGAGCGTCTCACCGCTGCGAATATGGACGGTGATATGATTGAGGGTGGGCTTGTCCGCATTCTTGGTATAGCTGAAGCAGACATCCTCAAAATCGACGCTGCCATCCTTTACCGGCTCGCCACAGGGGCCGTCGGCAATATCCTGCGATTCGTCGAAGACCTCGTTGATTCGCACAAGTGAAGCCTGCGCGCGGGACATGGACATGATGAGCCACGAGATCGCGGTCAGAGAGTTGACCGCCTGTGTTGCGTAAGAAACGAGGCTGACAAGCTCGCCTGTCAGAAGCCCTGTGGTGTGGAAGATGATCTCTCTGCCGCCGAACAGGAGCAGAAGAATGGTGCAGCCCCACATGATGAGCATTTGGATCGGACCGGTCAGCGTGAACAGGCGGGAGGAGGAGAGCGTTGCCTGACGCAGCTCCTCGGCGGTGTCACGGAAGCGCTCGGATTCGTAGTCACCGCGGACGTATGCTTTGACGACGCGGCTGCTGACAAGGTTTTCCTGCACGGCGCGGTTCATGGCATCCGTCTTTCGCAGCATCCGCTTGAAACGCGGCTGGCCGATCTTCATCAATATGATCAGTACGCCCGCCAGCAACGGAATGGAGAACAAAAAGATCAGTGCGAGGCGCGGCGCTATGGTGAATGCCATCACGGTTGCCATGACCAGCATGATCGGGGAGCGGGAGAGCGTGCGCAGAAGCTGGTGCATGGAGGTACGGACGGTATTGACGTCGGTCGTCCCACGGGTGATCAGGCTCGGTGTAGAGAACCTGTCGATGTTGGAAAAGGAAAAGCCTTGAATCTTTTGCAGTAGGTTGCTCCGCAGATTTTTCGCGAAGCCTTGACTGGCAACTGCGGAGCAGCGGGCGCTCAACAGCCCGCAGAGCATCGAAAGGCAGGCGACAAAGACCATCCCTGCGCCGACAACGAGGACAAAGCGATTGCGATTCGCAACCAGTGCGTCGGGAAAGAGAGAGCGCAGAATAAAGTCCTCCTCCCGATACAGACCGCCGTCTACGATCACGGACATTAAAATAGGAATCAATATCTCCAATATAACCTCGACGCTGCCGAAGATCGCTGCCGCAATCGTCCAGCGCTTGTAGCTTCCGAGACACTTCCCAAGATGACGGAAAAGTCTCGCTTTCTTCTTTTGTTTGATGGAAAACGCCTCCTTAGCGGAATTTATCACGGCAAAAAGCAAAATTCCGTGCATGATAAACATGGATATTATAGCAAATTCTTTTCGGAGAAGCAAGGATGCTGTTGTAGATTGATCGAAAAAGAGCGGAAAGCAGGAGGTACGCTGAGGCGACATATATATTGGGATGAGGATGTTTTTTTGCTCCAAATCATTCTGTTACGGGAAATATCGACATTTTGGAATGCTCACATTATAATAGAAATAGATGCAAAAGGGAGGTATGGTTCATGAAACAAAAATTGGTCTCATGGCTGGTGCTTGCGGCGCTCTTGATCGGCTTGCTGCCGCAGGGGGCTTTGTTCGCGAATGCCTATTCCGAGACGGATGTTGCATATCCTGTAGATGGCGGCAATATCTATTTTGATAAGATGACGGGAACGGTTACCGGATGTGACGACTCCGTCACGGCTGCGGTAATTCCGGAGCAAATCGAGGGCGTCACGGTGACTGCTTTAGGCATAGGTGCCTTCGGGAGCTATGATGGGGACAACTTAACCTTAAAGCGTGTCGTTTTGCCGGAGACGGTAACGGATCTTGGTACGGAGACCTTCCGCTATTGCGCAGCTTTAGAGGAAGTCAACATTCCTGCGGGTGTGACGGAGATCGGTTATGAATGCTTCAACCGCTGCCTGAGCTTAACGAGAATTGTTTTGCCGGATGGATTAAAACAGATTGACTACGATGCTTTCAACCAATGCGAAAGCTTGCAGGAGATCATCATTCCTGAGGGTGTGCTGCTGATCGGCAGCGAGGCGTTTTTTGGCTGCACCGCTCTTACGGCTCTGCATATCCCGTCGGGTGTGACGGAGATCGGTGTTTCGGCGTTTTACGAAACAGGCTATTATAACAATGAAAGCAACTGGAACGGCAACGCGCTGTATTTGGACGGCTGGCTGCTTGACGTAAAAGAGTCGGAGCAGACAGAGCTGCAAATTGCCGAGGGAACAAAGCATATCGCAGATAATGTTTGTTTCGGACATACGGCGCTGCAGTCTGTCTCTTTTCCGGAAGGACTGGAGACCGTCGGCACTTCGGCATTTTACGGGTGCGGAAACGTAAAAAGCGTTGTCTTCCCCGAGAGCCTGAAAAATCTGGGAATGCATGTATTTTACGCGTGCGACAGTTGGATTGAGGTATACTTCATGGGAGACGCGCCTGAGATCGGCGAGGGATCGTTCTACTCTTGTGTCTCAGACACTCCATGGAAATTTGCCATCAGCGATGACATGACGATGTTCTATATCGAGGGGAAAGCGGGTTGGACTTGGCCTCGGTGGAATGGCTATCCGACTGCGACTTGGGATGGTGTGAATGTGCCTGAGCCTCCCGTGGATGAGATTACATATCCTGTCGAGGGCGGCAGCCTTTATTTCAGAAGATCGACCGGAGAAATTTACGATTGTGATGAAAGCGTGACCGCGGCGGATATTCCCGCTGAGATTGAAGGTGTCGCGGTGAGAAGCATTTCCAACGATGCGTTTGCCGATTGCAGCAGTCTGACGAGCGTGACGATTCCGGAAGGTGTGACGAGAATCGGCGCGAGGGCGTTCTTCGGCTGCGGAAGCTTGACGGCCATAACAATCCCTTCCACTGTGACAAGCATCGCTGCTTCGGCGTTTTTCAATTGCGGCAATCTGTCAATCATAACGGTATTGAATCCGATGTGTTACATAGAGTGGGGCTATGAAACGCTCGGGTACTTTGAAACGACTGTGGTTCATGGCTATCTGAATTCTACCGCGCAAAGCTATACGGAAGAGTTTGGCAATCCCTTTACCACGCACGAATTTGCAGACGGCGTCTGCACGATCTGCGGAGTAACGCCTCTGGTTTATCAGGGAAGCTGCGGCGAGAATCTGACGTGGTCGATGGATATGGATACCGGTGTATTGACCTTCACCGGTACGGGCGCAATGGACGAGTATGCTTGCATCCCGCCGTGGGATTCCTATAATCAGTTTGTCACACAGGTTATTATGCCGGAAGGACTGACCAACATTGGCAGTTGGGCATTTGAAAACTGCGTGAATCTGACGGAAATTGATATCCCCTCGACGGTGACTGCAATTGGCGAGGGCGCCTTTTGGAATTGCAACCGTTTGGAAGCTTTGACTTTGCCCGACGGCTTGGAGATGATTGGACCGCAGGCGTTTTCCCAGTGCACACGCTTGGCGGACATGGAGCTTCCGACCGGCGTGACGAGCATCGGCGACGCGGCGTTCTACGGTTGCAGAAGCCTGACGGAAATGACAATCCCTGACGGTGTGACAAGTATCGGTGACTATACATTCGCGCATTGTGAGCATTTGACAAGCGTAACGATTCCGGAAAGTGTCACAAGTATTGGATATTCGGCGTTCGCCAACTGCTTTAGTCTGACGAATGCGACGATTCCGAATGATGTAACGAGCATCGGTGATTCGGCGTTTAGCTGTTGTGACAGTCTGATAAGCATTACGATTCCCAGCGGTGTGCAACGGATTGGTCACGAGACCTTTTTCTGGTGCGTCAACCTGACGGACGTAACGATTTGCGAGGGTGTGCAGAGTATCGGCGATTCGGCGTTTAGCAATTGTTTTAGCTTGACGAGCGTTACCCTTCCGGAAAGCGTGAGGGACATTGACGAATGCGCGTTCTATAACTGTGGCAGCTTGGCAAGGGTAATAATCCCGGAAAGTGTAACGAGCATCGGTTACTCGGCTTTCTACGGCTGTGGAGACTTGAAAGCGGTGTGCTTTATGGGAGACGCACCGGAGCTGGGAGAAGAGGCATTTAAGACCTATAACGGCGGGATCGGCATGAGTGACCGTATCCCTGATTTGGTGCTGTACTATATTGAAGGAAAGTCCGGCTGGACAAGTCCGACATGGAACGGTTATCCGACTGCAACGTGGGACGGTGAAAGCATTCAGCATGTGCACTCCTATGAGGAGAGCGTGGTTGCGCCCACTTGCGAGTCAAGTGGCTATACCACACATATCTGCAAAATCTGCGGTGACAGGTATACGGATGGTTATGTAGAGGCGCTGGGACATGATTTCTGCGAATGGATCGAAACGCTGGCAGCAACCTGTACGGAGGAAGGTTATGAGATAAGCGTGTGCTCACGCTGCGACGCAATTAAAGAGAGAGCAATTCCCGCCAAGGGGCATACCGAGGTTCTCGACGAGGCGGTTGCGGCGACTTGTACCGAGACGGGTAAGACCGAAGGAAAGCACTGTTCCGTCTGCAATACCGTTTTTATTGAGCAAGAGACCACTCCCGCACTTGGGCATGATTTCGGCGTATGGACGCAGACAAAAGCGCCGACTTGCACCGAGAAGGGTGAGGAGAAGCGTAACTGCTCACGCTGCGATGAAGCCGAGACAAGAGAAATCGCGGTGAAGGAACATACTGTGGTCATCGACGCAGCGGTGGTGGCTACCTGCACCGCAGCAGGCATGACGGAAGGGAAGCATTGCTCTGCCTGCAACACCGTCTTACTTGCGCAAGAGGTGATTCCCGCGCTAGGACATGCGTATGAAAACGGCATATGCGTGCGGTGCGGGGAGGAAGACCCGAACGCGCAGCCGGTAGAGTTCGTAGATGCTCCGAAGACCGCATGGTACGCGGAGGCGGTTACATATGCCGTTCGGAACGGATTAATGAACGGCGTCGGTGGCGGCAAGTTTGATCCGGAGGGCGCAATGACAAGGGCCATGCTGGTCACCGTCCTGTGGCGATATGAGGGCGCGCCGATAGAGGGAAGCAACATCTTCTCCGACGTGCCGAACGGGCAATGGTACACGGACGCGGTTGCATGGGCAGCGGCGAACGGAATTGTCGGCGGTGTCGGAAACGGAAGATTTGATCCCGAGGGGAGCATTACCCGAGAGCAGATGGCGACGATTCTGCACCGTTATGCAGAGAAGAAGGGATTGAATACAAGCAAACGCGATGATCTCGGCGGCTTCCCGGACGGCGAAAAAGTCCAAAGCTGGGCAAGAGACGCTATGCAATGGGTGGTTGCGGAAGGCATCATCAACGGTTCGGATGGCAAGCTCCTCCCGCAAGGAAACGCCACGAGAGCGCAGGTCGCGACAATCCTCATGCGCTTAATTGAGAACATTGTAAAGGTACAACAACCCGATCAGCGTTGAAATCAGCAAGCAACGATTTCGTGCCGGAGAGAACTCTCCGGCACGAAGTTTTTATACTAGTATAAAAGATACTAAGTTCCTAGCTATTTTATTTCATATAAATCCTGCTATTTCAACGATTATAGATATTATTTTTAGATAGATACTTTTTATTCGTTCTACTAGTAGTTTGTAACACTTAAAACTGTAGGCGGCTCGTAGGGCACGCCGACTCGGCGTGCCGTCCGCGAAGCGGCTGGCGGTCGGCATGAACGAGTTTGTAGGCAGTGGGTAGCTCCTGCACGAGATTGCCACACCCAGTGTGCGCACTGGGTTCGCAATGACACAGTGGGAGGTTTGTGCGCAGTCGGTAGTTCCTGCACGGGCGGACAGAGTCGTCCGCCCCTACGGACGATGATGTGCAACTTTTATATGTTACAAACTGCTAGGGAACCTCTGAACAAATCGGCTGCGGCGCTCAGCGGATCTTTTGCCGCAAATTTTCGGGTCGAAAACCTTGAAATACACAAAGTATTCCTGCGGTTTTCAAACCTCAATTTGCAGCAAAATCACTCGCTGATCGCTCTTGCAGATTTATTCAGAGCTTCCCTAGAATTTTGCGTGCTTGCAAAGGTCATGCTTGACAAAATGGAAAATAACTGCTATAATCTTCCCGTTAAGAGGGAGTAGTTAAAATCGCATGGTCAACAACCGCCCGAATTTTTTCGGTGGTCATGCGCCTTACTTCGGTTAGGAACGAGACTTTTGGCATTGCGCCGAAGGTCTTTTTTTGTTCTCAAGAAAGATAACGTTAGGAGGATCATTTGATGTCTTGGGAAACGGTTTCCGCAATATTACTGTTTTTACTCGGTCTTGGGCTGATCATCAAGGGCGGCGACGTCTTTGTTGACGCGGCAACATGGATGGCAGAGGCGTCCGGCATTCCGAAGTTTATTGTCGGCGCGACGGTCGTCTCGATTGCAACGACGCTGCCGGAGGTTTTTGCCTCGTCCATTGCCGCAGCGGGTGGAAGCACCGAAATCGCCGTAGGCAACGCGATTGGCTCCGTCACGGCAAACACCGGCTTGATCATGGGCGTGTCTGTCATCTTTTTACCGATGGCAATCAAACGCGCGCAGATCGGCATGAAGTCCGCTATGATGCTCATGAGTATCTTTACGCTGCTGATGGTCTGCTTGGACGGCGCGGTGACGATCTGGGACTCCATACTGCTGTTTGCGCTGTTTGTTGCCTTTATCGTAGAGAACGTCTATTCTGCTTCCAAGCAGAAGGAGAAGGATGAGCGCCCGCAGGTGACGAAAAAGATCCTGCTGATCAACCTTCTCAAATTTGTCCTTGGCGCGGCTGCGCTGGCCATCGGCTCGAACCTGCTTGTGGATAACGGCAAATATCTTGCAAAGCTGATCGGCGTGCCGGAGCGTATTATTGCCATCACCCTCATTGCCATTGGCACATCGCTGCCGGAGCTGGTCACGGCGATTACCTCCTTGGTCAAAAAACAGGGGAGTATGTCCGTAGGCAACATCATCGGCGCGAATATCATTGATATTACAATGATCCTGCCCATCTGCTCGTTTATCTCCGGCGGGACGCTGACGGTTCCGAGCGCCAGCATTGCGCTGGACATGCCCGTCTGCCTTGCCATTGCGGCAATTGCGCTGCTTCCGACCCTGCTCTTCAAAAAATTTCACAGAGTACAGGGCGTTATCATGGTCGGCGGGTATGTCGCATATCTGATCTATTCCGTCCTCATGTGACCTTGCACGCGGCGGCGGGATCACGCACCATAGCATTCCCATCTATCTAAAAAACGCACGGGCGGCTGCCCGTGCGTTTTTGATTAGATGAGTGAAAAATGCTCCAATGCATGCAGAAGTCCGTCGTCGTCGCAGTCGTTAGTGACGTAATCGGCGGCCTCCATGGCCTCTTTGGTGGCGTTTCCCATAGCAACGCCGATCCCTGCGGCGCGGAGCATGGCAATGTCGTTTTCCGAATCGCCGAAGGCGATGCTCTCATTCTGCGGAATGCCGTAGCGCGCGAGAATGTCAGCCATTGCGTTTTCCTTGCCGCCGTCTATGGAGATGACATCGTGACCAAGCTCGAACCACTGCGTTGTGCGGCAGCTTGGTGCGAGAGACATCGGAATGCTCATTTCCTCCTGCGTCAGGAAAAGGACGATCTTGAAGATCGGCGCTTGCAGCATTTCGTGCAGATCACAGAGCTCGGGAGGTCTGGTATGGATTGCCTCCATTGCCTCAAGAACACGCGCATTGCAGCGGTTCATACAGCTTTTTTCGGAGCTGACCATCCAACAGGCGTGCCCGTTTTCCTCAGCCCAATCCAGAATGGCGGCGGCTTCCTTCGGTGCAATGGGCTTGCCGTAGAGAAGCTTACCCTCGGCGTCATAGGCGTCCTGCCCGTTATTGGTCAGGTAGCCGTCAAATTCCAGCCCGTCGAGCAGATGCTCGCTTTCAATCTCAAACCGCGAACGACCCGTTGCGACAAACAGCAAAACGCCGTTCTCGTGCAGGCGCTTTAAGGCAACGGCAGTCGAGGGCGGATAGACCTTTGATTTCAGCGAGACGAGCGTCCCGTCGATGTCAAAGAACGCCGCTTTGATTGGATGCTTCACGGTTGTTCCTCTCTTTCTGTTACATAGTTTACAGAGACAGAATGCTGACCTCTTCCCCCTCTGCTGTCAGCTTGATCTGCGTGATGGGATGCTCATAGCTGTCAATGATCTTCTCCGCGATTGCGTCCTCCAGCTCGCGCTGGATGGTGCGGCGGAGATTCCGCGCGCCGTAGGTGAGGGAATAGGACTTTTTGACGAGATAGTCGAGAATACTGTCGTCCCATGTCAGGTGGATGCCGTGCTCGTCTAAATTCTCACGCAGCTCGCCGAGCATAATCGCCGCAATGCCGCGGAAATTCTCCTCTGTCAGCTTGTTGAAGCAGACAATCTCATCAACGCGGTTGATGAATTCGGGACGCAGGAACTCGCGGAGCGCCTTCATGGCCTTCTCCTTGCTCTGCTCAGACATGCTGCGGGCAAAGCCGACGGAGCCGTCCTTGCGGTCAGAGCCTGCGTTTGAGGTCATGACGATGACGGTATTTTCAAAGTTGACCACTCTGCCCTGCGCGTCGGTGATGCGTCCGTCGTCGAGAATTTGCAGAAGTACATTGAGTACATCAGGGTGCGCCTTTTCCAGCTCGTCAAACAAAATGACGCTGTAAGGCTTGCGGCGAATCTTCTCCGTTAACTGTCCTGCCTCGTCGTAGCCGACATAGCCGGGAGGCGAACCGATCAGCTTCGAGACGGAGTGACGCTCCATATACTCCGACATATCCAGCCGGACGAGCGAATCCACGGAGTCAAACAGCTCATCAGCAAGTGTTTTGACCAGCTCCGTCTTACCGACGCCCGTGGAACCGACAAAGATAAACGAGACGGGATGCTTTTTCGTCGCAATGCCGACGCGGTTGCGGCGGATCGCGGAAGAGACGGCGTGAATGGCTTCGTCCTGCCCGACAATGCGTTTTTTCAGACGCTCCTCCAAGGTGCGGAGCTGCTCGTATTCCTGCGCGCGGATCTTGCTTGCGGGGATTTTCGTCCACATCTCGATCACACGGGCGAGATTTTCCATCGTCAATACAGGCGCGGGCTTTGCCTCCAGTGCGGCGACCTCCTGATCCAAGCGCAGCACATTGCTGCGCAGCAGTGCAAGACGCTCAAAATTTTCGTGCTCCGTATCCTCGGTGAGCATTTTGATTTCAAGGTTATAATCGTCCCGTTCCTTGCGTTTTTCGGCGAGGTCGGAGATCTCTTTGGTGTGCAGATTGAGATCGGAGCAGGCTTCATCGAGCAGGTCGATGGCTTTGTCGGGGAGAAAACGGTCGGTGATATAGCGCTCGGAGAGAATGACCGCCTGCCTTGCGATTTCTGGCGTGACCTTGACACCGTGGTACAGCTCGTAATAATGCGAGATGCCGCGGATGATGGCGACGGCTTCCTCAATTGTCGGCTCCGCCACGGTTACGGGCTGGAAGCGGCGCTCCAAGGCGGCGTCCTTTTCAATATACTTACGGTATTCGGCGAAGGTCGTCGCGCCGATGACCTGAATTTCGCCGCGCGAGAGGGCGGGCTTCAGAATGTTCGCGGCGCTCATAGCACCTTCCGCATCGCCTGCGCCGACAAGGTTATGCACCTCATCAATGACGAGAATGATGTTTCCGCAGGCTTTAACCTCGGATATGAGGCTCTTCATACGGCTTTCAAACTGCCCGCGGAACTGCGTGCCTGCAACCATAGAGGTCAGATCGAGCAGATAAACCTCCTTGTCTCGGAGCTTAAAGGGAACATTGCCGGCGACAATACGCTGGGCAAGCCCTTCTGCGATGGCAGTCTTGCCGACGCCCGGCTCGCCGATCAGACAGGGGTTGTTCTTTTGACGGCGGTTAAGGATCTGCACGACGCGCTCCGTCTCGACCTCGCGCCCGATGATCTGATCCATCGCGTTGGCGCGCGCCTTCCCCGTCAGACTGAGACAGTAGGTGTCTAAAAATTTATGCTTTTTGCTCTTGGGCTTATCGGACTGCTGCTCTTTGGTTTTTTCCTTCTGCTCCTCCTTGGGCACCAGTTCGCCCGCGTTTCCGAACAGACGGTTCATGTGCGGGAAGGTTGCGGTACGGCTGCCGATATCGTCCTCGTCCTCTTCGTCGTCCGGCTGCATCAGAGACATCATCTCACCGTTCAGGCTTTCAAGATCTTCGTCGGTGATGCCCATGCGCTCGACGATCTCATCGACCTGCTTGATACCGAGCTCCTTTGCGCATTTCAGGCAGAGTCCTTCGTTCGTGCTTTTGCCGTTTTCAACCTTGGTGATAAAGATCACAGCAACATTCTTTTTGCATCTGCTGCATAGTGTGGGTTTCATAGAATTCCTCCTTGTGGAATGAAGCGTCAGGGAATATAGAGCACCGCTTCGCCGGAGGATACACACATTGCGGTGCCGTCCGAGCGGACCAAAGCGGCAAGATAGCCTGCGTTTTCTGTTTTATTTTTCAGCGTCAGGGAGCGGTCATAGATCAGAAGCTCCTGCTCATTCAGGATGCAAACATAGCCGCCGTAGGCGCTGATATGGGTAGGGGAGCGCGACAAGCGGACGGCGGCGATCTCTTTCCCAGTGTCATCGAGAGTGACAAGGCGGCTGCCGCCTTCGGTATCGTATAAGTCATAGACGAGGGTGAGAAAGCCATCTCCGTCAAAGCTGTAGCCGGTGAGCACGCCGTCGTCCTCTTCATATTCTGAAAGGACGGTGCCGTCCGCCTCAAAGAATACAATGCGCTGCTCTCCGATGGCGCACAGGCGTTTGTTCGTTAAGAAACGCAGATCGTAAATCATTTGCGCGCCGAGGGATAGCTCTGCTGCGATCTCCTCTTGATCGGTTTGCAAAAGCTGTACCGTCCCGGTAAAGGAGATTTCCTGCTGACCCAGCGTGGATACGGCGGCGTATTTCCCGTCGGGAGAGACGGCACAGGTGTTGAGATAATGATTCTTTGAAGTTCGAATATAGGGCGTAGCGCCGTTTTTGGTATACACCGTTAGGGAAGCGCGGGAATCCGTGCCCTCGCAAAGCACGCTGATATAGCCTTCGGGAGACAGCTCAGCGTCATAAATCTCGCCTGCGGCTGTGGTGTCAAGGAGCGTGTCGCCCTCGCTGTTGAGCAAAACGAGACGGGTTCCGCCGATGTCATAGAGCAGCAAAAAGCGGTCCGCGCTTTTCATGGCGGGGTTAGAAAAGCTCCCCTGTACGCGGCATAACGCGCTGCCGTCCTCGGCAAAGAGTGTCGCGCCGCCCTGCGTCGCTACGGCGAAGCGGCCGTCTGCCAAAGCATAGCTGCAAGTGCCGTAGCTCTCAAATTGCAGCCTGCCGTATTGTGTTTCATCCTTGCCGAGATAGCGGAAAAAACGCTTCACGCCGTCGAGCGAGGTGCTGTTCGAAAGCAAAAACCACGCCAGTAGAAGGAGAATCAGCAGAAAAACACCGACAAAAATCAGCCAGCGCTTTTTTGAAGAGGGCTTGTTTTCTTCCGGCGTTTCTTCGACAAATTGGATCTCCGTTTTATCGGACATGGAACTTCACCTCCCCGTCATCATACCAAAGCTGCGTCATGTATAAACCTCCTGCGGGAACGGTAGGCCCCGCGGCGGTGCGGTTGCCGTCTGAAAGAATCTTACCTATGTCTGTCGGGGCGAGCTTGCCCTCGGCAGCGTAGACCACCGTGCCGACCATCGCGCGCGCCATATTGTATAGGAAGCCGTTGGCACACACGCGGAAGAAAAGCAGGTCGCCTTTACGTTCAACCTCAAAATGATGCACGGTGCGCACCGTGGAACGAACCTCCGTCCCGACGGAGCGCACGGCGGCGAAATCGTGCGTGCCGACGAACTGCGCCGCCGCCGCCTGCATCACGCGTTCGTCTAAGTGCTTAGGATAAAACCAAGCACGGTTCACATAGAAGGGATCGCGAATGTGGGAATTATAAATTTGATAAGTATACTCCTTACGGACGCAGGAACCGATGGCATTAAAGCCGTCCGGCACCTCGCGCGCGTCATAGACTACAATGTCGTCCGGCAGATGGGTGTTGAGCGCGTAGGGGAGACGGTCGGTCGGGATCCGCGCCTCCGTGCGAAAATTTGCCACATAGACGCGGGCATGGACGCCTGCGTCGGTGCGGCCGCAGCCGGTCAGATGCACCTTGTGCCCGACCACCGCAGCGGTCGCTTCTTCCAGCGTCTGTGCCACGGAGCGGGCGTTCTTCTGCACCTGCCAGCCGTGATAGGCGGTGCCGTCGTATTTCAAGAATAAGGCGATATTCCGCACGGAAATCCCTCCCGAAGTTTCTTTAAAGACCGAAGTGGCGCATTACAATCACGCCGGACAGCAGAGCGGCACCGAGCAGGAGCGTAAGCACATCGCGCCTGCGGTAACGGAGCTGTTTGAGCTTGGTACGTCCCTTGCCGCCATGATAGCAGCGGCATTCCATCGCCGTTGCCAGCTCGTCCGCCCGACGAAAGGCGCTGACAAACAGCGGCACGAGAATCGGAATCAGCGCTTTGGCACGGCGGAAAATGTTGCCCGTTTCAAAATCCGCGCCGCGTGCTTTTTGCGCGGAGATGATCTTGTCCGTCTCTTCAATCAAGGTCGGGATGAAGCGCAGCGCAATGCTCATCATCATTGCAAGCTCATGCACGGGAAAATGCAGCTTTTTCAATGGAGAGAGGAGCGATTCCAAGCCGTCCGTCAGTGCGATGGGAGAGGTCGTATAGGTGAGCAAAAAGGTGCCCATGACCAGCAGCATAATACGCAGCACGAGGAAAACGGCGTTGATGATACCCTCGCGGGTGATCTGAAAGATCCAAAATTTTACCAACACCGTACCGTCGGTGTAGAAAAGATTTAAGACAGCCGTAAAAATGATGATAATGAGCAGCGGCTTCAAGCCCTTAAACAGCGCTTTCGGTCGAATCTTGGACAGTGCGACAGCAGTTACCAAAAAGAGGAGCGCGACGGCATACGAGACAAACCATTTGCACAGAAAGAGCGCAACAATATAAATTATGACCATCAAGAGCTTTGTGCGCGGGTCAAGACGATGAATTACGGTATCTCCCGGGAAATACTGCCCGAGGGTAATGTCTTTAAGCATCGGCTTTGCCTCCCTTCAGGAGAAGAAGCTGACGCAAGGCATCCGCAACGGTATAGGTCGCAGGATCGACAGGGATTCCCAGCTCCCGCAGGCGTAAAAACAGGGACGTGATCTGCGGGACGGCAAGACCGATTTCACACAGGCGCTCCGCATGAGAAAAGACCTCCTTCGGCGTGCCGAGCATTTCGACGCTGCCCTCGTTCATTACGAGCAGACGATCCGCAAGTGCGGCGACCTCGTCCATCGAATGGCTGACCATGATCACGGTCGCCTGCGTAGAGGCTTGATAGGCACGGATGTTTTCCAACAGGGAAGCGCAGCCGGCAGGGTCAAGACCGGCTGTCGGCTCGTCAAAGATCACAATCTCCGGCTCCATGGCGATTACGCCCGCAATGGCAACGCGCCGCTTCTGACCGCCGGAAAGATCAAAGGGAGACTTGTCCAAAACGGACGCATCCAGCCCGACAAAACCAATGGCGCGCAGAACACGGTCTCGGATTTCCTCCTCCTTCAGCCCCATGTTTTTCGGGCCGAAGGCGACATCCTTATACACCGTCTCCTCAAATAGCTGATATTCCGGATATTGAAAGACCAGCCCGACGCGAAAACGCGCCGCGCGGGTCGTCTCTTTGTCCTTCCAAATGCTCTCGCCGCCAAGGAGAATATCGCCCTCGGTCGGCTTGAGCAGGCCGTTCAAATGCTGGATCAGTGTGGATTTTCCGGAGCCTGTGTGCCCGATCAGCCCCAGAAACTCACCCTTCTCCACGGAAAAGGAGATATGCTTCACAGCGGCGTGCTCAAAGGGTGTGCCGACGCTGTAGGTATGGCAGAGGTTTTGCACCTCGATGATTGCAGACAAATGTGGTTCCTCCTTGTGGTCAAGCCTTTAGCATCGCGTAAAGTGCCTGCGCACATTCTTCTGTTGAAAGCGCGTCCGGCGGCAGCTTGCAGCCGGCCTTGTTTAGCTCATAAAGGAGCTGCGTTGTTGCCGGAACGCTTAAGCCCGCGCCGCGCAGCAGCTCCACCTGCGTAAACACCTCTTTCGGGGTGCCGTCGATCAGAATCTTACCCTCATCCATGACGATCACACGGTCGGCGCGGATCGCTTCGGTCATATGATGGGTGATCAGCACAACGGTAATGCCTTTTTCTTTGTTCAGGCGTTCAATGGTGCGAATGACCTCCTCGCGCCCATGGGGATCCAGCATCGCTGTCGGCTCGTCAAGGACGATGCACTGCGGCTGCATGGCGATCACGCCCGCGATGGCAACGCGCTGCTTTTGCCCGCCGGAGAGCAGGTGGGGCGCATGCTTGCGGTATTCATACATGCCGACGGCTTTCAGCGCATCATCGACCCGCTGGCGGATTTCCTCCGACGGAACGCCGAGGTTTTCCGGGGCGAAGGCGACATCCTCCTCGACAACATTGGCGACCATTTGATTGTCGGGATTTTGAAATACCATGCCGACGGTGCGGCGGATATTCAGCAGGAGTGCCTCGTCCTTGGTATCCATGCCGAAAACGCTGACGCTGCCGCCTTCCGGCAGCAAAATGGCGTTCAGATGCTTGGCTAACGTCGATTTCCCACAGCCGTTATGTCCTAACACAGCCACGAAGCTGCCCGCCGCAATCGTAAGGTCAAGCCCATCGAAAACCTTTAGAGGCTTTCCCTCCGTCTGCGCGGCGTAGGAAAAGTGCAAATCGGCAATCTTGACAGCCACGCTCATCTGCCGTCCCTCCTCTCCGACGTCCAGTGCGCGGAAGCGCCGCAGGGAAGCACGATGCCGGACTCTGTCACAGGTAGTCCCAATTCTTCCGAGACAGTCTGCCCTCCGAAACGCGGCGTGAGAATGGTGTCCAAAAGACAGGTCAGCACGGACGGTGCAAGCCCGGTCGTGTAGGAATTGATGATGAAAAAGAGCGGCTTGTCCGACAGTACGCCCGCAACCAGCTTCAGAAACGGATAAAGGTCCTTTTCCAGCTTCCAAATTTCACCGGAAGGTCCCCGACCGTAGGAGGGGGGATCCATGACCACGGCATCATAACGTCTGCCGCGTTTGATCTCACGCTCGACAAATTTTGCACAATCGTCAATGATCCAACGGATCGGCGCTTCGGACAGACCGGAGGAGGCGGCGTTTTCCCGCGCCCATGCGACCATACCCTTTGCCGCGTCTACATGGCACACGGACGCGCCTGCTTTTGCCGCTGCAAGCGTTGCGCCGCCGGTGTAGGCAAAGAGATTCAAAACGCTGACGGGACGACCCGCAGAGCGAATCTGCGTGTCAATGAAATCCCAGTTCACCGCTTGCTCCGGGAAGACTCCCGTGTGCTTGAAATTCATCGGCTTCACATTGAAGGTCAGATCGCGGTAGCGAATCTGCCAGCGTTCGGGAAGCCTATGCTGCGACCACTGACCGCCTCCGCTGTTCGAACGGGCGTAGCGGGCGTCATAGCTGCGCCAGCGCGCATGCTGCTTGGGTGTTGCCCATATGACCTGCGGGTCAGGGCGAACCAGATAGTATTTTCCCCAACGTTCGAGTTTCTCTCCGTCGGAGGTGTCAAGGACTTCATAGTCCTTCCAATGCTTTGCAATCCACATGGGGGCTTCTCCTGCGTCTATAATCTATAATAATCTATTGGTTTATGCGGTTTGGATCCTACGCTTGGCATACCACGGATCTTCATTCGGCGGGAGTGCAGCGGCGGGGTCGGTGGATGGCTGCGGCGCCTCGGTTGGATTCGTACTTGGTTCTGTGGGAGCCTCGGTTGGATCCGTACTTGGTTCTGTGGGAGTCTCGGTCGAAGGACGCGTGGAGTCTGAAGTATGCAGGGTGCAGAACGAGTCCTTATTCTTCTCGTTGTAGACATACGGTGCGTCCTTGTTGACCTTCCAATAATTGTTGTAGATCAGCATGCCTTGTTCGGTAACGGTGTTGCCCTCCACATGCTCGCAATATTCGTTTGCGATCTTACCGGAGGTCTGACATATCTTGACCATCGTATGACAGGTGCATTTCTTGGCCGGAGCATCCTGCCAGAACAGACGCACGGTCGTTACACGGTTTTGCCCGTTGCTGCGGACATCCTTCTCGCATGCTTCGGTGGCAAGCATGCCGCAGTCGGAGCAGACGGAGTAGTAACCTACGCCGTCGGGCTGCGGGAAGGAGCGGTATTCCAGATTTTCATGCAGCGGCTTCATGACCTGATTCCACATTACGATGGCGGGATTCGTCCAAGAATCGGAGAGAATGACCTCTTCCGGCTCGTCGTAGCCGCACCAGACTACTGCGGTGTAATAGGGTGTGTAGCCTGCAAACCAGCGGGTTTGGTTGTTATTGGAGGTGCCCGTCTTACCGGCAACTGCCATATTGTTCATAGATGCCGGCGTGCCAGTGCCGTAGGCGACGGCGCTTTCCAACATATAGGTCATATAGTAGTTTGCCTTTTCACTGATGGCGGTGTGACTCTCCTGCGTATTCTCCAAAACGGTGTTGCCTTCGGGATCGACGACCAGCGTATAGGTGCGTGCCTCGCGGAACACGCCGCTGTTTGCGAACACGGCGTAGGCCTGCGTCATTTCTCGCACGGTCAAGCCGTAGGTCAGCTCGCCCAGCGCCAAAGGCGCATAGGCAATGTCGGTGTAATGCTGACCGCCGCGTTCGAGCGAGTCAACCAGCGTGGTGATTCCCATATTTTGGGTGAGGAAATCATAGCTGTTCTGCGTGCCGAGGGCATCCAGTGTTTTGACGGAGATGGTGTTCAGAGAGCTGGTGACACCGCGCAGAACAAGGCAGGGACCGCTATAGCTGCCGCCGCTGTTTTTCGGCCACGAGGTGTCATCATAGAACGGCGAGTCTTCAAAAGCGGTTGCCGGGGTGATGATGCCCGCGTCAAGCGCAGGGGCGTACACGGAAATCGGCTTAATAGAGGAACCGGTCGGCAGCTTGCTTTGTGTTGCGCGGTTGAGCGAAAGGCTGCCTTCCTTCTCTCCCACACCGCCGGACATGGCGATAATGTCGCCTGTCTCGTTATCAATCAGAACGACGGCGGATTGGAGCTGCTGCGTGCTGACGGTGTTCGGCACATTGTCAGGGTTCTCGTACACACGGTCGATCAGCTCCTGCGCTTTGGGATCATAGGTCGAGTAAATGCGGTAGCCGCCGGTCAGAAGCTTCTGTACCGCAGCCTGCTCACTCAGATCGTATTTGTCGCACAGATCGTTGACCACATCTCGGTAGACTGTGTCCACGAAATAGGAATATGCGTTGTTGTCGTCTACGGCATAGTTTTGCGTATTGCAATTCGGGCAGAAATAGGCGTCCTCCTCCTGCTCGATATATTCGCTGCGAGGACCTTCGAATCCGCAATTGCCGCAGACATAGGTCTCTTCGTCGTAACGACCGTTATGGAAGACCATCTCCTGCGCCTTTGCAGCCTCTAACCCCGTCTCTGTTTCGATATAGCCTTGGGCGTACATCTCGTCAAGAATGATGACCTGACGGTGGCGGTTCCCCTCCGGGTTGATATACGGATCGTAAAGGGAGGGGTTGTTTGTGATGGCGATGAGGCTCGCGCACTCAGCGGCGGTCAACTCGCCGACATCTTTGCCGAAATAAACCTCTGCCGCGCTCTGCACACCGTAGCACCCCTCGCCGAGATAGATGGTGTTGAGATACCATTCCATGATCTCGGTTTTTGTGTAGCGCTCCTCAACGGCAAGAGCTCTGAAGATCTCCTGCACCTTGCGGTTGACGGTGATATCGTCCTCCTGCGAGAGATTCTTGATAAGCTGCTGCGTGATCGTCGAAGCGCCGAAAGAGGAATCGCCGCCGATGAAGTTGCGCACGGCGGACAGCGTACGCAGCCAGTCAACGCCGTCATGCTCCAAGTAGCGCTTATCCTCGATGGCGATTGCGGCATGCACCAGATCCAACGGGATCTCATCATAAGAGACCCAAATACGGTTCTGCGTAGCATAGAGCTGCTGCAATTCGCGATACTCACCGCTGCCCGAATCCAAATAATAAATGATGGAGGTCTGCGCCAGCGAATTATTGTCCAGCTCAAGGGACTCTGCGTATTCTCTGCTCTTGGGAATGACGTCCTGCTTGAGATAATCGGAGAATTTTGTCATAAAAATCGTGCCTGCGATTGCGGCAATCAGTGCGACCGTACCGGCAACAATCATTGCCCAAAGAAGGATTTTACCGAAGATATGCAAAACGACGCGGGTGATACGCCATGCAATATGCGGTTGCTTTGCGGGCATCTGCGGATTCTTTGCCATAGGAAACCCTCACTTTCTGAAATATCAGCATTTGATCTATGATACATTCAATATATAGAGCGGAAATCGGCGCATGAAACGCGGCATGCTTGGCTGCGGCTTTTTATTTGCTCTGCCGGCGCGCCGTATGCATGGCTTCATCATACGTCCCGCATAAGACAGCAAACAAAACCCATTATCACTATCTTTATAATTATATCACGCTTGTCAAATCTGTATTAGTGCTTTTTTTGTTTGATATTTTTCCGACTTTTTGAGAAACTAAGAACAAACGGGGAAAAGGTTGTTTGGTTTTTTCGGCAAGATCGCTTCCCGTGCGCTTTTCCCGAATTCCTCTATTTTCTCAGGTGGAAGAAAAGCGGCGCGTGAACCGCGGGGAAAAATGCATCCGGCGCAGGAAAAATGTTTTGTGCAAAGGTTTCGCCCGATTTCCTCTTGATTTTCTGCGCAAAGCGGAGTAGAATAAAAGCAGAGAAACACAGGAGGTACTTCCTTATGGAGCAAGACTATGGCGCAAACATTATTTCTATTACCGATGAAGACGGTGTGGAATACGAGCTTGAGGTTTTGTCTTCCGTGACCTATCGCGGTGCGGAATATCTTGCGCTCACGCCTGCCGATGCCGATGAGAACGCGGAGGAGCTGGAGGTCAGCATTTTGAAATCCGTCACGGAAAACGGAGATCCGATTCTGATTGCCGTGGAGGACGAGAATGAACTGAATGCCGTCTATGATCTTTTGATGCAATCCCTGTTTGATGACGAAGTAGAGACAGACGAGACAGACGAGGCAGACGAGGATTAACCCTGCGCTTTTGACGTTCAAATTCAAATATAGTTCCCTGCTTGGTGCGTGATAGCTCCCTTTAAACCCACATCAAATTTAAGGGATGTCGGACTTCCGCCTCGGATTGCAGGCCTCCCGTTCCGGCTTCGACCGTGAATGGATGTTGGAAGCAGCTAAGACGCGGAGAGACAACCCACCTGCCTTATTGTGCAGGTTATAATCGGAGCTACACGGCCAAAGCGGGGTTATAGGCGGCGCAAGCCGCCTTTTTCATTGGCTGTACATACGCTGTGAAGGTGCTGTTTCAGAGCACGATGAAATTTTTTTCAAAACTTTTTGCGGATTTTGCACTTTCTACTTGCAAGAAACGGAAAATGAAGTTATAATGTCTATTGTTGTATATTCGAGCGGTTACGCTCGAAGATTTCCACGAATGAGAGGTAATTAATTATGAGCGCTTCCCGTGAAAGAAAAAAGCGGCAGGATAGCAACGTATCCGCATCCGTGCCCCAGAAGAAAGCAAAGAAGAAGCTGTCGGAAGGCTGGATTCTTGCAATCAGCATCGTGCTGATCGTGGCTTTGGTATTCGGAGGCATTTTCGGCTTCCGTGCCTATCAGCGCAGCCGTACCGTGCTCACTGTCGGCACCCACGAGGTCAAGGTTCCCGAGTTTAACTTCTTCTATAACAGCACCGTCAGCTCCTTTACGAACTATGCAAGCTATTTGGGAATCGACACTTCAACAACGCTGGATAAGCAGAACGTCACGTCCAATGCGATGACCTATCTGTCGATTTTCGGCGTGGACACCTCGTACCTGTCTGACTATCAGGCGAACGACGAAGGCGTTTATGAGGATGTGACTTGGGCGCAGCTCTTTGCTTCTGCGACGAAGGACACCATTGTTGACACTTATGCGGTTTACAACGAGGCTGTCGCCGCGGGCTATACGCTCGATGCGGAGGACCTTGCGGAGATCGACTCCGAGATCGCGGAGATCGAGGGAATCGCAACTTCTCAGGGCGAGAAGCCGGATGAGCTTTATGCCCGTGTGTTCGGCAACGGCTGTGATGAAGAGGGCTACCGTAACTACATGGTTGTCGTCCATACCGCTTCGCACTATCCGGACAGCCTGAGCTATACCGACGCGGAGATTGCCGCGCGCTATGAGCAGAGCCCGGAAGACTTTGATGTTGTTTCCTTCTATCTCTACTCCGCCAAGGCTTCCGATTATGCCGAGACGAATGAGGACGGCACGACGGCCGAGCCGACCGAGGAAAACAAGGCGGCGGCAAAGGCTGACGCAGAGGAAATGGCAAAAGAATTTAAGATCGACGATGAAAAGGTCACAGTCTGCGCAGACTACACGAAGGCTTCCGTGACAAGCTCCTACGGCGAGGAGGCCGCGGCGTGGATCTTTGACACCGCTTCCGTCAACGGCGAGAATGTCAAGCTCTTTGAGAAGGACGATGTCTATTATGTTCTGAAGCTCGCGGCGAAGGGCGACTATACGTCCTATCATGCAGTAGAACTGTATGTTGCCGCCGATTCCGAGGAACTGGAAGAGGGAGAAACGACTGCGGCAGAGAAGATTGCTGCGATTGAGGCTTCTCTGGAGGAAGACGGCTCTGAAGAGAACTTCCGTGCGCTGGTTCAGGAATATGTCGGCGAGGACTCTGACGGCACAGTCGAAAATCTGATGCGCAATTCCATGGCCGGTGTAAGCAAGGAAATGTTCAACTGGGGTTTGGAGGAGCGCAAGGCAGGAGACTTTGCTTCCTTTGAGACGAGCAGCGGTACGATCTTCCTCTACATTACCGGCTCCGGTAAGACCCATCAGGCAGTCAGCGTCTCGAATAAGATCACGAATGAGTGGTACAATAGCATTACCGAGACGGCGAACGCCAATTGCGGTTACGATGAGGATGCCGCCATGGGCGGAAATGTCGACCTCATTCTGAAAACGAATTAATCTTTTAGGGCGCCGTTTTCGGCGCCCTAAATTATATGAGGATACAAAAATGGAAAATCCCTTTATTCGGCAGGAAATGCTGCTTGGCGCGGAGGCTATGCAGCGGCTGCGTCAGGCGCATGTGATCGTTTTCGGCATCGGCGGCGTCGGAAGCTATGTTGCTGAGGGCTTGGCACGCGCGGGTGTCGGCGCGCTGACATTGGTGGACAGCGATACCATCGGCCTCTCAAATCTGAATCGACAGCTCTGCGCGCTTCACTCGACCCTCGGGCAGTATAAGTCCGATGTTATGGCGGCGCGAATCAGAGACATTAATCCGCTTTGCCGCGTGACCTCTATGCCGACGCTCTATCGTGAAGATACGAAGGAAGTTTTTTTTCAAGAGCGCTATGATTATATCGTAGATGCAATCGACTTAGTCTCCTGCAAGCTGAGCCTGATCCAAACGGCAATCGAGCGCGGAATCCCCATTGTCAGCGCGATGGGAACAGGGAATAAGCTCGACCCGACGCGCTTCCGCATTACCGATATCTCGAAGACGAGCGGCTGCCATTTAGCCCGTGTGATGCGCAGAGAGCTGCGAAACCGAGGCATTTTGCACCATACCGTGCTTTACAGCGAGGAACTGCCGAAAACGCCTGCTGACTTAGAAACACCGCCTCCGGGCAGAAGAAGCATTCCCGCCTCCGTCTCGTGGGTTCCGTCCTGCGCGGGACTGATGCTCGCAGGCTATGTTGTGCAGCAGCTTGCCGACATCACATAAAAAATCAGAGCGCTTTTCGGCGCTCTGATTTTTTATGATCGGAACTATAAGCCGGGTTCTGTGATCGACAGCCATCTATCTCGACGTATCGTTGCCGGTACGCTCAAGCCACCTCCTCGGAGACGGTCGGGCAGACCATGCGTCTCCTCCACGGTGTTGCTCCGGATAGAGTTTACAGCGCCGCGATGTTCCCATGCGGCGGGTGAGCTCTTACCTCGCCTTTCCACCCTTACCTCGTCGGCACAAGCTGCATATCCCGCGCTTCGCCGCAAGCGGCAAAGCTTGGTCATTCCGCTGCGCCTCCTCCTTCCAACGAAACCGCTTTGCCGGGTTTCGTTGGAATCCTTGACGAGGCGGTATATCTCTGTTGCACTTTTCCTGAAGTCGCCTTCGGCGGGCGTTACCCGTTATCCTTGCCCTGCGGAGCCCGGACTTTCCTCATGAAAGCGCCTTTCGGCAAATTCACGCGGCTGTCCGTTCCGGTCACCGGTATATTGTACTTTATTTTTCTTCCTTTGTCAAACGGATTGCAAAATTTCTTTTTGTCGGCTATAATAGAAGAGAGAAATCGACAAACTGCGGAAAAGAGGCGTTGTTTTTGGAACTGAACGCGTATTTGAACCGTCTGAAAAAAAAGAAGGTGCTCGTTCTCGGACTCGGCGTGAGCAACCGCCCGCTTGTACGGCTTTTGCTGGAGCACGGGATCGACGTAACGGGCTGTGACCGCACGCCGCGCGAGAAGCTGGACGAGGAGATGTTATCGCTGGAGCGCATGGGGGCAAAGCTGCATCTAGGCGACGGCTATTTGGAAAATATCAGCGGAGACATTGCCTTCCGCACGCCCGGGCTTCATCCCGACAAACCGGAGCTGTGTGCGCTGCGGGCGGCAGGTACGCAGATTACCAGCGAGATGGAGGCGTTTTTTGGGGTTTGCCCTTGCCCCATCATCGGCGTGACCGGTTCCGACGGAAAGACCACCACGGCGACTTTGATTGCCGAGCTTTTGCGCCATGCGGGACATCACGTTTGGCTCGGCGGCAATATCGGCACGCCGCTGCTGGATAAGGCGGAGCAAATGCTTGAGACGGATAAGGTTGTTTTGGAGCTAAGCTCCTTTCAGCTCATGGATCTGCACCACAGCTGCCATATCGCGGTCGTAACGAATCTCGCGCCGAATCATTTGGATATGCACCGCGACATGGACGAATATGTGAGCGCGAAAAAGAATATCTTCCATTATCAGGGCGCGTCGGATGTACTGATCGTCAACCATGACAATGCCATTACCGAGACCTTTGCCGCAGAGGCACGGGGAACCGTCAAGCGCTTTTCAAGGCAGGAGCGCGTCGAGAACGGCGTCTATTTCCAAGACGGCGCAATCCGTCGCGGAGATGATGTGATTTTGCGGCAGAGCGATATTCTGATCCCCGGGCTGCATAACGTTGAAAACTACATGGCTGCGATCCTTGCCACGGAGGGACTTGTAACGGACGAGGATGTGCGCGCGGTTGCAAAAAGCTTCGGCGGCGTGGAGCATCGCATTGAGCTGGTTCGTGTGAAGGACGGCGTGTCATTTTATAATGACTCCATCGCTTCATCTCCGAGCCGCACGATTGCCGGACTGCGCAGCTTTCCGCAAAAGGTCATTCTCATTGCCGGCGGCTATGACAAGCATATTCCGTATGACGTTCTCGGGCCGGAGATCGCCGCGCATGTCAAGCTCCTTGTCTGTACCGGCGCGACAGGCGGCAAGATCGCAGAGGCGGCGCGGGCAAGCGCGGGCTGCCCCGAGATTCTGGAGATCGACGATTTTTATGACGCGGTGCGTGCGGCGGCGAACAGAGCGGAGCGCGGCGACATCGTGCTGCTCTCTCCCGCTAGCGCTGCGTTTGACAAATTCAAGAATTTTATGGTGCGCGGCGCGGAATTCAAAAAAACGGTAATGGAGCTGTAAATATGGGAAAAGGCTGTACTGCTGTAATCGTCGCCGCCGGAACGGCGCAGCGAATGTGCGGTATTGATAAAATGATGACCAAGCTCCGCGGCGTTCCGCTGTTGCTGCGCACGGTGCGCGCTCTTGCTGCAAGCGAGAAAATCACTGACATTATCATCGTCACCCGCAAAGAGCTGGTGCAGGAGGCAAGGGAGCTTTGCGAGCAAGACGCCAAAAGAATCTGCGCTGTCGTGGCAGGCGGAAGCAGCCGTGCCGAATCGGTGCTGCGCGGTTTGGAGGCGGTTCGTACCGAACTGGTCGCTATCCACGACGGAGCGCGCCCGCTGGTTTCGATGCGTGTCATAGAGGAAGTCATCGCTGCCGCAGAGAAATACGGCGCAGCCGCGCCTGCGATACCGGTGCATGACACGATCAAGGTCGCGCAAAATGGGATCGTCGCGCAGACGCCCGACCGCAGCACGCTTTTTGCCGTGCAGACACCGCAGGTGTTTCGGACGGAGGCGATCCGGACAGCATTGCGGGCGGCTTTGGAGAAGAACCTTCCGCTGACGGACGATTGCTCTGCCATGGAGGCAGCGGGATATCCCGTGCATTTGACGGCAGGAGAGGAAGAAAACCTGAAAATCACCGTGCCGTCCGATTTGATTCTGGCGGAGGCTATTCTGAAACGGAGGGAAAACCCATGAGGATCGGACACGGCTATGATGTCCACCGTCTAACGGAGGGAAGAAAGCTCATCCTCGGCGGCGTGGAGATACCGTTTGAACGCGGCTTGGACGGGCACTCCGACGCGGATGTGCTCATCCACGCAGTCATGGACGCGCTTTTAGGCGCTGCCGCAATGCGGGACATCGGCGTTCTGTTCCCCGATAATGATGAGCGATATCGCGGCATTTCGAGCATGCTTTTGCTGCAAACGGTCATGGATCGGCTGACAGAACAGGGATACCGTGTCGGTAATGTCGATGTGACCGTGCTTGCCCAGCGCCCGAAGCTCAAAGACTATATTCCGCAGATGTGCGAGAAGCTTGCAGAAGCCCTGCGTATTCCGCTCGGGCGGGTAAATATCAAAGCGACGACGGAGGAGGGGCTTGGCTTCACCGGCAGCGGCGAGGGCATTGCCTGCCATGCAGTCTGCTTGCTTGAGGAAACAAACAATTGCTGATACAGAGAAAGGGGAGCCTACGATGTTTAAGAAACCGAAAACGGCGATGAGTACTGCACGGGTGCAGCCGACATGGCAGGAGCTGATCCGGCTGGAGCGCAGACTGAAACGGAATAAGCTGCTTTGTCGTATCCTTCAGCCGGTAGGGTCGGTCATTTTCCTGTTCAATCTGCTGCTTTGCACCGCGAATTTTGCGTTATATCTCGGCGGGACGCTGATTGAGGAGTATTTTACCAAAATGCCGCTCCTGCCTGCGATGGTAGAACCTTTTCCACGCGGCAGCTTCGGCGGCGTGCTTGCCTTTACGCTCTGCTTTTCCTATCTTATCCCGCTTGCGATCTGCGGCGCGATCACTGCTGTGTTCTACTTCCTCGACCGTAAAAAATACGGCGATAAGGTCGAACCGTTGCGCGGCAGCGAAGCGGAATGCGCCAAGGCGCTTGTTTATCAGGCGGAAACGGTATATGAGCTTCGCAAGCAGATTCCGCAGTGGTCGATCTTTACCGAGACGAGCATCCTGACGGCGCTCACTGCGATCCCTATCGTTTATACCTGCATTGCCTTTGCCAAAGGAGAGTCTCCCGCTGTGCTGGAGATCGCCATCGGTTGCCTTGCGCTTTTGGTGTGCCTTTTCGTCCTCTTTTGGGTCTATGCCGCGCTGTTTAAAGCGTTCTCTCTGCTGAACGCGCTGTTTTACTACAGTCCGAGCGAGTGGTCACTCTATACGCAGTATCACCGCTTGGATGCCTATCGGGAGAGCGTCGATCCGCAGGAGTTTGCCAAACGCGAAGAAAACGCCCGCCGCCTTCAGGCGGAAAAGTCGCGCAAACGCCGCAAAAAAACCGCCGACGATCTGCTGGAGGACGAAGAACTATGAAAAGCACCGCACAGGCGTTTCGGCTCCTGTGCGGTGCTTTTCTCCAAAGAAACGGGTATGCTGCTAAAGCTAAAACTTTATAAAAAAGCTTCATAGGTGGTTTGTAGGGCACGCACCCGCAAGGTGTACACCGCATCCGTAAAGCTCCTTTGTCGCCAACGGCTGCGCTAGCGACTCGGCGAGCCCTCCGCGAAGCGGCATATGGTACGGACGAACAGGTTTGTATGCAGCCGGTAGTTCCTACACCGGCGGACAGAGGCATCCGCCGCTACTTCGGGGGTGCGGTCGAGGATCGTAGGGCACGAAAACTCGGCTTGCCGTCCGCGAAGCGGCTTATGCATTATAACGGCAGCTCGACGATGAAGCTGTTCATACCGTTTGCGCTTTGGGCGTGGATGGTGCCGTGGTGCATGGCGGCGATGCTTTCCGCGATTGGAAGCCCAAGCCCGTAGCTGTGATTCATGGCACGGGCCTTGTCCGCGCGGTAGAAGCGTTTAAAAATGTTTTTCAGCTCCTCCGGAGAAAGCGGGTCGCCATAGTTAGAGACCGTCAGCGTGCAGTGTGAATAGCCCCGTCTGCACAGCGTCAGGGTGACCGGCGTACTCGGATAGGCGTATTTTTGGGCGTTATCCAGTAAAATCTCCGGGAGCTGACGCAGATATGCGGCGCTGCCCTTGATTGTGAGATTCGGTTCGATCGTCGCCGTGAAGGGCATCCCTTTTTCAAAAAACAGCGGTTCGAAGGGGAGTACAGCGTCTGAAATCAGCTTGCTGAGCTCCAGCGGTTCCATCGGAACGGAATTCTGCGTGTTATCCACACGGGCAAGCTGTAATAGCTCCTCCGTCAAGCCGCGCATTTGTCGGGACATGGTGAGAATGTTCTCCGCAAACTGCGCGCGGCGTTCTTCGCTTTGCTCCGGCGATTGCAGCAGCTCTGCGTTTGTCAGGATCACGGTGAGCGGCGTTTTCAGCTCGTGCGAGGCGTCGGAGACAAATTGGCGCTGCTGCTGCCACGCTTGCTCGACCGGCTTGATTGCCCATTTTGCAAGGATAAAACTCAGTGCGAGAAATACGAAAAAGCTGACCGCGCCGATGAAGATGCAGGTGGTGCGCAAGCTCTGCATCGTGGCAAGCTCACCGCTGGCATCGGCAAAGACGCAGACGTCGCCGAGGGAAGAAGTGGTGCGGTAATAGCGCAGGCTGTAGTTTTCCAGTATGCCGGTCTCCTCGCTTGCGTCAGTCGCCGCCTGCAAAATCTCGCGCAGCATCCGCTCGTCCGAGAGGTCGTAATAATCTCCGCCGATGATGGTGATATGGTTATTCTTCATGAGAAGCATGAAATAGGGGAGTCGCACACTCTCGTCTTCTCCCGGCTGCCCGAAGATCAGCGTATCCGGAGAGGCTGCAATGCTCTGCATGGCGCGCAGACTCTCATTTTTCAGGTTCGTGCGGGTGGAATGCAGCACAAGAGAAAGTATGACGCACAGCATTACGGTGACGATCACCATATTGATGCAGATAAACTTGAGCCGGAGCTTTTTTAACATTTTTCTGCCACCTCCAGATGGTAGCCAAGCCTGCGGACGGAGACAATACGGACATTTGAGCCGATACTCTCCAGCTTTTTGCGCAGGAAGCCGACATAGACCTCAACATGATTTTCGACCGCGTTAGAGTCAAAGCCCCATACGCGGGACAAAATGACTTCTTTGGAGAGATTGCCGCTCTTTGTCTGTAAAAGCAGGCGCATGACGTCAAATTCCCGCGCGGAAAGGCGCACCTCGTTCTCTCCGCAGACCAGCGTCGAAGAGGAGAGATCCAGCGCGGTATTCCCGAAGGACAGCTCGTTCACTTCGTTCCCCTGCCTGCGCAAGAGGGCGTTGATGCACGCCAGCAACTCGCGGGTGTCAAAGGGCTTTGTCAAATAGTAGTCTGCGCCCGCGTTCAGTCCGGCGATGCGGTCTTCTAACTCGGATCTTGCGGTCAGCATCAAGATCGGTGTGCTGCATCGGTGCGCGCGCACCTGCCGTGCCACCGCATAGCCATCCATTTTCGGCATCATCACATCGAGAATGAGAAGATCGTAAACGCCGGTTTCGGCGTAGGCTTCGCCGCTTTCACCGTCATAGACCGCTTCTACCGTAAAGCCCTTGCTTTCCAACAGGACTTTGAGGGAGTCCGCCAAAAGTTTTTCGTCCTCGATGATCAAAATTTTCATGAAAATCACCTCCGATGTGGTATACTGTACATTATAATACTTTGTTCAACTGAAATGAAGCTGAAATTTTATTTCTTATCGTAAGTTTTTCAGTTCGTTTTAAGTTTTGTGTGTTAAGATGCGTATAACAAACGGAGGCGAACCGCAATGTTCACAAATTGTTTCCGTATTTTTCAGCTTTGCTTCAGCTTTCGTGCGTATAATTTTGGCATAAACAAAAAAACAAAGGAGCGATAAAAATGTCTGAAAACTTTGATTTCGATGAGCAGCAGGCAGCACCTGAAGAGGAAGCGCCGCAGCCGCAGGAACAGCCGTCGAATCCTACGACGGAGGAACAGCAATCCTATCTGTCTTACAATGCAGGCGGCTATCAGGGCTACAGCCAGCCGACCTATCAGACATACACACCGAATTACAGCGGCTATGCGCAGAACAACGGTTGGTCGCAGCCGACCCCTCCCGCGCCGCAAAAGCCAAAAAAGGAGAAGAAGGGCTTCGGTGCAGGCAAGGCCGTTGCGCTGGGGCTGTGCTGCGCGATCATCGGCGGCGCGATGGGCTTCGGCGGCGCATTGCTGGGCAATCACCTTGCCGCTGACGAGAAAACGACCGGTAAGGGAAATACGTCCGTTGTCTATGAAGGCGAGCGTGAGACGAATGTCATTAACACGGTGCGTGTTGATACAAACGAAATGAAGACCGCGGCGGAGGTCTATGCCGAAAATGTCAATTCAACGGTGGGCATTACGACCTCCATCACCACGAACTATTGGGGCTATCAGACCACCTCGGCAGCGTCCGGCTCCGGCTTCATTCTGACGGAGGATGGCTATTTGCTGACAAACTATCATGTCGTGGAAGGTTCTAATTCCATTAAGGCAACGATGTATGACGGTACTGCCTATGACGCCACGCTGATCGGCTACGATGCAAGCAATGACATCGCGGTTTTGAAAATCGACGCACAGGGCTTGACCCCGGTTGTGCTGGGCGACTCCGATAAAATGAATGTCGGCGATCCCGTCGTCGCCATCGGCAATCCGTTGGGCGAGTTGACCTTCTCCCTGACGCAGGGTGCCGTCAGCGCGCTCGACCGCGAGGTCACGCTGTCCAGCGGCACGACAATGAACCTGATCCAAACGGATTGCGCGATCAACTCCGGTAACTCCGGCGGCGCGCTGTTCAATCTTTACGGTGAAGTTGTCGGCATTACCAACGCAAAGTATTCTTCCAACGCGATGTCTGAGGCATCCATTGACAATATCGGCTTTGCGATTCCGATCAATTCCGTGCGTTCCATCGTAGAGAGTATCATTGAAAACGGTTATATCGCAAAGCCATATATCGGCGTGACGGTGACCAATGTGACCGATGAGATGCAGAGCTACGGTTTACCGAAGGGTGCCGCGATTAGAAGCGTCGTGGAAGACAGCCCCGCAGAGGAAGCGGGCTTGAAGACCAATGATATCATCACTGCTGTGAACGGCGAGGAGATCAGCGGTCAGAATGATCTGGTGCAGTATATCAAGGCGGCCGCTGTCGGCGATAAGCTGAAGCTGACGGTCTATCGTCAGGGCGAGACGCTGGAACTGACCGTAACAGTCGGCGAGCAGGTGCAATCCGCAACCGGCAATACGGACGAGCAGGAGAACACAACAGAATCACAGGGCTACTTCCCTTGGGGCTTCGGCTTCGGTAATTGAGAAGAAATTTTGGAACAATAAGATCGTGTAGGAGGCTGACGCAATCATCGTCAGCCTCCTACACGATTATTTCAGCGCGAGACTGTCATTCAGCAAGAGCGTGCTGTAAAGGAAAAGCACGTCTTGATTGTCGAATTCCACAAAGCTTCCGAGATAGGCGGAGTTGAGATAGCGGATATCGACAAGTGTAACTTTGGAATAGCCCTCAACGAGCAGCGGGACAAGGGAGCTGCCGAAGGAATCGCGGAATACGACCAGCTCACGGTCGGTCTTGGCAGCAGGATTTTCGATGACCAAGAGGGCATCCGCGCCGTTGAGGAACAGCTCATAGGGGTCGGCACTTGCTGCGGCGGAGAGGTCGTACATTTCGGCGGGCTGCGGTGCGCCGGTGTCATAGCTTGTGACGGTGCAGCCCTCCAAAATATCGTTTGTCAGATAGGAGAACGTGTCTGGCCGAAGCGGAAGCGCGGACTGCCCGGTGTAGACGCCGTAAAATGGTTCGGAAAGCGTCTGCGTCTCATATTCCGCTGAGAGACTGACGCCCATCGCCGACGCAAGCTTATTTGCAACGGGCAGCAGCGTTTCCTGCCGCCAGTGTGTATCGGTACGGTAGTAGTTTTGCAGACTCAATTTGTCAAAGATATCAATATACTCCAAATAGGGTGTTTTTTCGCGCATTTTTGCGATCAGTTCTTCATAATCAAGGCTGAGATAGCCGTTTTCGCCTGCAAGGAAATAGCTCTTATCCGGCACGATGGAGAAATAGAGCTTTGTGTCCGTTCCGGCAAGATAGTTGTCGTAGAGAGATTGAAAACGGTCGGCGGCGTGCTCAAGCATCTCCTCTCGCAGGGGGTAGTTGAGCTTTGAGACATAGCCGTCTTCGATGAACAGGTCATTGTTGTCTTTCTGCTGGAACAGATGAAGGACCGAGAGCGCCTTGAGGGAGCGGAAACCGTCGCGGCAGGGGAATTGATCGAGCGTATAGCTTTCAAATTCCTCCATGAATTTGCCCGTGCGGAGGGTATCTGCGTTCAACTCCGGAAAAGACTGCAAAACACGGCGCTCACTCTCGGAAAAACGGTCTGCGGGCTTCAGCCACGCCCAAAAGGAAAGCCCAAACAGCACTGCCGCCATCACGACGGTCAGGAAAATGCTCCGATGCTTTTCGTTCATGCGGCACCTCCTAAAAACGGAAATAGAGAAACGGATTGAAAGAACCGTCCACGAGATAAGCGGTCATGATCAGCAGCAGCGCCGCAAGCACCAACGGCTCCGCAACGCTTATAAGCTTGTCTCCCGTTTTGCTCCGTCGCATGGCTGCAATCAGCTTCTGGGGCAGCGGCGTTGCGCCAATAACCGCAAGCATGAGGATCACGCCATAGCTGCGCAGATAGTAGCTCCATTCCGTGGAGTAGAACGGCAGCTTCCCCATACCGAACATCGCGCCGAGGTCAGAAAGTGCCTGCTTCATATCAGCGGCATTGAAAATAACAAAGCTGAGGACGACAAAGAACAGCACATAGAGGTGCTTGAGGAGCTTTGTCTTTTGCAGCGGCTTTTGCAGCCAAAGCTTTTCAACGACCAAGAGGACAGCAAACAGCAGACCCCAAACGATGAAATTCCAAGCCGCGCCGTGCCAAAAGCCGGTCAACAGCCAAACAACGAGGATATTTCGCAGCCATTTTGCCTTGCCGACGCGGTTGCCGCCGAGCGGAATATACACATAGTCGCGGAACCATGAGCCAAGAGAGATATGCCAACGCCGCCAAAATTCCGTGATGCTTGCGGAAATATACGGAAAACGAAAGTTCTCCGGAAAGTCAAAGCCGAAAACCTTGCCGAGCCCGATCGCCATATCGCTGTAGCCTGAGAAATCGAAGTAGATGTGCAGGGTAAAGGCAATGGCATACAGCCAGTAAAAGAGGACGGATTGATCGCCCGAGACGCGGAATATATCGCACAGCTCGCCCAGTGCGTTGGCAATTAAAATCTTTTTCGCCAAACCGAGGATAAAGCGCCGAATGCCGAGGGCGATCTTCTCAAAGCTGTGTGTCCTGCTCTTCAACTGTGCCGCAACATCGGAATAGCGCACGATAGGACCTGCGATGAGCTGCGGGAACATGGCGATATAGGCAGCCAGTGTGATAAAATTCCGCTGCGCCGCGACGGTGCCGCGATAGACATCAATCGTATAGCTCAAAAGCTGGAAGGTGTAAAAGCTGATGCCGATGGGAAGCGCGATTCTGAGAAGCGGAACGGACAGACCAAAGACGGCATTGAAGTTCGAAATGAAAAAGTCCGCGTATTTAAAATAACCGAGCAGTCCGAGACTGATCGCGGCAGAGACGATTAAAAAGAGCTTTCCGAGCGGTTTCCCGCGAAATTTTTCGATCAGCAGCCCGAGCACATAGCCGGATGCGATAGACCCTGCCATCAGCAGGACGTAGATTGGCTCGCCCCATGCGTAGAATACAAGGCTTGCAAGCAGCAGCACCGCGTTTTTGAGTCGTTTCGGTGCGAGAAAATAGAGCAGCAGAACACAGGGGAGAAAATAGTAGAGAAACGGGATGCTTGAGAAAAGCACTTCGTTTCACCATCCTTTCCTTTACCTTAAAAAACGGACGCGGTGGTTGCCGCGTCCGTTTTCATGAAAGCGTATATTAAGCAGCTTCACCGGGGCACATCACGAAGAAGACGGTGTTGCCGACATGATCGACCACGGTCTCCTCTGCGGTGACGCAAATATTCCAAGCGGGATCGGCACTGCCGGTGAGCGTCTGCATGAATGCGTCCACATCTGCGCCCTCGTCCAGACGGAAGATGTAGCCGACAAAGGCAATGGAGCCGATCATCGGGGCGAACATCGTGCCCTCGGCAAAACCGTCGATATCCGCAGTGAAGCCGGACAGATAGCCGGGAACAATCGGTTCGGTGACAGGCATAAACTGAATCGCCGGATTGCCGATCAGCGTTTCGGCGATTTCAAGGGTGGTCGCTTCGGGGTTCGTATCCATCGCATCGAGGAAAGCCGCGCGCAGCGTCTGACCGAGCGTTTCGCCGTCCGTGCTGACGGAAGGCTCTGTAGTAGCCTCGGTCGGCTCCTCAGTCGTGGTCTCCGTGGGTGCGGTCGTCGCGGAGGAGGAAGTGTCTTCTGTTGCTTCGGGTTTGCTTTCGGCGCAGGCGGCGAGGCTGAGCATCAAAATCGCTGCCAGCAGCAGAGCAATGATCTTTTTCATAGTTTTCTCCTTAAATCGTTAAGATATTAGCGGCAAACGCCGCATGGCGCATATTCTACCCCATAACATCCGCTTTGTCAAGCAATGCTGTGTGACAGATGTTTCCGAAACCACTGCGTGAAGTCATGTACATACCGAGACAGAAATCTATTGCAAAACAGGCGCAGAATGTATGTGATTCATATGCTCACCGACCTATAGACGGTAAAAGCGGCGGTTAGTTCCATGGTTTTTCAAAAATTTTAGGAAATACATCGTTTGCTCTGTTTTGTGCTTGCGGCAGAAATATGGATTCCATAGATTCGGATGGCTGTACCGATTGCGCAGAAGAAGAAAGGATTCTGCCAGACCGCTTTCCATACACCCTCTATCACTGAAATTGCGAACCCTGTGCACACACGGGTTCGCAATTTCAAAAGACGACTGATTTTCAATCGACGGCATTGCTTGCGCGCATTGCCTGAATGGTCCTTTCCATCAGTGTATCCAATTCCCAGCCTAACATGGCTGCGCCGCGTTCGATCACTTCCCGCGAGCAGCCGGCGGCAAATTTTTTGTCCTTATACTTTTTCTTGACGGACTTGACTTCCAAATCACTGACGCTTTTGGAAGGACGCATCAGCGCTGCGGCGCCGATCAGACCGGTCAGCTCGTCTGCCGCGTAGAGAACCTTCTCCATCTCGTGCTCCGGCGCAATATCCACGGTCAGCCCATACCCATGGCTTGCCACGGCGTGAATCAAACGCTCGTCAACGCCGCGCTGGCGCAGAAGCTCCTGCTCTTTGATGCAGTGCTGCTCCGGCCATTGCTCAAAGTCGAGGTCGTGCAGGAGTCCGACGGCCTCCCAAAAATCCGCTTCCTCGCCGTAGCCCAGCTCGTCGGCGTACCAGCGAAGCACATCGCCCACAATGCGCCCGTGCTTCCGATGAAACTCTCCCTGATTATATTCGCAGAGCAAAGCCCACGCTTCTTCCGGTGTCGGTATCATTGTTTTTAACTCCTTTTCCGTTCTTCGATCATCTCTAAAAAGCTGCGGTGAATCGACAGATCCTCGCACAGCTCCGGATGGAATGCAGTCACAAGCTGATTCCCCTGCCGCGCCGCTACAATATTGCCGTCTACGGTTGCCATGATCTCGGCATCGCCGGAGACGCGCTCGATATACGGTGCGCGGATAAAGGTCATGGGGATCACGCCAATGTCCTTGCATTCCGCCTCCGCATAGAAGCTGCCCAACTGGCGGCCGTAAGCGTTGCGCTTGACGGCAATGTCCATCGTCGCAAAGCAGGGAACGCCGCCGTCTACGGATTTTGCAAGCAGGATCAGTCCTGCGCAGGTACCGAACACCGGCATGCCGTCTGCAATCCGCTCCCGCAGCGGTTCAAACAGTTCAAGATCGTGCAGGAGCTTTCGCATCACCGTGCTTTCACCGCCGGGGAGGATTAACCCGTCAAAAGGGCGCTCCAAATCGCGCGCTTGGCGGATCTCAAAATGCGCTGCACCCAGCCGCTCAAGCATGGCAGCGTGCTCCACAAACGCTCCCTGTAGGGCTAAAATGGCAACCGTCATTTTATTTCCCCCGCTCTGCCATCAGCAGGGCGATTTCATTCTCGTTGATGCCGACCATAGCCTCGCCTAAATCGGTGGACAGCTCCGCGATCAGCTTTGCGTCGGTGTAGTTGGTCACAGCCTGCACGATTGCGGCAGCGCGTTTTGCGGGATCGCCGGATTTAAAGATGCCGGAGCCGACAAACACACCCTCTGCGCCGAGGTGCATCATCAATGCGGCATCGGCAGGCGTTGCGACGCCGCCTGCGGCAAAGTTGACGACCGGGAGACGCCCGTTATCATGGACATAGCGCAGCAGCTCCGTCGGCACCTGAAGCTGCTTTGCGGCCTCGTACAGCTCGTCCTCACGCAGATTCTGCACGCGGCGAATCTCGGCGTTCATCGCCCGCATATGGCGCACCGCCTGCACCACATCACCCGTACCGGGTTCACCCTTGGTGCGGATCATCGCCGCGCCCTCGTTAATACGGCGCAGCGCCTCTCCCAAATCTCTCGCGCCGCAGACAAAGGGAACCTTGAACTGCTTCTTATCAATGTGATACACATCGTCGGCGGGGGAGAGAACCTCGCTCTCGTCGATATAGTCGATCTCAATTGCCTCCAGCACCTGCGCCTCCACAAAGTGACCGATGCGGCACTTTGCCATGACCGGGATAGAAACCGCCTCCTGAATGCCGCGGATCATCTTCGGGTCGCTCATGCGGGAAACGCCGCCTGCTGCGCGGATGTCCGCAGGAATGCGCTCCAAAGCCATAACTGCGCAAGCGCCTGCCGCCTCAGCGATCTTCGCCTGCTCCGGGGTGGTAACATCCATAATGACGCCGCCCTTGAGCATCTGCGCCAATTCCTTATTCAGGTCGTATCTTGTCTTTTCCATGTTGATCCTCCAATGTTTTTTCGATAATGCAAAGATTCTATCACATTCTGGCATTTTTAAAATATCCAATTCTGTAATTATTAATAAGACCAGATTTAACAAAACAGAGACCTGACCGCCGAAAATACGCATACTGCCGGTTTGCCTTGCGCGGTTGCATAGAAGCATAAAAAGATCGGACACCGATCGTGATACGCATTGTATCAAAATTGGCGTCCGATTGTGGTCGGAGTGTCGGGATTTGAACCCGAGGCCTCTTGGTCCCGAACCAAGCGCGATACCAAACTTCGCCACACCCCGAAAGCAAAGATATTATATGCATTTATTTTCGATTTGTCAAGCCCTAAAGTATAATTTGGTAAAATCTCCATAAAATATTTTCGGGGTGAGGGAAATGCTCTTTCGATGGGTGCGGAAAAAAATCGGTGTGCTCCTGCTTTTGGTTGCCTTAACGGTTATGTTGAAGCAGGCGTATCCTGCCGTTGCCGAGCGCGTGGGCGGTTGGATTTCGGGAATGGGGGACAGTCGTGTTGCGCAGGCAGTATCTTCTATGATCTCCACGCTTTCCGACGGAGAGGGGATTAGGGAGGCTGTGGAGGTATTTCGTGAAGAGATGCAGCCTTGACATTACGCCCGCTTTTGCGGTGTTTCTCTGCGCATATTACTATTTTGACCCCGCGCACACCTTTGCGCCTTTTCTTGCAGCTGTAACGCTTCACGAAGCAGGGCATCTGCTTATGCTACGATTGCTGCGTGTGCGGGTACATAAGCTGCGTCTGGCAGTGAGTGGGGCAGTGATTGAGACGGACCTGCTGCCTTATCGGAAGGAGATCACGGTCGCCGTGGCAGGACCGTCGGTCAATGGGATTGCGCTTCTGCTGCTTTCAAAAAAAGCCCCCTTATTTGCGCTCGTAAATCTTTGCCTGCTTGCCTACAATCTTCTGCCGTTTTATCCGCTGGACGGCGGACGAATTCTGCGCGCATTGCTGCACCTTCTTCTGAGCGACCGTATGGCACGCGCATTGGAACGCGGCATTGCGGCGGTTTGCCTCCTGCTGTTGATCGCTTTTTCCTGCTATCTGACCTGTGTCTGGCACGCGGGTCTATGGCCCGTGCTTGTGTGCGGATGCCTGCTCCTGCGCGTTTCGGGAACAATTTTACCCGAAAAAAATAGATATAAGGAGTTGACAAAAGAGAAGATCCGTGCTAATATAATCAAGCTATGATTCGGAGAGATGTCCGAGCGGTTTAAGGAGCCGGTCTTGAAAACCGGTGACGCAGCAATGCGCCGTGGGTTCGAATCCCACTCTCTCCGCCATTCTCTTCTATATATCGTTTCTTGATTCGGAGTGATACCCAAGAGGCCGAAGGGGCTCCCCTGCTAAGGGAGTAGGCGTGTAAAAAGCGCGCGAGAGTTCAAATCTCTCTCACTCCGCCATCTGCAAAAAATCCCGCATTCATTCGGAATGCGGGATTTTCTTACTTTTTCAAGGAGTTGTATTCGTTCTTTACGACTTCGTGGACAGGTATCTTAATCTGAGAAATATTGATTATTGCATCAGAAATCTGTCTATTGATTCATGAAATTGATACAGTATTCTGCATTCGCTTAAAAGCGGGATGCTTTTGCTTACATACGTCTTTTTGTAAAGCGCCGGTTTTACAAATCGTTCAGGTCTGCGGCAGGGATGCCGTTTTCTAAATTGTCGCGCGCAAGATCGTTGTCGATCACGGGATAGGCAGGGGAGATCGGCTTTTCGCTATGCGGGGTGGAATGATAGACCTTCTGTGAGGGCGCTTCCGTGCCCGCAATGATCGGTCGTGCCGGCTTCTTGCTGTGCTTTGCCTTTCCCTGAAGCTCCGGCACGGGCGGGGAGGTGTTTTTCTGCTTTTGACTGCTGATTTCAGGGCGCTTCATACCTTGCTTTGCCATAACAACACCTCCGTCTCAGCTTATCCCGTGAATCCCGCCAGATATGCCCTGCGCGGCGATGCCGTTGACCAATTGCTGCATTTCGCGTTTCGAATGGACATGGTGCGCTTGCTCCAAAACGGATTGCTTTTCCGTTTCCGTCAGAGATTCGAACTTTTTCATGGCTAGCTCATTTTGCGCTAAAGCCATCCCGAAGCCCAAGGGTAGTTCCTTTTCTTTCATACGATCACCTCGGGGATAGTATGTGCAGAAGGCGAGACAGCATTCCGGTTTTTGCGCTCAGCGCGGAAGCGTTACCGTGATCAGAACGGAATGCCCGTCGCGGCTGGAGACGGTAATTTTTCCTCTATGCGCCTGCACAATTGCTTTTGCAATGGACAAGCCAAGACCGTAGCCGCCGCTTTGCGAGCTGCGGGAACGGTCGCCACGATAAAAACGGTCGAAAAACTGCGATAGCTGCACCTCATCAATGGGAGCAGAGGAATTCTCTACCGTCAAACGAATGCTCTTCCCGCTATGCGAAAGGCGCAGGGTGATATGACCGCCGTCGTCGGAATATTTCAGCGCGTTGTCCAGCAAGATTGTGACCAACTGCGACAGCGCTTTTTCATCTCCGCAGAGGGAAAGCATCGGCTCAACGGAGAACAACAGCGTCTTGTTCTGCTGCTTCGCGGGGGCAAGGAAGGAACGCGCCGTCTCCTCGACCATGTCGGAAAATGGGAAGGTGAGCATTTGAAGCGGTGCTTGTTCTTCCATACGCGACAGTGAGATCAGGTCGCCTGTCAGGGCTGCAAGGCGTTCCGTTTGGCGGCGGATGTCTTGCAACCATTCGTTTTCGCCCAGCTCCATGCCCAAGACCTCTGCGTCCGCGTCGATGATCGAAATAGGTGTTTTCAATTCATGTCCTGCGTCGGTAATGAACTGTTTTTGCTTTTCGTAGCTGATTGAAACCGGCTTCACGATCCTGCCGGAGAACAGCAGCATCAGCAGGAAAACCGCCAAAAGCCCGAAAAGCGAAATGGCGCAGCTTGCCCAAAGAAAGCTGTGAAAGGTAGAGAGATTTCTTCCGCAGTCCAAAAAGATGATGCGCGTGCCGTTTGCCTCCGCGACGTAGAGATAGCGATAATCATGCAGAAAGCCTTTCGTTTGCCCGCGCTGAAATACTTGCTGCGCGTAGGCAATGGCCGTGCCGGAGTCAATCGCGGCGATCCTGCCGGTATCAACGGAGACGGTCTGTCCATCCCCATTGAGAAGAATGGAGAAGTAGCGGGATTCATACGGAAGCTCAGGAGACATATCACGCGGTTTCGAAGAATCCTGCGGCCGCGGCTTACCGTCAAACTGCGGGAATTTCCCGTGATTCTCCGATAATAGCGCAAGTGTTTCGTCTGCTGTCGTGAGGATATCCCGATAATTCAGAAGATTGACCGTTCCCATAATGAGCAGCAGGACGAGAAAAAGGGAGAGCATCGAAAGAGCAATGAATTTGATGCGCAGTTTTCGAATCATTTCTTTTCCTCCAATATGTACCCTGCGTTTCTGGTCGCCTTGATCTGCACGTTTGCTTGCAGGGCGGTCAGCTTTTTTCGTAGATAGGAGATGTAGACCCAGACGACGCTCAACTCGGCATCATTGTCATAGCCCCAAATGCGCTCGTAGAAACGCTCTGTGGAGATCAATTGCTGCGGATCGCGCAGCATCAGTTCCATCATTTGAAATTCCTTCCCGGTCAAGCGGAAGTTGCCGTAAGGGGAGGAGAGCAGGAAGGTGGCGCAGTTCAGCGTGATGTTTCCGAAGGTCAGCTCTGAGGCGGTTTGTACGGCTGGCGCACGCGTCATGGCGCGGATTCTCGCAAGCAGCTCTTTGGTTGCGAAGGGCTTTGTTAAATAGTCATTTGCGCCGCTGTCCAGCCCTAAGACCTTATCGTCTACCTCTGCTTTCGCCGTCAAAAGCAGCACTGGAGTGCGGTCGCCGCGTGCGCGGAGTGTCTTCAAGACGGTGATCCCGTCCGCTTTCGGCATCATAATATCAAGGATCACGCCATCATAACGGTCGGTGCGGAGATATTCCGACGCCTCGGCTCCGTCGTAAACGGCATCCACGAGATAGTTGTTTTTTTCCAAAATCACGGTGAGCGCCTTGGAAAGAGAACGCTCATCTTCCGCAAGTAGGAGTTTCATAAGCTTCACCTCTATATAATCTAATCGGCAAACATTAAACGGAGTTTAAGCGTTGCCGAGGCAGAAAAAGTCGGCTGTTTTAAGTTTGCCTAAGGTAGCAGCGATAGAATGACTGTACAAATACGGAACGAAAGGCAAAACGGTGCTGGTAAAATGCAGACGGTTTTCAAACGGTATGAGTTAAAATTCCTGCTGACGCCGCAGCAGAAGAAAGCTGTGCTTGCTGCGATGCGGGGGCATATGCAGCTCGATCAATACGGGCGGACGACCATACGAAATCTTTATTTTGACACGGACAGCTATCGCTTAATCCGACGTTCGTTGGAGCGGCCTGTGTACAAGGAAAAACTGCGAATACGGAGCTATCGACCGGCGGAGGCTGACGAGCCCGTGTTTGTTGAATTGAAGAAAAAGTATCAGGATGTCGTTTACAAGCGTAGACTCTTATTGCGCCAAAGCAGTGCGATTGAGTGCCTGAGTAAGGGAATCGACCTACCGATAGAGAGTCAAATCGCTAATGAGATCAACTATTTTCGGCGCTATTATCAGCCGCTCGCACCAAAGGTATTCCTCTCCTATGAGCGGGAGGCGTATTACGCAGCGGAGGGCGGCGAGCTTCGCGTAACCATGGATGAAAACATTCTCTATCGCCGCGAGGCGCTTTCTTTAGCCGCACCGGTTTACGGTACGCCGCTTTTGCCGAAGGGCGGAACGCTGATGGAGATCAAAACCTCGGAAGCCATTCCGCTTTGGCTGACGCAATGCCTCAGCAGTGAAAAAATCTTCAAGACAACATTTTCAAAATACGGCGCGGCATATACAGATATGCTGTTTCGTCCAAAGAAAGGAAGAATTAGCAATGTTGGATAAGATCTTTCAAGGACTCTTTGACACGGATATCACGAGGGTCATATCGGTGACGGACTTTTTGCTTTGCATTGCCTGCGCGCTGGCGGCAGGCGTTCTCTTGACAGGGGCATATCTCTACCGTACACGCAGCTCAAAGAGCTTTGCCGTCACGCTGGCACTTCTGCCAACGGTCGTCTGCGTGATTATCATGATGGTCAACGGGAATATCGGCACCGGTGTAGCGGTTGCAGGCGCGTTCGGCTTAGTGCGCTTCCGTTCCGCGCAGGGTACGGCAAGAGAAATCTGCGCAATCTTTATTGCGATGGGAGCGGGCTTGATCTGCGGAATGGGCTACCTTGCCTATGCACTGCTGTTTTCCCTCCTGATGTGCGCTGCGTTGATGCTCTGAACGCGTTTCAGCTTCGGGATTCACCGCGGCTTGCACAGGACCATGCATCTTACCATCCCTGAGGATCTGGATTATACGGGTGTATTCGACGATATTTTTGAAGAATACACGACAAAACATGAGCTGACGCAGGTAAAGACAACCAATATGGGAAGCTTGTTCCGCCTGACTTACGACATGACGCTGCGGCGCCCGAATTGTGAGAAGGAAATGATCGACAAGCTGCGCTGCCGCAACGGAAATCTCGAAATCAGTGTCTCAGCGCAGGAGACAACGGTAGCGGAGCTGTAATGTGATTCGGAAAGGAAAATGGGGTGAACTACGATGAAAAAAGTGAAATTACTACCGCTTCTTACCGCATTACTGCTGCTTACCGCCTGCGCCGACAGCGGAGATGCAGCCCCAACCTCGGAGAGCACGCAGCCGACTGCTATCGTATCGCCGGAGACGCTTTCTGCATTCTTCAGCGACCGAGATTATGAAGTTGGATATGACGAAAATGAGTGCGTGCGCATCACGCTGACCGGCGACGGCGCGACCGGCAGTTCGGACGCGGTGAGGATCGCGGACAATGTGATCACGATCACAGAGGAGGGAAGCTATCTGCTCAGCGGCACGCTCAACGATGGGAGCATCATCATTGATGCGGAAAAAACGGATAAGATACAGTTGATTTTAGACGGCGTGACGGTCAAAAGCAGCACTTCTGCGGCGCTTTACATTCGCTCGGCGGATAAGGTGTTCCTTACCACGGCAGTGGGCAGCGAAAATACGCTTGAAAACGGCGGAGAATATATTGAAGTCGATGAGAATAACATTGACGCGGCGATTTTCTCGAAGGATGATCTGACGTTGAACGGCGAGGGAAGCCTGACCGTCAATGCAGCGGCAGGACACGGGATCGTCTCAAAGGATGAACTGACCGTGACGAGCGGGAGGTATACCGTCACAGCCGCAAGCCACGGCTTATGCGGTAAGGACAGTGTGGCGATTGCAGGCGGCAGCTTCACCGTTGTCAGCGGCAAAGACGGAATCCACGCGGAGAATGCGGAGGATGCCACCTTGGGCGGCGTTTATATTACCGACGGCAGCTTACAAATTACGGCGCAGGGCGATGCAATGAGTGCCGGAACGGTTTTGCAGATTGAAAACGGAGACTATCAACTGACCTCCGGCGGCGGCAGCGCGAACGCCACGGCGAAGACGGATATGGGCTTCGGCAGATTCGGCGCGCCGACGGAAAGCACGAGCAACGAGGACGCTGCCAGCACGAAGGGCTTGAAGGCGGGAAGCACGCTATGTATCCTCGGCGGGACATTCCGGATTGACGCGGCGGATGACGCGCTGCATAGTAACGGAAACCTTGCAATCTCCGGCGGTGAGCTGACCTTGCAAACCGGCGACGACGGCGCACATACGGACGGGAGACTTATGATCTCCGGCGGTACAGTTACCGTGACGCAGAGCTACGAGGGCTTAGAAGGGCAAGCAATCGAAATCTCCGGCGGCAGCATCACCGTGACCGCAAGCGATGACGGATTGAATGCAGCCGGCGGAACCGATGAAAGCGGCTTCGGCGGTTTTGGCGGCGACCGCTTTGCGTCGAATGAAAATACCTATATCTCCATCAGCGGCGGCACATTGCGTATTTCCGCTTCGGGCGACGGCGTGGATTCCAACGGCAGCGTGACCGTCAGCGGCGGCGAGACTTACGTCTTCGGACCCAGCGACAACGGAAATGCCTCGCTGGATTATGCGGGAAATGCGACGATTACGGGCGGCATCTTCCTCGCGGCAGGCAGTTCGGGGATGGCGCAGAGCTTCGGTACCGACTCAACACAGGGTACGATTCTGCTCAGTGTCAGCGCGCAACAGGCGGGAACGACCGTCACGCTGACGGACAGCAGCGGAATGACGATTGTCTCCTTTACCGCAGAAAAAGCTTATGACTGCGTCCTTCTCAGCACACCGGAGCTGAAGCAGGGAGAGGCTTACACGCTCACAGCGGGAAGCGCGAATACAACATTTACGATGGATTCGCTGCAATACGGCAATGTCGGCGGTATGGGCGGCTTCGGAGGACGCCCCGGAGGCATGGGCGGCGGCAACGGTGGAGGCGGTCGCGGTGGTATGGGCGGACGTCCCGGTGAAAATGGCGAACAACCCGGCGATATGGGAGGACGTCCCGATGAAAACCGCGAACCGCCCGACGGTGTCGGTGAACAACCCGCAGACCCGAGCGACAATTCGGAAACTGGGGGCAGCGAACCGGACGATATTATCTAAGAAGCCACGGAATCCGCAGCCGCATTGTTTAGAGCGTTCAAAATACGGATACATTCCGAGGCGCCGTATACACTCTGTACGGCGCGTCGGTTTTGCTTACAATGCGGTAACGGAATGCACGGTATAGTCCTCCGCCTCAACGGCGCTTTTAAGAAGTCCGTCGTCGATCGGGGCGTTTAGAGTGACAATCGCAGTTCCTTTTTGATAGTCTGCGACGGTGGATTCGACCTGCGGCAGAGCTTCCAACGCTTTTTTGACGGCTGCCTCACAGTGCCCGCACATCATGCCTTCGATTTGAAGCAGCTTGCGCGTGCTTGTGTTCCGGTTTAACAAGGCGGCGTCTAACGAAACAGGCGCAATACGCCGACGGTGCCTTGTATCGTGCAAGCGGAAGAAATTCAACCGCAGCGCATTTGTTACGACGCAGAAGCTCGATAAGCTCATGGCGGCTGCGCCGAACATCGGATTCAGCTTCCAACCGAACAGCGGATACCATACGCCTGCTGCCAACGGGATACCAATGACATTATAGAAAAACGCCCAAAACAGATTTTCATGGATATTTCGCAGGGTCGCGCGGCTCAGACGGATTGCGGCGGGTACATCACGCAGCGTGCTTTTCATCAGCACGACATCGGCGGCGTCAATGGCGACATCCGTGCCTGCGCCGATGGCAATGCCGATGTCTGCACGGGTCAGAGCAGGTGCGTCGTTGATACCGTCGCCGACCATTGCGACCTTACCGTAGCTTTGCAGCGTGCGAATGACCACCTCCTTGCCGTCGGGAAGTACACCCGCGATCACCGCGTCCACACCCGCCTGCGCCCCGATGGCATTGGCGGTTTTTTCATTGTCTCCCGTCAGCATGACAACGCGGATTCCCATGTCCTGAAGCTCCTTGATGGCTTGCGGGCTATCCTCTTTGATGGTATCCGCGACTGCGATGATACCGAGCAGGCGCGGGCCTCGGGCAAACAGCAGCGGCGTTTTGCCCTGCGCTGCCAGTCGCTCCGCCTGCAAGCGCACTGCCTCCGGTACGGAGACTCGGCTGCTGATAAAGCGAAGGCTTCCGCCGAATAGGGGAGTGCCGTTCAGACTTGCGGTCAGACCGTTTCCCGGCAGCGCGCGGAAGTCCGCAACCTCCTCGGCCTTCAGCTTCCGTTCCTTCGCTGCCTGCACTATCGCTTTTGCCAGAGGATGCTCGCTTTTTTGCTCTAAGGCAAAGGCAGCGGCAAGCAGCTCCTCCTCGGTACAGCCCTCGGCAGGCACCAGCTCCGTGACGGTCGGTTCGCCGCGTGTAATCGTGCCGGTCTTGTCCAGCGCGACGATCTGCACCTTGCCGGTCGTCTCCAATGAGACTGCCGTTTTGAACAGAATGCCGTTTTTCGCGCCGACGCCGTTGCCGACCATGATCGCAACAGGGGTTGCGAGTCCGAGCGCACAGGGGCAACTGATGACCAGCACGGAGATGCCTCGCGCCAGCGCAAAGCTGAACTCTTTTCCGACCAAAAGCCAAATGAGAGTTGTAATGACGGCGATACCAATCACGACGGGAACGAAAACGCCTGAGACCTTATCTGCGACTTTCGCAATCGGCGCTTTTGTCGCGGCCGCGTCGCTGACCATTTTGATGATCTGCGAGAGCGTGGTATCCTCTCCGACGCGGGTCGCTTCACATTCTAAAAAGCCGGACTGATTGACCGTCGCGGCGGAGACAGGGTCGCCCTCCGACTTGTCTACGGGGAGGCTTTCGCCCGTCAGCGCCGCTTCATTGACTGCGCTGCTGCCGTGCAACACAATGCCGTCTACGGGAATGCTTTCCCCGGGGCGGACGAAATAGCGATCTCCCTTGCGTACTTGCTCAATGGGAACAGTGACTTCTTTCCCATCTCTCAGGATTACGGCAGTCTTCGGCGCGAGCTGCATCAGGCTTTTCAGCGCGTCCGTTGTCTTGCCCTTTGCACGCGCTTCCAGCAGCTTGCCGACGGTGATGAGCGTGAGTATCATGGCGGCGGATTCAAAATAGAACTCGTCCATATACTCCATGACCGCAGTCATGTCGCTGTGTGCCTGCGCTGCCGTCATGGCAAAGAGGGCGTAAACGCTCCACAAGAAGGAAGCTATCGAGCCGAGAGCCACCAAGGTATCCATATTCGGCGCGCGATGCCTCAGACTTTTAAAACCGCTAACGAAGAACTTCTGATTTATGACCATGATAATGCCTGACAAAAGGAGCTGCACAAGTCCGACGGCAACATGATTCTCTTCAAAATAGCGTGGTAAGGGGAGCCCCAGCATATGCCCCATCGAGAAATACATCAGCACGAGAAGAAAACCGACCGAGACGATCAGACGTTGTTTCAGCGCGGGAGTCTCTCGATCTTTTAGCGCGTCCTCCTCTTGTGACGCAGCTTTTTGCTCACCCTTTCGGGAGGCGCCGTAACCCGCAGCCTCTACCGCCGCAATAATGGCATGCTCCGAGGCGGTGCCCTCCACGCCCATGGAGTTGGTCAACAGACTGACGGAACAGTCCGTCACACCCTCGACCGCACGGACCGCCTTCTCCACACGGGCGCTGCACGCGGCGCAGCTCATGCCTGTGACAGAGTATTGTTGCATATTCTGACCTCCTCTATTTCATTAGCTTTTGCAGCGTTGCAACCAGCTCGTCAATGACTTCGTCTTTTCCCGCCCGAACGTCATCGACAACACAGGTGCGAATATGATTTGCAAGCAGCTCCCGATTAAAAGCATTCAGCGCCGCGCTGATTGCGGAGGACTGCACGAGGATATCCGTACAATAGGCGTTGCGCTCCAGCATCCCTTTAATACCGCGCACTTGACCTTCAATACGATTTAAACGGTGGATCAGGCTGCGGTATTCCTCCGCCGTGCGTTCTTTGGTCTTTGCACAGCAGCAAGCTTCTTTCTCCATAGCGTTTCCCTTCCTTTCTTCTCTTATTCATCCTTATTATATACCCCTATGGGGTATATGTCAAGCAGAAAAGTATAGGAAAGAAATGGACGCGTGGCTTGCTTTTTCAGTGTTGGTTTTCTATGATAATAACACTGCAACCGGCACGGAATCTGAGCAAGGAGGTCATCCCATATTTTAGCTGCGTGAACTGACGCTGCTTTCCGTTTTTGTTCGCATCCTCACCGCGATTATTCTCGGCGGCGCAATCTGAATGGAGCGGGGCATGAAAAATCGCCCGGCGGGACTGCGCACCTACATGCTGGTCTGCATCGGTGCATGTATTGTGATGATCACGAATCAATATGCCGTGCAGGTGTTCGGCGTTGGCGATCCGGTGCGCATGGCAGCGCAGGTCGTCAGCGGTATCGGCTTTCTCGGAGCGGGGACGATCATTGTCACATCGAGGAATCAGATCAAGGGGTTAACGACTGCGGCGGGCTTGTGGGCTTCTGCATGTGTCGGTTTAGCAGTTGGCATTGGCTTCTATGAGGTTGCGCTGATCGGCGCGGTGTCGATCTTTGTGGTTTTGACGCTTTTGCATTTGTGGGATAGTTACATGCGTCGTCATTTGCGCGCGATAGAGCTGTATGTCGAACTGGAACAGGCAGTCTCAATGGGGGAATTCTTGCAAGCTGTCCGTGAAGCAGGACTTGCGGTTTCCAATTTGCAGATTGAGCGGGAGACGAATCCAAACGGAGATTATCTCTGCTTCCTTGCAACCTTCCGGGGTTCGAAGGGCTTAACCCGTGCAGATCTTATCACCCGTGTTCGCGCACTTTCCTGCGTGCATATTTCGGAAACAATATCGTAAATCGTGCTTTTTGCTATGTAAAAGTAAACCGCGTGCGGATGCTTCACGGCTTGCTTTTGCGTCAAACAAAAAAATGCAATTTTTTTAAAAATAATAGTTGCTTTTTCGAAAAGAGTTTGCTATAATACCCATGCACTTGAGTGCAGGACAATTTGCATGGGGGTATAGCTCAGCTGGGAGAGCGCTTGAATGGCATTCAAGAGGTCAGCGGTTCGATCCCGCTTATCTCCACCATTTTTTAGACCTGAAATCGAAAGATTTTGGGTCTTTTTCTGCGTTTTTAGAACTTTTTGTTGATTGCTTGAAAACGTTTGTACCACGTTTGTACTCAATTAAACGTTTCGCTATGTGTTTATGGTTGTTTATGTCGCGGTCAGATTGCGGAGCGGATGCGGGCGGCGGTATCGGCGTAGCGCGTCTTTTTGCTGTAGTGCGTGTAGACGCGGAGGGTCATTTCCGGTGTGCTATGTCCCATCAGATACTGGATTTCTTTTACGTCAAATCCCAGCTCGAAGAGGCGGGTGCAGTAGCTATGCCGGAGGATGTGCGGGGTGAGGTTTGCGTCGATTTCCGATTTCTTTGTAACCCCTAAAAAGAGAGAAGGGCAACGAGCTGTTGCAGCCTGCGGTTAAGTGCAGAGGGCGGGAATATCTGCGCATTATTTACAGTCCGGAGTATACGCAGGCGGAGCATATGCAGCGGCTGAAAAAGCGCAGCCTGCATCGGAAACGGCAGTTGGTGCTGCGGGAGTTCGCGCTGGGAGTGGAGTCCTTGGAGCGTTTTGTGAGCAAGGAGCCACTGCACAGAGTCCACCAATGTGCGTTCGGCGTGTTAGCCTTTGAAAGCGAGCCGGTAGATCCACGACTTTAGTGCTTGCGAAAAGAAATGCGGAATGTTATACTTGGGGTAAGCAACATTTGAAACCGCAGGCAGCTCGTAGGGCACGCCGGCTCGGCGTGCCGTCCGCGAAGCGGCAGACATGGAAAACAAGCGGATTTGTACATCGTTGGTAGTTCCTGCACCGGCGCGCTGAGTCGGCGCGCCCTACGGATGCTATAGCGTCGAAAAGGGGAGAGGTCTGTTGAAAATCGCCACCTATTATCTGAATGATCCAAACGCGCCGAAGCCGAACAGCCCGACGCACATCGGCACGAATGTCTATCTCGAGTGGGACGGAAAGCTCCTACTTGAACGGCGGTGGGACTGCGGTGCGTGGGGACTGATCGGCGGACGCCTCAAAAACGGCGAACGCTATACGCAGGGGATCGCGCGGGAGGTGCGCGAGGAGACGGGGATATTCCTGCCGGAGAACGCTTTTACACAGGTGCGTGTGTGCGACGACGACCGCATCGCCGCCTACCGCGACGGAACGGTTTGGCGCATGATCATTGTCCTCTTTCAAGCGGTGCTGCAAGATGAACCCCGGCTTGTCAAAAGCCGCGAATCCGGCGAGCTGCGCTTTTTTGCTCCGCAAGAATTGAAAGCACTTGAAATCGCACCGACACACCGCGACCTGATCGAACAATGGAAGCCCTCACTCGGATAGTCGAGTGAGGGCTTCAAAATTTGTGTATTTCATGAATGATAGGATGGGTGCAGCAGCGAATGTCATTTCTGTGAAGTCTTCTGTAGGGCAGGGACATGGCATAAGCCGCGTGTAGGAACTACCGAGTGCATACAGATTTGTTCGCCTATGCTGCCTGCCGCTTCGCGGTCGGCGGGGACATGTCCCCGCCTTACAACGGCTGGTTCGTTTCGTGAGATGCGTCTCCGCAATGAGAGCAATAGAGGGCGTTTCGCGCTTATGTTTGTGACCTTGGTCAGCAGGTAGCGCCGCCTTTTACGGTTTTGTGGAGGATGGCTGCCTTATCGACGGAGCCGGAGAGGAGCTTTTCGTTGACATAGTCGAAGCCGAGACGGGCGACTGTGTCGGCGAAGCGTTCGCCGGAGATGCCCTCGTCGCGGAACAGGAGGATCGCTTTTTCAACGACCTCCATGACTTCATCTTCGCTTGTGAAGATCTTAGTTAGCGGCATGCCGTGGGCGACCTTCTTGCCCCAGCGTCCGCCGATGTAGATCTTGAAGCCGTCCTTGTACTCTTCCAAAGCGCCGAACGGACACTTGCCCTTGCAGCGTCCGCAGTTGTTGCAGACGGTCGGATCAATGCGGATCTTGCCGTCCACGACCTTGGCGACCTTGACGGGGCAGCTCTCTTCGATCTGACACTTCTTACAGCCGCGGCACTTGGTAAAGTCGATCATCGGTACGCGCTGACCGATGATGCCCAAATCGTTCAGATTGGGCTTGACGCAGTTGTTGGGGCAGCCGCCGACGGCGATTTTGAACTTATGGGGCAGTGTCACGCCGTGATAGCCTACATAGAAACGCTCGTGCAGCTTCTCTGAAAGACCGTAGGTGTCCGCCAGACCGTATTGACAGGTAGTGCCCTTGCAGGAGACAACGGGACGCACCAGAGAGCCGGTGCCGCCGGTGGACAGACCGCGCTCGTTCAGGAAGTCGATCAGCGGTTGGATATTCTCATGCTTTACGCCCTGAATTTCCAGCGTCAGGCGGGTCGTCATGGTGACTGCACCGGAGCCGAAGCGTTCGGAGGCTTCGGCGATGGTGCGATGCTCTGCGGCGGTAATCTTGCCGTTGCGGGTGATCACGCGGACATTGAATACATCGGGATAGCGCTTATCCTGCAAGCAGCCCAGCGCCTTGACGCGCTTGATCTCCTCGGGAGGCAGCTTGCCGCCTTGGAACTGTACCTTGACTTCGTTGACGAACGCGCCGCCTTCCAACACACGGGTGTTGGTATAGCCGAGTGCTTTCAGACGGTTTTGCAGGAAATAGCCGCGCTTGCCCTTGGCACAGACCAGCAGAAGCTTGTCCTCCTTGTCGATGCCGTCAAGCGGTGCATTGACCTTGCTCAGTTCCACCCACTTTGCGCCGGGAATGGAGGGCGCGGGATGGGCGTCAAGGACACGGTAGCTTCGTGCTTTGCCAGCAGCGTATTCGGCGGGCGTGAAGGTCTCAAACGCGCCGGACATTTTGTTTTCCAAAATATAGCAGGCTTGTACAAAGGGATGAATGGCAGTGGAGAAGGGAGGAGCATAGGAAAAGTCCAGCGTGTCAAAATCCTCAACCTTGGCACCCATGGCAATTCCGGTAACTGCGATGTCTACCATCTTGTCAACTGCGCCCGCGCCCACGACCTGAATGCCGAGCAGCTTATGCGAGCCACGGTCGGCGACCAGCTTTGTAACAAAGGTGGCAGAGTCGGGATAGTAATGGGCTTTGTCATCCGTTACACAGGTCACGGTGACGACGTCAAAGCCTGCGTCCTTTGCCTGCGCTTCCGTCAGACCGGTACGGCCTGCGTTCAGATCGCTTGCCAGCTTGACAACGCCGGTGCCCAAACATCCGCCGTAGACGGCATCCTCTCCGGTCAGATTCTTGGCAAGGCAGCGACCGGTGATATTTGCTGTGGAGCCCATGGCAGACCATTGTGCTTTTCCGGTAATACGGTTATAGACCTGTGCGCAATCACCGACGGCGTAAACATCATTTAAGTTCGTCCGCAGATGCTCGTCTACGACGATGGTGCCGCGGCTCATTTCTAAGCCGGAGTCTGCCAAAAATGCGGTGGCGGGGCGGACACCGATGGCAAGCACCACCAAATCGCCCTCAAAGGAGCCGACACTGGTGCGGATGCCGGTGGCGCTTTCGCTGCCCAGCACTTCCTCCAAGCTTGCGCCCGTGACGATGCGCAGCCCCCTGCGCTGTAGCTGGCGACGGAGATATCCCGCCAGCTCTGCGTCAAACAGATTGGGCATGATCTGATCCGCCATATCAACGACGGTGACCTTCAGCCCCTTTGCCATCAGATTCTCGGCGATCTCCAAGCCGATAAAGCCGCCGCCGACCACAACGGCGCTGCGGCAGTGCGCTTCGTCAATGTAGGAACGCAAGCTGATCGCGTCGTCCGGCGTGCGCATGGTGAATACGCCGCGCAGCTCGGTGCCCGCGACATTGGGAACAAAGGGCACGGCGCCTGTAGCAATAACGAGCTTGTCATATGTAACGGTCTCGCCGTTGGCAAAGCGGACGGCTTTCGCGGCGGCATCGATGCCGACAGCCTCCATTTCGGTTCGAACCTCCACGCCCGTCAGTCCTGCGTACTTTTCGGGCGTGTTGACGATCAATTCCTCGCGCGTCTCGATGCTTCCGCCGACATAGTAGGGAAGCCCGCAACCGGCGTAGGAGATGTCCTTGCTTTTGGTATAAACGGTGACCTTTGCGCTGCGATCCTGACGCTTTAGCTTTGCTGCGACCTTTGTACCGGCAGCCACGCCGCCGATGACAATGACATTCATAGCCTCTGCTCCTTTTCTTTTTCTGATTTTACTTTTTTATTATAGCAATTGTCGCGTGGAAACGCAACAGCAATACGAAAAGCAATCACATAAAATCCTTTCCTTTTTTTGCATGTACAAGCAGGAAATGCCGCCGCTCCCGCGTTGACAAAAGCACGAATTCCTGCTACAATAATGCCGTTAAGATGAATCTGCCGGATCGCATTGGACGATGAAGGGCTTTGAAACGATCTCTTTTCACCGGAAAGGAATCGTATGCCCTTTTGTCCATGTGACCGGTCTTTATTTTTGCCTATGAAGAGAAAGGATAGAGCTCTTGAAAAAGTCGATTTTAATTTTGATACTATGCTGCCTCCTGCTTCTGAGCGGCTGCGGCAGCACGAATTTAGAGGCAGCGTCGGAAGCGGACTCGGAAACTGCTGTGACCTTTACGGACGATTTAGGACGGCAGGTGACGGTTGACCGTCCGCAACGGATGGCTTGTCTGATCGCCAGCTTTGCGGATATCTGGTGCCTTGCCGGCGGCGCGGAGCAGATCGTCGCTGCAACGGATGCTACATGGACCTATTATGACCTGCCGCTGCGGGAAGATGTCGTGCATTTGGGCGCGGCGAAGGAGTTGAATCTTGAGCAGCTTCTTGCCTGTGAGCCGGATCTTGTCCTTGCAAGCTGCGGCACGGATCGGAATGTCGCGCTGGAGGAAACCTTTGATCAAATGGGGATCAATGCCGCTTACTTCTCCGTGAACAGCTTTGACGATTATCTGCGGATGCTGAAGGTTTGCACACAGATCACGGGAAATGCGGAAAACTATGAGATTTACGGAAGCGCTGTGCAGATGCAGGTGGAGAATGCGCTGCTTCGTGCGGACGGCACACGACCGAGCGTGCTGTATATCCGCGTGACCGGCAGCTCCTGCAAGGTAAAAAACAGCGAGGGAAGTGTTTTAGGGGAAATGCTGGCGGCGTTGGACTGCGAGAATATTGCAGACAGGGACAACAGCTTGTTAGAGCAGCTCAGCATGGAGGAAATTTTGCTTGCCGATCCGGACGATATCTTCGTTGTGCTGCAAAGCGCCGATCCGTCAGACGCGCAGGAGGTTTTGGAGACGACGCTTCTGTGCAATCCCGCGTGGGGGAGCCTGACCGCCGTGCGGGAGGGACGCTATTATGTGATGGATCCGAATCTGTATAATCTGAAACCAAATGCTCGATGGGGGGAAGCCTATGAACAGCTCGCGGATATTCTCTACCCGGCGCAGTAAAGGCTGTTTCTTGGCAGGGCTATGCGTTTTTACACTAGCTGCGGCGGTGCTCAGCCTGTGGATTGGGTCGGTGCAGATGTCGCCGATGCAGGTGCTGAACGCGCTTTTCGGACGTGATCGCAGTTCGACTGCTACGCGTATCGTGCTTTATACCCGCCTGCCTCGCACCTGCGCGGCACTGTTGGCGGGTGCTGCGCTGGCGGTCTCCGGCGTCGTGATCCAGACGGTTCTGAACAATCCGCTTGCTTCTCCGAGTATCATCGGTGTCAATTCCGGCGCCGGCTTGGCTGTGGGTGTTGTTTGCGCCACTGCGCCGCTGGCACAGAAATATACCCCTTTTGTGGCTTTCGGAGGCGCGCTGGCGGGTGTCCTGCTGGTGACGGGCTTATCACGCCGCAACGGTGCCGCGCGCACGACCGTGGTGCTTGCGGGTGTCGCCGTTTCCGCCCTGTTCAGCGCAGGCATTGACGCGGTGGTCACACTGGTGCCGGAGGCGTTAAACGGTGTTTCAGACTTCCGCATCGGGGGCTTTACGGGGGTCACGATGAATCAGCTTGCGCCGGCAGTCGGGATGATCTTGGTCAGTTTGGTGATCATCTTCTCCCTGTCGCAGCAGTTGGAGCGTCTTGGATTAGGGAGCGATACCGCACAGACTCTCGGACTATCCGTTCAGCCGATGCGGATCCTTCTTTTGATCTTAGCTGCGGCGCTGGCAGGTGCGGCGGTGAGCTTTTCCGGACTATTGAGCTTTGTCGGTCTGATTGTTCCGCACTCCATGCGGCGTTTTTTGGGAGAGGATAGTTTGCCGCTGCTTGTGTCCTCGGCGTTGGGCGGTGCGTTCTTCGTTACGGTGTGCGATCTCTTGGCAAGGGTGCTGTTTGCGCCGTTTGAGCTGCCCGTCGGCATCGTGCTGGCGTTCGCGGGCGCGCCCTTTTTCCTTTGGCTTTTGTTTCGGCAGAGAGGAGGACGCGCATGATTCAAATAAAGAATCTCTCCGCAGGCTATGGCGGAAAAGCTGTCGTGAAGAATGTGTCGTTGGATTTCCTGCCGGGCGAAGTGCTGGCGCTCCTCGGCCCCAACGGCAGCGGAAAGTCAACGCTGTTAAAGGCTGCGCTGGGCTTGCTGCAGGCAATGGAAGGTGAGGTTTTATATGACGGGACGGAAATACGCCGGATGAAGCGGAAGGAAATCGCGCAAAAGGCGGCGTTCCTGACGCAAAGCCGCAACACGCCGTCCATTCAAGCGCTGCGTATGGTACTGCACGGCAGATTCCCGTATCTATCCTATCCGAGACGCTACTGCAAGCAGGACTATGCCATTGCGCGCAGAGCAATGGACGCGACGGGAAGCAGAGAGCACGAGAATACCGATGTCACTTGCCTCAGCGGCGGTCAGCGGCAGAGCGTATATTTGGCAATGGCGCTGGCGCAGGAGACGCAGACGGTCTTTATGGACGAACCGACCACTTATTTAGATATCAACCGCCGGTTCCAAACCATGCAGACGGCGCGCACGCTTGCAAAAGAGGGGAGAGCGGTCGTGCTGGTGCTGCATGATCTTCCGCTGGCGCTGCGAGAAGCGGATCGTATCGCGGTTTTTGAGCAGGGCGTTCTGCTTTGCTGTGACAAGCCGGAAGCCGTATTCGAAAGCGGTGTGACGGAACGGGTATTCGGCGTGGGTGTCCATCGTGTCGATACGCACCACGGCGCGCAGTATTATTGCACTGCGAAGGAGGTGTAGAGCATGCCGTATTTTCCGATGTTTATAGAGCTGAAGGACCGTCCCGTCTTGATCGTCGGCGGCGGCAAGGTGGCGCTGCGTAAGCTGCAAAAGCTGCTGCCTTACAGCGGAAGCTTGACGGTGGTTGCGCCAAGTATTTTGCCGGAGATCGAGGCATTTCCTCAAGTAAAGTTGCGGCTGCGCGCTTTTCGTGCGGCAGATCTTCGCCCTCGCCCTGCGATGGTCATTGCCGCGACGGATGACGGGGCAGTCAACAGGGAGGTTGCGATGCTCTGCCAAAAACGGCATATTCCCGTGAATGTAGCGGACGAGCCTTCCCAATGCAGCTTCTTCTTTCCCGCACTCGTGCAGCAGGGCGAGTTCTCGGCAGGCATCTCGACCGGCGGCGCCAGTCCGAGCGCAGCCGCTTATTTTAAGGAAGAATTGCGGGAACTGCTGCCGGAAAACTTGGACGAGATGCTTACTTGGCTGGAGTCCATGCGTCCGATACTGAAAAACAGGATACCGGAACAACGCAAACGCGCGGATGTGTTCCGTGCTTTATTCAAAGCCTGCATGGAAAAGGGTGCGCCGCTGACGCAGGAGGAGGCAGAAGCTTGCATTTGCGGCTTACCAATGGGCAGCGTTGCCTTGGTGGGTGCTGGCTGCGGGAAAGCTGATCTCATTACGGTGCGCGGACTGCGCCTGTTGCGGCAGTGTCAGGCTGTGGTCTACGACGATCTGATCGATCCGGCGTTATTGGAAGCCGTGCCCGAATCCGCGCAGCGATTCTACATGGGTAAGCGGAGCGGTGCACATGCGGCAGCGCAGGAGGAGATCAATCAAAGGCTGATTGACTTGGCGCGTTCCGGCTTGCGTGTGGTACGCTTAAAGGGCGGCGATCCCTATCTTTTCGGAAGAGGCGGCGAGGAAATACAAGCTCTGACCGCTGCGGGAATCCCGTGTCAGGAGGTTCCGGGAATTCCCTCCGCAATCGAGATTCCGGCGGAGGCAGGTATTCCCGTGACCCATCGCGGTCTGAGCCGGAGCGTGCATATTGTCACGGCGCATACCGCAGGCACGCCGGACGGACTGCCCGAAGATCTTGACACTTTGGCAAAGCTATCCGGAACACTTGTTTTTTTGATGGGCTTGCGGCAGCTGCCTGCAATCACTGCCCGACTGATCGCGGCAGGAAAAAGCGGCAACACACCGGCGGCGGTGCTCTCCGGCGGCAATGCGCCATACCCAATGCAGGTGCGCGCACCATTGTGTCAGATTGCGCAGAAGACAAATGACGCCGGTGTGCGCGCGCCTGCCGTGATCGTCATCGGTGAAGTGGCGGCAATGCATCTCACCGCACAGCTGCAAGGCGTGCGGGTCGGCGTTACTGGGACGCGGGAGGTTGCGGAAAAACAGCTGACTGCCCTGCGCGCACTCGGTGCGGAGGCAAATTGGGTGCTGCGGTTTGCCATAAAGGGGCTGCCGACGGAGCTTGGTTTTCAAGTCTTGTGCGATACGCCTTCATGGTTGGTATTTACCTCTGCTAACGGCGTAGCAACCTTTTTCCGTCGGATGGAGGAGGAAAAGTTTACCTCGCGCTGCTTACAAAAGCACAAGCTTGCCGTAATCGGCGCTGCGACCGGTGCAGCATTGGAACGCTATGGCTTACACGCAACGCTTTGCCCTATGACCGCAACCTGCGAAGCACTGGCGGATGCGCTGATTGTCGCAGCGAAACCAGAGGAATCAATCGTACTGCTCCGCTCCGCAAGCGGCACGCCAGCGTTGCCGGAGGCTTTGCGTAATGCGGGCTTTTCCGTGCGGGACATCGCCCTTTATGATATGGAAACGGAGGAGTGTGAAGCGCTGCTGCCGTTGGATTACCTGACTTTTTCCAGCTCCGGCGGCGTGAAGCGGTTCATTGAGCGCTACGGTGCAATACCGACGGGAACGCGCTGCGTCTGTATTGGAAAGGTTACGGCGGAAACGCTCTCCCATGATACGGCTGAAGCATTTCTGACTGCGCCAAAGATCTCCGCAGAAGGCATCGTAGAGGCGATCATAAACGATCGGTGTACATCACAAAAGATATAAATAAATGAAGCAGCCCCTGTAGGGCGGGGACATGTCCCCG
>JAQXWB010000042.1 GCA_029225225.1 Bacillota bacterium | reverse complement strand
AAGCACCCGCTGTGATGCCAATGTGGTTCATGCCCCGATATACGGACAAATCAAGCTCGTCCGCGCAATCAACAAGAGAGACCTGCTTACAATACTCGGCACAAATATGCGCCAAACGCCCCGTATTGGAGCTGTTGCGATCCCCTACGACGACCATTGCATCGCATTGTGCGGCAAGCGTCGCTGCCTCGCGCTGTCGATTTTCGGTTGCTTTGCATATTGTATCAAATATTTCGTGATTTGTACACACCTTTTTTATGATTTTCTTGCAGGAATCCCATAAAAATTGCGTGCTTGTGGTTTGAGAAACGACAGAAATGGGAATATTTGGATTTTCCGGTGCTTCGGTAAGCCATTTTTCAAGCTCCTCTGCGTTGGAAAACACAAGCGGATGTTCGCACCAGCCCGCAATCGCCTGCACCTCGGGATGCGTCGGTGTGCCGATGATAATGGGTTGTCTCCCCTGTACCTCGGCTTTTGCGACGATTCCGTGAATGCGTTTGACAGAGGGACAGGTTGCGTCCACAATCTCGACATTTTTCGCGCGAAGCGCCTCATAGGTTTCGCGCGGGATGCCGTGAGAGCGGATGATGACGGTACAGCCGTCAGGAACCTCGTCCACGGAGGCAATCTCGCGCACGCCGAGCTCTTCAAAACGTTTTACCAAATGACGATTATGGGCAATCGGCCCGAAGGTGACAGCCGATTTTCCCTCTTGAATAGTTCGCTCGACAAGATCAACGGCACGGTGAACACCGTAGCAGAAGCCTGCCGATTCCGCAACCGTCAGCTTCATACTTGCTCCCCCATTGCGTAGATCGTCCGCATCAGCTCCGTCGTGCGGCTTTCCAGCTCCTCCTGCGTCGGCTTTGCTCCGGCGTATTCCGGGAAATACGGCGTGCCGTAGATCAGCTTGACCGGCTGCCAAAAATGCTTCTTAGTGGAGAGGTAGACGGGCACGACGGGAACCTTCATACGCGCAGCGATCATCACTGCGCCGGAATGGGGCTCGGAAACCTTTCCCTTTTTAATGCGCGTGCCCTCCGGAAAAATAAGTACCTTCTCACCGTTCTTCAGCGTCTGCATCGCAGTCTTGACCGCACCGACGTCGGCATGTCCGCGATCAACGGGAAACGCGCCGAGCTTCCGGTATAGCCAGCCCATAACAGGCGCTTCCAACAGTTCCTTCTTCGCCATGGAACGCGGCAGCGTCGGGCATTTCCCGAACACAATAACCCAGATCGGATCGGAAAACGCGCTGTGGTTACAGCAGAGCATTGCCGCGCCCTGCGGCAGATTTTCGCGTCCCTTAATATGGATGATCGGGTGCATAAACCGCAAGCAGCCGCGCAGGAAAGCGCAGATGAAACGATAACTCCAACCGCTGACAGGTTTCATAAGGCAAGCTTCTCCCGAATGATTCTAACAGTTTCGTCGATGCTCTGCGCAAGCGTCAGCGCTGAGGTATCCAGCAAGACCGCGTCCTCTGCTTGACGGAGCGGGGCAAGCTCTCGGTGCATATCGCGATAATCCCGCTCCTCAATATCCCGCAGGACATCCTCGTAATGCGCTTCCAGCCCCTTTTCCCGCAGCTCCTTGCAGCGGCGCTCGGCGCGCGTTGCCGCGGAGGCGGTCAAAAACAGCTTGACCTGCGCTTCCGGCAAGACGACTGTGCCGATATCACGCCCGTCCATAATCACACTTTGCTGCCGCGCGACTTCACGCTGCGTCTCCAAAAGGAAGCAGCGCACGGCGGAGAAAGCGGAAACACGCGAGGAAGCGTCGGACACCTCCGGCGAACGCAGACGGTCTGTAACATCCACGCCGTTCAGCAAAAGATGCTGCACGCCCTGTTCCCATTGCAGCTTCACATTTGTATCCTTCAGAAGCGAAGCGACGGCAGCTTCATTCGTGCTGTCAACCTTACGGTCAAGGACGGCTAACGCCACTGCGCGGTAGATCGCGCCGGTATCCACATAAACAAATCCAAGCTCGGCGGCAGCGCGGCGCGCAACCGTGCTTTTTCCCGCGCCTGCGGGGCCGTCGATAGCGACATTGTAAATTCGATCTGTCATAAAAACTCCAAACATTGTTGCAATTCAACTATAAAATTCTAAACGATTTTCTCCCTTTTGTCAACCATCATTTTGCTTAGAGCCGCGCAACCATACGGTTTCACATACCGCAGGGCAGCAGCTTGCAAAGCAGGCAGGTCTTATGCCGATGATGAGCACGACTTTTGCCATTTTCTCACTCCACGGCAGGCAGGAGGGCGTTGGCGGCGGCATATGCCGTTGACCACGCAATCTGCAAATTGAAGCCGCCGGTATACGCGTCGCAGTCGATGATCTCCCCCGCGAAAAACAAGCCGCCGATCAGCTTTGACTGCATGGTTTTCGGGTCAATCTCTCGCGCGCTTACACCCCCGCGTGTGATGATTGCCTCCTCTACCGGACGCTTTCCGAGAATACGGATCGAAAATCGCTTTGTCTGCTCCAAGAGCGCACGGCGCTGCGGCTTTGTCAGGGTATTTGCGCGCTGACTCGGGTCAATTCCCGCGCGCGAAAGCAGGACGGGAATCATGGAATGCGGGAACAGATCCGCAAGCGCGTTTTCCATGCTGCGATTTGCGTATTTTTCAAAATCACGCAAAAACCGCGCGTCAAGCTTTGCCTCATCCAGCGCCGGTTTCAGATCGAGCAAGACTGTATACTGTTCGCCGTCCTTCCAATGCGCCGAGGCGGAGAGCGCCATCGGGCCCGAAATGCCGAAGTGGGTAAACAGCAGCTCTCCGAAATCACGATAGACCGTCTTCCCTTTGCCGTCAAGCAGCTTCAACTCGGTATTGCGCAGGGAAAGTCCCTGCATCTTTGCGCAGTCCTCCTCCGCAGTCAGCGGCACCAACGAACCGACGGGCTGTACGATGCTGTGACCGAGGGCTTGCGCAATGCGGTAGCCGTCGCCCGTAGAGCCGGTCAAGGGATAGGACGCGCCGCCCGTACATAGAATCACCTGCGCGCAGGAGATCAGCCCGTTTTCCGTCTTAACTGCGGCAATATGCCCCTCCTGCGTGAAAAGCTCCGTGACGCGTTCTTGTCGACGTTGTACGCCGAGGGCACGCATTTTTCGCTCCAACGCGGCGATCACATCCGAGGAACGGTCGGAGGTCGGAAAAACACGATTGCCGCGTTCAATCTTCAAAGGGCAGCCGTTTTCCTCAAAAAATGCCATCGTCCGCTCCGGCGGGAAGGCAGAAAGGCTGCTGTATAAGAATCGCGGGTTACGCGGGATATTTTTAATGACCTCTTCTGCGGTGCAGGCGTTGGTCACATTGCAGCGACCCTTACCTGTAATGGCAAGCTTTTTGCCCAAGCGGTCGTTTCGCTCCAAAAGCAGGACGCGCAGACCGCGCTCCGCCGCAAGAATCGAAGCAAACATTCCTGCGGCGCCTCCGCCGATGATCACAACATCATTCGCCGTTTTTTTCATAGACATGATAGCTATCCCAGATTTCTTCAAATTTTTGTAAGGTCTGCGTCGTCTCACTCTTTCGGCGGGAAGCAACGGCTGCAAGCAGGGCGTTAATAACGCTCATCGGTGCCACCATCGAATCGACCAGCGAGACCATCCCGCTGCCCGCAAGCAGCAGGCAGTCCGCATTCTGCGCAATCGGTGAGCTTGCACAGTCCGTCAAAGCAATCGTTCTTGCGCCGCGAGAATGCGCCAATTCCATTGCACGCACCGTTGCGGAGCAGTAGCGCGGGAAGCTGATCCCCAACAGCACATCCTGCGGCGTAATGCGGACAAGCGCTTCGAACGCTTCACTTTCCGAGGAGAGCATCAATTGCCGCACATCGTCAAACAAATAGCGCAGATAATAGCACAGAAAGGACGCAAGCGAGGCAGACGAACGCACGCCGAGCACAAAAACACGTTTGGAGGAGAGCAGCGTCTCTACCGCTGACTGAAATTGCGCGACGTCGAGCTCCTCTGCCGTTTTACGGATGCGCTCGGCGTCCGCAAGCAGGACAGTGCTGATCACATCCTCCTGCGCGATGCGCGTTTCACTGACCTCCATACGCTGCACGGCGGTCAGGTGATGCAGCACAAGCTCTTGCAGCGCCTTCTGCATCTCAGGGTAACCGTCATAGCCGAGCTGAGCGGCAAAGCGCACCACGGTGGATTCCGATACCTGCACGGTTTTTCCGAGGACGCTCGCAGTCAAAAAAGCCGCCTTGTCGTAGCTCTCTAAAATATACGCCGCAATGCGCCGCTGACCTTTGGAGAAGGTATTCATTTTATTATGTATGCATTCTAAAATGTCCTGCGTCATAGTCCGACCTCCCGATACAGGGTGGAACGCTCCTCCTCCGTCAGATATCGCCACGCGCCGACCGAGAGCCTGCCGAGCGACAAGCAGCCCTCGCGCACTCTGCAAAGGCGCACCACAGTCAGTCCCGCCGCCTCGCACATTCTGCGAATTTGACGGTTTCTGCCCTCGTGGATGGTAATTTCAAAGGTCGCCTTCTCCCCGCTTTCCCGCAGCTTTTTGACAAGCGGCGGCGCAATGGCTCTTCCGTCAAGGACAATAGGGCGCGAGAGGAGCGTCTGCGCCGTGTCTAATGCGCCGCGCACCGTGACCTCATAGACCTTTTCGATCTCACCGCGCGGGTGCATCAAACGGTCGGCAAGTGCGCCGTCATTGGTAAAAAGGAGCAAGCCCTCAGACTGATAGTCCAGCCGGCCGACGGGATAGACGCGGCAGCCGCAATCAACGAGCGAAGAGACCGTTTTTCTCCCCCGCTCGTCCGAAAGCGTCGTCACATAACCGCGCGGTTTATAAAGCATCAGGCAGACCGTCTCCGCGCGCTTTGGAAGGGGCTTTCCGTCAATGCAGATGCGGTCGTGCGCGGCATCGGCAGACTGCCCCACCGCCGCGACCTTACCGTTCACCGTAACGCGCCCGTCAGCGATGAGCTTTTCAGCGGCACGGCGGGACGCTGCGCCATGCGCCGATAGAATTTTCTGTAAGCGTTCCGTCATACCCTTCCTCCAAGCCGCCCCAAACGAGGCGAATGATCCCGATTTGTTTTTCTCCCAAATAGACCGCACCGAAGCCCGCAAACGAGCCGTACTCCCCCGCCGCGAACGCTGCACGGGGATAGAGCGGCACAACGCACACCGTCTCGTTCTCCGCCAGCCAATAGCGGAAATTTTCCCCTGCCGCAAGCCGTGCGGTTTTCCCGTCCATGAGCGGCAAGCGGGCAACAGGCCGGCCCGCCGTGAGCACCTCCCGCTCACAATAGCGCTCAAAGCCATAGTCATACAGCGCCGCATGGTCGCACCAGTCGTTACCGTCGTTAATCGTTACGGCAATGAGGCGTCTACCGTGCCGTTCCGCTGCGCTGACCAAAATTCTTCCGGCGGCTTTGGTATAGCCGGTTTTCACACCGATCGCGCCCTCGACCGACCAAAGCAGCTTATTATGGTTTGTGAGCACACGGTTGCCGATGCGGATGCTTTTCGTGGATACGATCTTGCGAAACGCGTCGTTGTCCAGCGCATACCGTGTGATCTGCGCCAAATCGGCGGCGGTAGAATAATGCTGCTCGCCGTCCAATCCGTTCGGGTTTTCAAAATGCGTGTTATTCAGCCCGAGCTGCTGCGCCTTGAGGTTCATCAAGGCAACAAACTCCGGCACACTGTCTGAGCAGGCAAGCGCCAAGGCAACTGCCGCGTCATTGCCCGAATGAAGGAGCATTCCGTAGAGAAGGTCGCGGATCGTCAATGTCTCCCCTGCTTTGAGATACATGGAGGAGCCTTCGATCTTTGTCGCTTCCGGCGGAATGGTGTATTCCATATCGAGAGGACAATGCTCCAGCACCACAACCGCCGTCATGATTTTTGTCGTGCTTGCAATCAGCGAGCGGGTGTCGGCATTCTGCGCGAACAGGACCTCGCCGCTGTCCGCGTCGAGCAAAACGCAGCACCGCGCGGAGACCGACGGTGCTGCCGCAGCCGAAAAAGTGAAAAGGACGGTAGCAAGCATCGCGGCTGCCGTCCTGATCGTCCATTGTTTCATTTCCATCACCGTGGTTAGCATTCCTCCCACGGGCGGAAATACACCTGTTAAATGTCGGAAACCTCGTTTTTTCCGCCCTTAATCAGCTCGGTGATCTTGTCCACCAACATAGGAAGCTGCTCAACCACTCGTTCCACAGCATTCGCGGCAGGCTCGTCAATCGGCAGGACGCGCACGCGCTCTTCCTGCACAAGGATCATCGCCACCGGCGTAATCTTCACGCCGCAGCCGGCGCCGCCTCCGAATGTTCCGTTCTGTCCCGCCAGCTTCGCAGCCATATCCGCGCCGCCGGAGGCAAGGGCAAAGTTGATTTTTGAGATCGGAATCAGCGTCGTTCCCTCGCCGACGGTGATCGGCGAACCGACAACGGTGTTCGCATCCACCATTTCGCGCACCTTTGACATCGAAGCGCTCAAAATATCGGAAACATTTTTACTCATGTTCAGCCTCCTGTTCAGTCTCGGGCAGCTCGCGTTTACCGAACTGCATTTTTTCAATTTCGGGCAGATCGTCCAACGACTCCAAGCCGAAGGTTCTCAGGAAATCGGGCGTTGTGCGGTAGAGAATCGGACGCCCGGGAACGTTCAGTCGTCCGCATTCCTCAATCAGGTGTTTATTGAGCAGTGCGCCGACGGAATAAGAACTGTCCACACCGCGAATCTGCTCAACATACGCCTTCGTCGCGGGCTGATAATAGGCGATGATCGTCAGCGCCTCCAACTGCGAAGCGGAGAGCTTCGGCGGCTTACGCGTCTCCAGTGCCTTTGTAATATAAGTGGACATTTCCGTAGAAGAACACATCTGATATGCCTTTTCCAAATGGACAATGCGGATACCGCGCCGATCATAGGCTAGGCTGTCCATCAAGCGTTTTGCGGCGGCATCCACCTCGTCGGGATCGCACTGGACGGCAAGGGCGATGCGCTCCGTCTCCACAGGCTCACCCGCGGCGAACAAGATCGCCTCGATCACGCGTTCAAGTTCCTTCGCTTCCATCTAAGCTCTCCATTTCTCCGTCCGGCATTTTGCAAAAGCGGACGGTCACATCATCGCCGTCATCCTCCAGCGTGATAGAACGGACGCGGCATAGCTCCAGCACAGCTAAAAAGGTCGCGACAATCTCACTGCGGGAGCGGCTGCCGCGAAACAGGCTGCGGAATTTTGCTGCGCCGCGCATCAAAAGGCGCTTTAACAGCTGCGCCGCTTTTTTTGTGACAGGATAAGGCTCCGCGCCGACAATGCCTCGGAAATTTGAAACCGGCGGCGGGAGCTTTCGCTCACTGCGCTCCGCGATAGCGGCAAACGCGCGGAGAAGATCGGCGCTGTCATGCTGATAACGATAGGTGGAATCGACCTTATAGGGCTCAGGCGATTTCGTAAAAAGATTGCAGCCGATCTCGTTGCGCGGCTCCAAAAATGCCATGGCTTTCCCGATCTGATCCTTTGCCTCGGCGCATTGGCGTTCCTCCAAGGAGCGAATCAGAAGCTCCATCTCCGACATAGCCTCCTCGCGCTCGGCGGCGGAGAGGAGCATTTTTGTCTTGATCAGCATCAGGTGCGAAGCCATCGCGATAAACTCGCTGGCAATTTCCATATCCAGCCGTTTCATCTCGTCAAGGTAGGCAAGATATTGCTCCAAAATCGAGGTAATGCTGACATTCTGAATCTCTATTTTATTTTTGCTCAAAAGCTGTAAAATAACATCCAGCGGCCCGTCAAAATCCGCAGGCAGTGCGTCATTTGAACGCACAACGCCCGACAGATGATATCTCGGTTCTTCCATACATTCCCTCAAAAGCTAAATTCATAGATATTATACCATTGAAAGTTTTGCGGTGCAAGACTGAAAACGATCCATGTGTAAACACACACTGCAAATAATGAAAACACCTGTGTAGGGCAGCGACATGTCTCCGCCGACCGCCTAAGCGGCAAACGATACAAACAAATTCGCGCGGATTGGGCAATTCCTGCACCGGCTTATGACATGTCCCCGCAGTACAAGAAATCGCCGCTATTTGAAATGAGCGTATTGCGGCACAGTCAGTTTGGTTTACTCCACATAGGCGCAGATCGCGCGGACAAGCTCATTGCGTCCCGTCCCCTTTTCCGCAGAGAACGGGAGAAGCATCGTCTCCTCCGAAAGGCGCAGCGTCTGACGAATGCACTGCATGTTCGGTTCGATCTCGCTTTTTTTCATCTTGTCCAGCTTATTTGCGACAACCAAGAAGGGACAGCCTGTGCTTTGAAACAGCTCCGCCATCACGCAGTCCAGCTTGGTCGGCGCGTGGCGCGCATCGACGATCATCACTCCGAGGCTAATCTCCTCCGCGCGGGCAAAATAGGCCTCCATCAGCTTTCCCCAGCGCTCCTTTTCGGAGGCGGCAACCTGCGCGTAGCCATAGCCGGGCAGATCAACAAAATATGCACGTCCGTCCACTTTAAAATAGTTAATATGGATGGTCTTGCCCGGCTTCTGCCCCACGCGGGCAAAATTCTTCCGTTGCAGCACGCAGTTGAGCACGGAGGATTTTCCGACATTGGATTTGCCGGCAAAGGCAATCTGCGGCAGTCCGTCCGAAAGGAAATCATTCGGACGGGCTGCGGATCGAACGAATTCTACCTTTTGCAGGTTCATTGGCTGATCTCCTTGCGTCTTGGCTTCTCAGGCTTCTGCGGCACGGGCACGGGAGCCTGCCCCGCAACGGTCTGCACCGGCTGTAATTCCGGCATTGGCTGCACAAGCGCCGCGTCGATCACGGAATCCACATGGTCAACCAACAGGAAATTCAGCGCGGAGCGAACGGTCGGGTCGATCTCGCGCAGATCCTTCTCGTTCTCCTGCGGGAGAATGACGGTCTTGACGCCGTGGCGCAGCGCCGCCATTGTCTTTTCCTTCAAGCCGCCGATGGGAAGCACACGCCCGCGAATGGAGATTTCGCCCGTCATGGCGATGTCTCTGCGCACGGGGCGGCCGGTCAGTGCGGATACCATCGCGGTGCAAACCGTGATGCCCGCAGAAGGACCGTCCTTCGGAACGGCGCCCTCGGGGAAGTGCACATGAATGTCCTTTGTCTTATAGAAATCCTGCGGGATATGCAGCGCGTCGGTACGGGAGCGGATATAGCTCATCGCCGCCTGCACGGATTCCTTCATCACATCGCCAAGGTTCCCCGTCAAATTCAGCTTACCGCTGCCCTCGACGACATTGCACTCAACCTCTAAGGTCTCGCCGCCGACGGAGGTCCATGCCAAGCCCGTAACCAAGCCGACCGTATCGGACGCGGCGAGCTTATCCGGCATGATCTTACGCGGGCCGAGCAGCTCCTCTAAATCCGCGCCGCGCACACTGATGCGCTTGACTGTCTCATCCGAGACGAAGCGCATCGCGCACTTGCGGCAGAGGTTGGCAAGCTCACGCTCCAAATTACGCACGCCGGACTCTCGCGTATAGCAGCGGATCATCTCGCGGAGGGCGTCATCCGAAACGCGCACCTGCGACTTTTTCAGTCCGTGCTTGGCAAGCTGCTTCGGCAAAAGGTGCTGCTTCGCGATCATCAGCTTTTCCTCGTCGGTATAAGAGCCAAGCTCAATGACCTCCATGCGGTCGAGCAACGGGCGCGGAATCGTATCCGTAGTGTTTGCCGTAGTAATGAACATACACTCACTGAGGTCGAACGGCACCTCTAAATAGTTGTCACGGAAGGTCGCGTTCTGTTCGGAATCCAGCACCTCCAGCAGCGCCGCTGAGGGATCGCCGCGGTAATCGCTGCCCAGCTTGTCGATCTCATCGAGCAGCAAAAGCGGGTTATGCGAGCCTGCCTGCGAGACGGCATTGATGATGCGTCCCGGCATTGCGCCGATATAGGTCTTACGATGTCCGCGAATCTCCGCCTCATCGTGAATACCGCCGAGGGAAATGCGCGCAAGCTTGCGGTTAAGCGCGCGGGCAACACTCATGGCAATGGAGGTCTTACCGACACCCGGAGGCCCCACCAGACAGATGATTTGCCCCGGAAGGTCGGGCGCAAGCTGCTTGACCGCGAGGATCTCCAAGATGCGTTCCTTCACCTTTTGCAAGCCAAAGTGGTCTTCATCTAAAATCCGCCGCGCCGCGGCAACATCCACGCGCTCCTTTGTGCGCTTGTCCCACGGAAGCTCCAGTGCAATGTCAAGATAGTTACGGATCACGGAGGCCTCGGAAGAACCATAGGCCTGCTTGGAAAGCCGCTGCAGCTCCTTCAAAAGCTTCTCCTCCGTCTCCTTCGGAAGCTTCAGCTTCATGATCTTTTCATGATACTCTTCCAGCTCCGCTTCGTCGTCGTTTTCGCCAAGCTCGCTGCGGATCACCTTCATCTGTTCGCGCAGATAGTAGTCACGCTGCCCTTTATCAATGCTCTGCTGCGTTCTGTCTTGGAGCTGATTTTCAATTTGCAGAACCTCCACCTCGCGCGCAAGCAGTCGATTCGTGATCTCCAAGCGCCGCACGGGATGCAGCTGGGAAAGCACACGCATCTTTTCGGCAAAGGCGAAGGTCGCCGCCTGCGCCATCAAATCGGCAACCTCGCCCGGCTCCTTTGACGCGAGAATGCGCAGCATCACATCCTGCACCGGGCGCTGCGACAGCTCCGTGAATTCGTCAAACAGCTGCGCTGCCTGCCGCATCAGCGCCTCGACACGCGCAGTACCCCTTGTATATTCCAAATCGGGCAGCGATTCCACGCGCGCGGAAAGATAGGGCGAGGTTCGCTGGCGCTGGGTAATTCTCGCGCGATGCTCACCGTAAACCAGAATGCGCACAGAGTCTCCGGGCATTTTCAGTACCTGACGGATATGCGCAACCGTGCCGACCTCATACAACTCGTCAAAAGAGGGGTCGTCCTGCAAAATATCCTTTTGCGTCACAAGAAAAACACGCTGGTCGCCCGACATGGCATTTTCAAGCGCTCGGATCGACTTTTCTCTACCCACATCAAAGTGTATGGTGGATTGCGGAAAAACCGTCAGCCCGCGCAGCGCAAGCACCGGCATTTTTTCGGAAATAATAATTTCTTCCATCGGAATGTCTCCTTTCTACGGACATTTGTCCGTAAGGTAAAAGAAAAGGGGGCAATCGGCTTGCTCCCCCTTTCCCTGTTATACGGCGCTCGGACGGGACTTCTTGCGTGTCACAATCGGATCAACGCCGTCTTCCACGCACTCGCGCGTAATTAAAACCTTTGTAATCGCAGGATCGGAGGGAATCTCATACATGACCTTTGTCATAACATCCTCCAATACCGCGCGCAAGCCTCTTGCGCCGATCTTGCGGTCAATCGCCTTCTGCGCAATCGCCTCCAGCGCCTCCTGCTCAAAATCGAGCGTCACATGATCCAGCTCAAGCAGCCTGCGATATTGACGGCACAGCGCGTTCTTCGGCTCCGTAAGGATTCGCACAAGGTCTTCCTTCTTGAGGCTGCACAGGCTGGTGACGACCGGCAGTCTGCCGACCAATTCGGGAATGATACCGAATTTCAGAAGGTCATGCGGCTGAACCTGCGCAAACAGTGCGCCGACATCGCGCTCCTTGCGGGATTTCAGTTCCGCGCCGAAACCAAGACTGGAACGGTCAACGCGGCGCTCAATGATCTTATCCAGACCGTCAAACGCACCGCCGCAGATGAACAGGATATTCGTCGTGTCGATCTGAATGAATTCCTGCTGTGGATGCTTCCTTCCTCCCTGCGGCGGAACATTCGCGGTCGTCCCCTCAAGGATCTTGAGCAATGCCTGCTGCACGCCCTCGCCGGAAACATCGCGGGTGATCGAAGTGTTTTCGCTCTTGCGTGCGATTTTGTCCATCTCGTCGATATAGATAATGCCGCGTTCAGCGAGCTCCACATCGAAATCCGCCGCTTGCAGCAGACGGAGCAAAATGTTTTCCACATCCTCGCCGACATAGCCTGCCTCGGTCAGTGTGGTCGCATCCGCGATTGCAAACGGAACATTCAAAATTTTTGCAAGCGTCTGGGCAAAGAGCGTTTTGCCGCAACCCGTCGGACCGATGAGGAGGATGTTGCTCTTTTGCAGCTCGACCTCCGAGGCGCCGCCGTAATAGATGCGCTTATAGTGGTTATACACCGCCACGGAAAGCGCGATTTTGGCTTCGTCCTGCCCGATGATATAGCCGTCCATATACTCTTTGATTTCTTTCGGCGTGGGAAGGCGCTCAGGCGCTTCCAGCAAATCATCGCGCTCAGCAGTCTCGTACATATTCTCATGCAGAAGCGTGCTGCAAAGCTCCACGCATTCATTACAGATATAGGCGTTCGGACCGGAGAGAATCCGTTCGACCTGCCCCTGTGTTTTACCGCAGAAAGAACAACGAATTAATTTGTCAGCCAAATTCAATTCTCCTTAAATATTATCTCTGATAGATCACCTTATCGACAAGGCCGTACTCCTTCGCCTCTTCTGCGGTGAGGAAATGGTCGCGCTCACAGTCAATGGCAACCTGCTCGACGGGCTTGCCGGTGTTGGCAGCAAGAATCTCATTGAGCTTTCGCTTGATATCCAAAATGCGCTGTGCATGGATCTGGATGTCGGTGACCTGTCCCTGCGCGCCACCGGAGGGCTGGTGGATCATAATTTCGGCGTTCGGAAGTGCGAGGCGTTTTCCCTTTGTACCGGAGGAGAGAAGGAACGCGCCCATGGACGCAGCCATACCGATGCAGATGGTAGAAACATCGCATTTGATATACTGCATCGTGTCATAGATCGCCATGCCGGCAGTCACGCTGCCGCCGGGGCTGTTGATGTAGAACTGGATATCCTTATCGGGATCCTGCGCCTCCAAATAGAGAAGCTGCGCAACGATCAGACTGGCTGTCGTATCATTGACTTCTTCGGACAAAAAGATAATGCGGTCATTGAGCAGGCGCGAAAAGATATCATACGAACGCTCTCCGCGGCTGGTCTGTTCAACAACATACGGTACTAAACTCATAGCAATGCTCCTTTCTCGAAACATTCTAACCGCAAGGAAGCCGGATTATTCCTCTTCCTTCGTTTCCTCTTTTGCGGCGGGAGCAACAGCGACGGCGGATTCTGTGATCAGCTTTGCTGCCTTGCGCACCTGAAGGTCGCCCTTCATCCCCTTGAGATCCAAGATCTCCTTGATCTTTTCCACGTCCATCTGATAGGATTCCGCGAGCTTCTTGTATTCTTCCTCGCACTCCTCGTCGCTGACCTCGATGCTTTCCGCATCCACGACAGCGTCCAGCATGACGTTTGTCTTCACTGTGTTGATTGCGCCCGGACGGAGGCTGTTCTTGATTGCATCCATATTGCCGCCCATCATCTGTGCGTAAGCCTCAAGGGACGCACCCTGTGCACGAAGCTCATAATCCATGCGCTCCATTTCGCGCTCCAGCTCTTCTTCCACCATGCTGTCAGGAATTTCGACGGTCATGTTGGCGACAGCCGCCTCAATTGCAGCGTTCTCAAAGGCGCGGTCAATGCCTGCCTGCTTCTCGGAGAGAATGCGCTTTTCGATATCGGCGCGAAGCTCGTCCATCGTGTCAAACTCGGAGACGTCCTTGACAAACTCGTCGTCCTTCTCGGGCACGACAGTCTCCTTGACCTCATGCACCTTAACCTTGAAGACAACGGGAGCGCCTGCCAGCTCGGAAGCATGGTAGTCCTCGGGGAAGGTCACATTGATTTCCTTCTCCTCGCCTGCGCTCATGCCGACAACCTGCTCCTCAAAGCCGGGGATGAAGGTGTGCGAGCCGAGCTTCAGCTCATAGCTCTCGCCCTTGCCGCCGTCAAATGCGACGCCGTCCTTAAAGCCCTCAAAGTCAATGACCGCCGTATCGCCCTCCTGCGCGGGACGCTCCACGGTGGTGATGCGGGCAACATTCTGCGCCATGCGGTCAATCTCCGCGTCGATCTCGCTCTGTGCGATGGTCGCCTCTGCCTTTTCGACTGTAAGCCCCTTATACTGACCGAGCGTGACCTCAGGATAAAGATCGGTGTCAATGGTCATGGTAACGGAGCCGTCGTCTTCAATGTTCATTGCGGAAACGGAGGGTCTGCCGACGGGCTTAATTTCCTGCGAGAGAACGCATTCTTTATAGATCTCGGGGAACAGCTCCTCGATGGCATCTTCATAAAAAACATGCTTGCCGTAGGCTGCTTCGATGACCATGCGCGGAGCCTTGCCCTTACGGAAGCCGGGCATGGTAATATCCTTGCGCACCTTGAGATAGACCTTATTCAGTGCAGGCTCCAGCTCCGCACGGGTGATCTCGACGGTTACCTTTGCGCGGACGGCTTCTTTCTCTACGCTTTTGACATTCATATTGATTATCCTCCTATAGGCTGCGCCGAAGGGCGCATATTGATATATTTAGCCGAGTTATTTTATCAGATTATTCCGAGAAATACAAGAGTTTTTTTCATTTTTCCTTTATTTCAGGCAAATTGGACAAAAATTCAGGAAATCCGCCGCGCAAAGGCGGAAATCCACGCCGTCAATCACGCCCTGCACTGCCAGCTTATGGCTGTCACTGTGCAGATGCCCATAGCAGCACAGGCTGACACCGTAGCGCTTCAACAGCGCGAGGATCTCCGGGCACTCGTAGCCGCGGTAGCGCGGCGGATAGTGGAGGAAGCAGAGCTTCTCATGCTCCCCCGCCGCTTTCAGCGAGGCTTCCAAGCGGATCAGCTCCCGCTTGAATATTTTGTCATTATGGCTGCCCTCAGCTGCGTCCTCCTCAAAAAACCAGCCCCGTGTGCCGCAGATGGCGTAATCTTCATACGCGTATGCGTTATTATTGAGGATGTACATCTCGGAAAAGCCGTTTTCCTCACAGAATTTATAGAATTTTGACGCCGTTGTCCACCAATAGTCATGGTTGCCTTTGAGAATGATCTTTCTGCCCGGGATGGCATTGATAAAGGCGAAATCCTCCCGCGCCCCCTGTAGATCCAGCGCCCACGAAAGATCGCCGAGCAGGACGGTCGTATCCTCCGGTGTGATCACGGAAAGCCCCGCGCGGAGCTTATCGACATAGCCGTGCCACGCGCCGCCGAAGACGTCCATCGGCTTATCCGCGCCAAAGGAAAGATGCAGATCACCAATCGCATAAAGTGCCAAAGGCAGCGCCTCCTTCAAAACAATGCAAGTAAATTTCTAAAAAACAGGCGGTCAAGCAAGTCTTCAGCATAACCGCGTGCGGAGAGAAAGGCATAAAAATCCGCATAATCGGCAACCGAGGCAAAGCCTGCCGCAAGGAAATCGCAGCCGTCCAAATCGCCGCCGAGGGCGACATGCGTCTCACCGCAGACCGTCAGCATATGCTCCAAATGTCGCAAGAGCGTCTCAAAATCGGCATGTTCGCCTAAAAACGGCGGGTAGAGGTTTAAGCCCACCGTACCGCCCGTCTCCGCAATTGCGCGGAGCTGATCGTCCGTCAGATTTCGCGAGTGGTCGCAGAGCGCGCGGGCGTTGGAATGGGAGGCGAGGATCGGTTTTGCGGTGATATCCACCAGATTCCAAAACGCGCGCTCTCCCAAATGGCTGACATCGACAAGGATGTCCAGCGCCTGCGCTTCCCTGACAAACGCCCTGCCCTGTGCCGTCAAGCCGCCGTCCGATTGATGGCAGCCTGCGAGGGCGTTGTCCGCGTTCCAAGTCAGCGTCAGCATACGGAAGCCCTGCCCGCGCAGGGCTGCAAGATTTCTCGGGTCGCACGCAATGACCTCCGCGCCCTCGACAGAGAGCAGCGCAGCCGTTTTTCCCTCTGCAAGCGTCTCCAAAATTGTCTCACGCGTGTCGGCAAAGGCGATGCAGGCAGCGTTTTCCCTGACCTCTTTTCGCAAAACGGCAAGCGGCTCTGTCAGCATTGCCGCACAGTCAACGTCTGCGCGACCGGCATAGCTGCAAAAAGCAAACACCTGCGCGTAAGCCCCGAAAGCGGATGCTTTTCGGAGGTCGATATGGCAGGTGTTTTCTTCCAGAGGCTGTCCGCTGCGCCACAGCTCATAGGCAGTATCACAGTGACCGTCAAACAAGCGAATCATTGAAACGCATCCTCCAAATGATGAATTTCAGGGTTCTTTGTCTGTAAGCCCTGCGGCGCATAGATCTCAATCACATCAAATCTCGGCTGTTTGGAGCTTTCCTCGTGCTGCGCCAAATAAAGCAGTGCCGTCTGCTTCAGACGTTCCCGCTTCCTGTAATCGACAAATTCACGCGCCTGCGCAAATTGTGCGCTCTTGCGGAGCTTAACCTCCACAAAAACGATGTACTTTCGATCCTCAACAATCAGGTCGATCTCACCGCCGCGGCAGCGAAAGTTGGCAGCGACGAGCGCATAGCGTTTTCTGCGAAGATACTCCGCCGCGACGCTCTCGCCCCACCGACCGAGCAGGTCAGTTGCCATAGAATTTTTTCAGGAAGGTTCGGCGATGAATCGGGCAGGCGCCGTACTCGCGCAAAGCGGCATAATGCGCCTGCGTGCCATAGCCCTTGTGGACAGCAAAGCCGTACTGCGGGTAAAGCGCATCCTGTTCCTCCATGAATCGGTCACGCGTAACCTTCGCAAGAACGGAGGCTGCGGCGATGTTGGCGCTCAGGCTGTCGCCCTTAATGATGGTCTTTACCGGCACTGCGCCGAAATCCGGCGCACGGTTTCCGTCCACCAGTGCAAGCTCCGGCTGCTGCTTTAGCTGCTCGACCGCGCGGCGCATTGCAAGAAAGGTCGCTTGCAGGATGTTGATCTCGTCGATCTCCTGCTCGCTTGCAAAGGCGATACCATAGGCAAGCGCCTGCTCCGTGATGATATCATACAGCGCTCTGCGGCGCTTATCGGTCAGCTTTTTGGAGTCATTCAGTCCCTCAATCTCCAAATCGGGCGGCAAAATGACGGCAGCAGCGCAAACGGGTCCTGCCAAAGGGCCCCTGCCTGCTTCATCCACGCCGCAGACGAGCCGATAGCCTTCTTCAAAAGCAGCGTGTTCATAATTCCATAAATCGTTCATTCTCGTCCCTCAATCCGGCGTGAAGCTCAGGCGCTGCCGCAGTCCGTCTACGGTCAGCTCATAGATTATCACGCCGTCGTCCCTGATCTCTTTTTCTATGGTATAGCTCTTCCCCGTGCAAAAGGATTTTGCAACCGCATCGGTGTCCTCCGTCTCGATTTCACTGACAAACACATCGCGCATTTGGTTGTTGCTGCACAGGTTAAAGATTTCACGAATCATTTCGTAGGTCATTGGGTGCCTCCAAACTAAAGCGTCCGATCTTACAATTTCGGAATTCCTCCAATAAAACACGCGCCATGCGCTCCGTATCGATCTCGCCGCGCGCCAGCAGGAAGCCGCGTCTGCGCCCCGCCTCACAAAGCAAGTCATAGCCCGTCGCGTCTGCGGGAGGATCGAGCTTGTAGCGTTCACGCAGTGCGTCGGGGTATCGCTGCCACAGCATCGCGATCAAATGGCATGCCAGCGTCTCGGTGTCGAGAATGTCGTCCTTGACCGCGCCTGTATAGGCAAGACGCCTGCCGACCTCCTCGTCGTCGAGTTTCGGCCAAAGAATGCCGGGGGTATCGAGCAGCAGCAGTCCTCGATCCACCGTGACCCACTGCTTGCCCCGCGTCACACCGGGGCGGTTTTCGGCTTTCGCGCCCTTGCGCCCCGAAATCTGATTGATCAACGTGGACTTTCCGACATTCGGAATGCCGACGATCATCAGCTTGAGCGGTTTATTGACAAAGCCGCGTTCCTGATAGCGCTGCAATTTTTCAGCCAAAAGCTCACGCACGGTCGGCACAAAGCGGTCGATGCCCTTGCGGCTCTTGCAGTCGGTCTTCAGCACCGCAAAGCCCTTCTGACGAAAATCGTCATACCACGCATTGGTTGTGACCGGGTCTGCAAGGTCAATACGGTTGAGAATCACCATACGCGGCTTATTGGCGCAAAGCGTGTCAATATCGGGATTTCTGCTGGATAGCGGGATACGGGCATCGACCAACTCACACACCGCGTCAACAAGGCGGATATCCTCCTCCATTTTGCGGCGCGTCTTTGTCATATGCCCGGGATACCACTGGATGTTCATTTTATCATCCATGCTCAATTCACCGATCCGATCCGGCTGTAGTCGCGCTCGTTTGTCACTTTATCGGCGCCCGGGAAAACAATAAACAAAACCTTTCCCAACACCTGATCCAAACGAATTTGCCCGATGCTTGCCACGCGGCTGTCTGAGGAGTGATTGCGGTTATCACCCATGACAAAGATGCAGTCGTCTTCCACTACAGTGTAGTACGGTGTATTCACCATATCTCCGTTGATATACGGCTCGTCGAGTGCAACCCCGTCAACATAGACGTGGGTCACACCGTTGTCATCCTCACAGATCCGCACGGTCTGCCCCTCAGTCGCGATCACACGCTTTACAATCGGTTCTCCGTTTTCAAAGGAAAGCTTCCGCGCAACGATGATATCTCCGTATTCGAGATCGCCCATCAGAACATTGCTTTGCAGCGCCAGATAATCTCCATCGTGCAGGGTAGGGAACATGGAATCTCCGTTGACCCCCACCAGCCGCACGCAAAATACAAAAATCAATGTGATTGCCGCAAGAATATAGACCAAATCATGCAGCAACGAATAGAAATCATACAGAAAGCCGCGCTGTTCCTGATCCTTTTCCTTCTTCATGTTTGCTTCGTCCCTTCCGCCCGCGTGGCAGGCTCTTCTTTCCCTATTATCCGATTATACACGAAATGCGAGCAGAAATAAAGATGAATTTAAAAAATCGTCCGATTCTTTTTTCGAATCGGACGATCTATTATCAAATTGCTTTGAGTCTTGCTTCGCTTTCGTTGAGCTGTTTGAGCAGCGCTTCGAATCTCTCCGCCTTTTCGCGCTCAGCATTGACGACAGCCTCGGGTGCCTTTGCGACAAAGCCCTCGTTACTCAGCTTGCCGCGGATGGAGGCGAGCATTTTCTCGGTCTTCTCCTTCTCCTTCGCGATACGCGCAAGCTCCTTTTCGACATCGACGAGCTGATTCATCGGCATATAGAGCGCCGCGTCATGTGTCACACAAGACACCATGGACTCGTGTCCCTCCGGTTCCGTCTCGGAGATCTTCACTTCGTCGGCATAGGCAAGGCGCGTAATGAAGCCCTCGCCGCCGGCAAACAGCTCTGCCTTTTCCGTGACGATATAGAGCGTACATTTCTTGGAGGGCGGAACATTCATCTCCGCGCGGCGGTTGCGGACGGCGCGGATGGCGTTCATGATGCTCTCCATTGCGTTCTCCTCCGCTTTGAAGCTCAGCTCCTCACGGAAAACAGGCCAAGCAGCAATGATCAGCGCCTCACCCTCGTGCGGGATCGCCTGCCAAATCTCCTCGGTAATAAAGGGCATGAACGGGTGCATCAGGCGCAGAATCTGATCCAGCACATACAAAAGCACCTGCTGCGCAACCAGCTTGCTCTCCTCGTCCTCGCCGTAAAGGCGCGCCTTTGTCAGCTCGATATACCAGTCGCAGTAGCTGTCCCAAATGAAATCATAGACCTTCTGCACGGCAATGCCCAGCTCGTATTTATCCAAATTCTCCGTCACATCGGCAATCAGGGTGTTGAGCTTCGAGAGGATCCACTTATCCGCCGTCTCCAGCTTGGAAAGGTCGGGCAGCTCGTTCTTCTCAACGGACAGATTCATCAGCACATAGCGGCTCGCGTTCCAAAGCTTGTTGGCAAAATTGCGCATTGCCTCGCAGCGCTCCACATAGAAGCGCATATCGTTGCCGGGCGAGTTTGCGGTGATCATATTCATGCGCAGCGCGTCCGAGCCGAAACGGTCGATCATCTCCAGCGGGTCGATGCCGTTGCCGAGGGACTTGGACATTTTTCTGCCCTTGTCGTCACGCACCAGTCCGTGAATGAGGACGGTGTGGAAGGGCGGCTTGCCCGTCTGCTTGCAGGCTGAGAAGATCATTCTCGCAACCCAGAAGAAGATGATATCGTAGCCGGTGACGAGCACATCGGTCGGATAGAAATATTTGAAGTCCTCCGCTTCCGTGTCGGGCCAGCCGAGCGTCTCAAAGGGCCACAGCGCAGAGGAGAACCATGTGTCAAGCACATCCTCATCGCGGGTGATATTCTTGCTGCCGCATTTTTCGCAGCAGGTCGCGTCCTCACGCGAAACGGTGATATGGCCGCAGTCGGCGCAGTACCACGCGGGAATTTGATGCCCCCACCAAAGCTGACGGGAGATGCACCAGTCGCGCACATTCTCCATCCAGTTGGTGTAGGTCTTAGTAAAGCGCTCGGGAACGAACTTCGTCTCGCCCTCGTTGACAACACGCAGCGCTTCCTCCGCCAGCGGCTTCATCTTGACGAACCACTGCGCGGAGATGATCGGCTCGACATCGCGGTGGCAGCGGTAGCAGGTGCCGACATTGTGGCTGTACGGCTCGACCTTGACGAGATAGCCCTGCGCCTCCAAGTCCGCGACGATCTGCTTTCTCGCCTCATAGCGGTCAAGCCCCTGATATTTGCCGCCGAACTCGTTGACAACACCGTTGTCGTCAAGGACGCGGATGACCTCTAAGTTGTGGCGCAGACCGACCTCAAAGTCGTTCGGGTCGTGCGCGGGCGTCATCTTAACGCAGCCCGTGCCGAAGTCCATCTCGGCATAGTCGTCCGCAACCACCGGAATTTCCTTATTCACCAGCGGCAGTATGACCTTCTTGCCGACGATGTCCTTGTAGCGTTCGTCGTTCGGGTTGACACAAACGCCGCTGTCGCCCAGCATTGTCTCCGGGCGGGTCGTCGCGACGATGACCTCGCCGCTGCCGTCTGCCAGCGGATAGCGGATGTGCCAAAGGCTGCCGGGCTTGTCGACATACTCGACCTCCGCGTCGGACAGGGCGGTCACGCAGTGCGGGCACCAGTTGATGATACGGCTGCCCTTATAAATCAGGCCTTGCTCATAGAGACTGACAAAAACCTCACGCACCGCCTTGGAGCAGCCCTCGTCCATCGTGAAGCGGGCGCGCTCCCAATCACACGATGCGCCGAGCTTCTTCTGCTGCTCAACGATGCGGTTGCCGTACTGGCGCTTCCAATCCCAAACCCGCTCCAAGAACTTCTCTCTGCCGAGGTCATAGCGCGTCAAGCCCTCCTTGCGCAGCTCCTCCTCCACGCGAATCTGCGTGGCAATGCCTGCATGATCCACGCCCGGAACCCACAGCGCGGCATAGCCCTGCATCCGCTTAAAGCGGATCAGCACGTCCTGCATGGCTGCGTCCATGGCGTGCCCCATATGGAGCTGTCCCGTGACATTGGGAGGCGGCATGACGATCGTGAAGGGTTTCTTATTCTGATCACGCTCCGCATGGAAGTAGCCGTTTTCCGACCAGAAGCGATAGAGGCGCTCCTCCACGTCCTTCGGATCGTAGGTCTTCGGTAATTCTCTTGCCATATTGTTTCTCCTTTTCGGTAAAATTCCATAAAATACGCCCTGAACGAAACGTTCAGGGCGAAAAAT
>JAQXWB010000041.1 GCA_029225225.1 Bacillota bacterium | reverse complement strand
ATTCTGATGATCCTGTTTTCAGCAGGCCTCGGAATCTTGTTTTGGTGCATATTCTAGCATGGCGATTGATTTTATTTCCAACTTCAATAGCAATTCCTGCTGAACCGCGCTTATTTCATTGCGTATAATTTCGAGCGACATCACCCTTCATTCATGATGCCGCTCCGCGCTTCGGCCATACCATTCTGCCACAAATGAGCTGACCATCGTTGTAATAGCGAGGACTTAAAAGTCCTCGCTATCCTCCATGATCTCTCCCTTTCCGTAAGCGTCAAACCTCCCCGCGTATAAAAGGCCGCCATCTCAAGGAGACTGTTGCTCACTGGGATGGCGGTCAATTATTTTTGCGGTATATAGCATTCTTCCGGGGCATTTGCGGGAAGCAGGCTTTCAGCCCATGCTTTGTTAGTTTCGCTCAGCTGCGGCGCAGTCTGCAGGATCCACAGCAAGTATCGGTACGGATCTAAGCCGTTCGCCTTCGCCGTTTCAATCAAGCTGTAGATCACGCTGCTGGCCTGTGCGCCGCCCGGCGTATTGGCAAACAGCCAGTTTTTCCTGCCCATCACAAAGGGCTTGATGCTGCGCTCGGCACGGTTGTTGCTCAGCTCCAGACGCCCATCCTCCAGATACCTCGTCAGGTACGGCCACTGCTCCCGCAGGGAATGGATCGCCTTTCCCAGCGCGGATTTCGGCGCGGTCTTCGCCTGCATCTCATTTGCCCATGACAACAGCGCGTCTAAAACAGGTTTCTCCTGTTCTAGCCGCTTTTCATACCGTTCCTCCGGCGGCAGCTCTGCCAATGCCTGCTCCAGCTTGAAAAGCTGCGAGCAATAGCATTCGCCCATGGCCGCGGGAGAATCCTTCAAACGGTTCCCTACTCATAAACTCTCCTTTCTCGCATGAAAAAGCAGCAGCTACCATTTCGGTATCTGCAAGGTCTGCAAGACTCCGTGCGGCGAAGCGCACACCGCGGGCACGACCTGCCCGGTCTGCGGCAAATACACGCCGATCCCGGTCATTCCTGCGGGCGAACCCGCGAAGAATCCGTTCAACCCCGACGCCGGTAAGACCAGATTTGCAGACGTTTCCGGCAACGCATGGTACGCATCCGCCGTCAACTATGTGGTCGACAAGGGTCTCATGAACGGCACGGGCGAGGACAAGTTCTCCCCGAACGCGGATACCACGCGCGGCATGATCGTCACGATTCTCGCCCGCCTCGACGGCAAGAACACCAGCGGCACGCCGTGGTTCGCCGCTGGTCAGCGCTGGGCGATGGAGTACGAAATCTCCGACGGCACGAATATGACCGGCGCGATCACGCGCGAACAGCTCGTCGCAATGCTGTTCCGCTATGCGGTCAAGAACGGCCTCGAAGCGGTCACGCTCTCTGAGAATCTGACGCAGTTTACGGACGCTTCCGACATCAGTGCGTGGGCCGTCTCCGCGATGCAGTGGGCCGCCGGTCAAGGCCTGATTCAGGGTTCGAACGGCCAGCTGCGCCCGCAGGCGAACGCCTCCCGCGCCGAGGTCGCCACGATCCTCATGCGCTTCTGCGAGTTGATGAAAAAGTAAATCGTGATGATTCATCGTTGCGCTTGCGGCATACGCAGCTTGCTGGAACATCACATCGCAAAACCCGGAAGAGGCGGCTTGGCCGCCCCTTCTTTCTATTGGAATACCTTCCTTGGGCCGTGCCCCATTTGAAGAATAATCGTTAGCCGTTTCGTTCCAATATCAAAAAGTTATTCAAATGCGCTATTGACAAACGTTTGTTCTAGCGCTATCATATGGAACATGGCAGGAAATCCTGCCGGCAACAGAATATTCCGAAGCGCACCATAAAAAAGTAATGAAGGAGCGCTGCGACCGGGAAATGGCCGCAGCGCTCCTTTTGGTGCTCTTTAGGGGAAAAAGGGAGGTGGGGAACTCAAATCCCAAACAACTGAATAACCAGCAACGCGGATAACACCGCAGGTTGGGAAACGCGCACGGCGCGCGCGACGACCTCGTCGAAGCAAGCTGCGTATCTTTCGCTTCCGTGCAAGCACGAAAGCTCAATCACTACGCTGCTTCTCCTCTCCCCACAAAGCCGTCCGGCTTTGCGGGGGGCCCCAAGACGGGCGAGCGGGAAACGCACCGTGGGCAGCCTTGGCAGGCTGCATCATGCCGCCCAACCTGTTTGGACACACAATGTCCGGCCTGCACGTAAGACAGGCTGCCGTGGCTGGGGTTGAAAGCAGTCGAGACCCCTTCCACGAGCTGTGAGAGCTGCCAAGCTCTGTCCGCGCTGTTCCCCATCGCCGGGGCGCGAGCTGCAAATACGGCGGAAACAATTTCAAAAGAACGGAGGGTTTATGTCAGAAAACAAAAAATATTACTACATGAAGCTCAAGGAAAATTTCTTCACCAGTGAGCGGATGGTTGTTCTGGAAATGATGCCGGACGGAATTCTGTATTCCAATTTGCTGCTCAAAATGTACCTGATGTCGCTCAAGCACAATGGGATTCTCCTGTTACATGAAAATCTGCCGCACACGCCGCAGACCATTGCAACATTTACCCGCCATCAGATCGGCACCGTAGAACGCGCGCTGCAAATCTTCCTAAAACTCGGCTTTGTCGAGCTGCTGACCGATGGTGCGTACTATATGCCGGATATTCAGCTGCTGGTCGGGCGATCCTCCACCGAAGCGGAG
>JAQXWB010000040.1 GCA_029225225.1 Bacillota bacterium | reverse complement strand
AACTACCGATTGCGTACAAGCTTGTTCGTTTGTACCGTCTGCCGCTTCGCGGTCACTGGGGACATGTCCCCGGCCTACATTTGGTGTGGTCTTTACTTGTTGTGCCGCCCGAAAGAAAGTCGGTCAAAAATAAGTTTTTGTGTTTATCCCTAACCGCAACTCCCTTTGGCTGGCTTGTTTTTGTGCTTCATTCTTCCGCTTCCTTGGGCGGCTCCAAGAGGATCAGCTTTTCCGCGAGGAGCTGGCAGAAGCCGGAGATGATCGACACCATGAAGATCAGATTTGTGATGTCCTGCGGCATTGCGTCTTCCCCGTGCAAAATGGGGTCGGCTGCCTTGGCAACCTGTTGGTTGAAATACTGCGCCGTATGACAGTGGCGCTCCACATAGGCATTGTAGAGCGGCTCAAATTCCTCCTCGGGAATGCCGACAGGGATGATCTTTCGCAGCAGCGCGATGCTCAACGATTGCTTCATCGTGCAGATCATCAGCAAATAGGCGATGTGCAGGCGATAATACCGCTTTTTTCTCGGCTCCGGCATGATCTTCATGCGGACATAATTGTTGATCGCAGCGGGCGTGATGCAGTTATCCTCCTTCAGCTCCGGAGGAAGATAGTCCAAATACTGCGTCAGCAGCGTAATGACCTGATCCATAAACAGCCCGATATCCGGAATCTCATTCCATGTCGGCAGCTTGAAGTTGTCTAAATACTTTTCCCATCTGCGCAGCTTGCTCCCAACGAGGGCGACATCCTCTGTCATATAGTCCACCTGCCTTTCATTGTGATTCTATCATAAAGATCTTGTTTTTGCAATCATTATTTTTATAAAAATTCAGCTTGACATAGTGGCGCACATTTGCTATTATAATATAGCATATTAGATTATCGGGTGGGGTTAACAATGAGTTTTGCAATCATGACAGATACGGCAGCCAACCTTTTGAGTTCTCATCTTACCCAGCGGGAGATCACTGCCGTCCCGCTGGAATACTTCCTCGACGGTACGGCGCATACCTGCAATGCCGTGGACGAGATCGACGGCGAAGCGTTTTATGCGTCCTTGGGCGAAAAGGAGATCAAGACCGCGCAGAGTAATCCGCAGCGGTATATGGATGTCATGGAGCCGATCCTCGAAAAGGGCAGGGATATCCTCTGCATTACGCTTTCCACCGGGATCAGCGGCACTTACACAAGTGCGTGCATCGCCGCTGATCAGCTCCACGAAGCCTATCCGGAGCGTACTGTTTATGTGATTGATGCGAAGGGCGCGTCGCTTGGAGAAGGACTTCTTGTATTGCGCGCATGTGACTGCCGCGATGCCGGTATGAGCCTGAAGGAAACCGCCGCGGCGATCGAGGAGATGCGTGAGCGGATGTGTCAGGTGTTTACGGTGGACGACCTGCGCTTTCTGCGTAAGGGCGGGCGTATCTCAGGGGCGGTCGCCTTTGTCGGCACGCTGCTCGACTTCAAGCCGCTCCTCAAGGGCGACGAAGACGGAAGAATTGTCATGACCGGAAAGGTGCGCGGCAAGAAGCGTGCGATCACGGCGATGGCGGAAAAATACGAAGCTCTGGTCGCTGATGCGCAGGAGCAGTGCATCGGCATTGCGTATGCCGGTCACTATGAGGACGCGAAAAAGCTTGAAGAGCTTCTGAAAAAGAACAAACCGCCAAGAGAGATCCTGACGGTTTGCTATGAGCCTGTGACGGGTGTCCATGTGGGACCCGGCGCGCTTGCACTGTTCTTCTTGGGAGACAAAGATGTGCGAAAAAAGTGAGCCGTCACAGTAATACAGTCATCAACCAAGCCAAGCTGACCGGCGCCGCACCGATTGCCGCCCAGCCGAGGGGCGGGAGTCTGCGGCGCCTTTTCGTTGGCGTGTTGTGCAGAACGAAGCCGTTTGCCACGCGGCGCGCCTCCTCCAAAAGCTCGCGCTCTCCGACGCCGTGCTTTTCCAGCGCATCTTCACGAAGAAGGAAGATCGCCTGCTCGAACAGCTTCGGGTCGGGAGACTTGACCACGACGACCTGCCTTGTGTTGCCTTTAACCATAAGCATCCCTCCGAAAAGAGCATAGACAAAAACTGCGCCGCCCAAACCGGGCGGCGCAAGTTTTATGGCTTTGCGGGATCGGCGATGGAATCGTCGTGCTCGATCCAGTCCTGCACGTTGACGATGTCGTAGTCCGTTTTGGTGCGGCGGATTACGACCTGCGACAGACCGGCGTTGATGATCATGCGCGTACACATGGCGCAGGGGCGCGGCTGCTCCAAATACTCGCCCGTCTTTGCGCTCTTGCCGACGAGGTAGATCGTCCCGCCAATGCACTCGCTGCGCGCGGCAGAGATGATCGCGTTCATCTCTGCGTGGACAGAGCGGCAAAGCTCGTACCGCTCGCCGGAGGGAATTTTCAAAGTCTCACGCACGCAGCCGTCTAAATCCAAGCAGTTGCGCCTGCCGCGCGGCGCGCCGTTATAGCCGGTCGAGATGATCTCGTCGTTGCGCACAATCAGCGCGCCGTACTTCGAGCGCAGACAGGTCGCGCGCTCCAATACCGTTTCCGCGATATCCAAATAATAGTTTTTCTTGTCAATGCGCTCCATTCTACGCCTCCTTTATGAGAGCAAAATTACAGATCGGATTTGCCCCGCGGAATGAATACGCCGCCGCGATCCTCGAGAATCTCGCCCTCCCGCACGACGCACTTGCCGCGCAGCCAAACCGAGACGATATGTCCCGCGACCTCATACCCCTCATAGGGCGCGTAATCGACATTGGCAGCCTGATCCGCCGAGGTGATCGTTGTCTTGCCCTTCGGCTCATAGACGACAATGTCCGCGTCCGCGCCGACGGCGATGTGACCCTTTCTCGGGTAAGCGCCGTAGAGCTTCGCGGGCGCTTCGGAGAGAACCTCCGCCATCCGTTCCGCGCTGATCCGACCCGCCGCGACACCGTAGGTGTAGAGCAGCACGCCGCGCGTCTCGACGCCGGGCATACCGCCGGGGATCTTTGTGAAATCGTCTCTGCCTGCCGCTTTCTGCGTCAGTGTGAAGCTGCAATGGTCGGTCGAGACGGTCTGAATCTCGCCGTCCGCCAGCGCGCGCCAAAGCGCCTCGTTGTCGGTCTTTTTCCGCAGCGGCGGCGCGCAGACATATTTCGCGCCCTCAAAGTCGGGCTTGCTGTAGAGAGCATCGTCCATTAAGAGATAATGCGGGCAGGTCTCCACATAGACCTTCTGACCACGCGCCCGTGCCGCTTCGACCTCGCGCAGACCGTCCTCGGAGGACAGATGCACGATCACGACGGGGACATCAGCGACAGACGCCATCTTGAGCAGACGACTGATTGCCTCCGCTTCGAGGATCGAAGGACGGCACTGCGGATGGGAGGCAGGGGAGAACTCGCCCGCCGCCTTTTTCTCCTTGATAAGCGCGTCGATCACGCCTGCGTTTTCGCAGTGGACGCCTGCGATGCCGCCTAATTCCTTCATCTTGCGCAGCGCGAGGAACATCGCCTCATCGCCGATCATCATGGCGGGATAGGTCATGTACATCTTAAAGGAGCTGATGCCCTGCTCAAACATCTTGGGCAGCTCCGCGATGATCTCCTCGTTCCAGTCGTCAATGGTCATGTGGAAGCCGTAATCACAGCCCGTCTTACCGTCTGCCTTTTTGTGCCAGAGGTCAAGCCCGTATTGCAGGCTCTCGCCCTTGTTCGGGCAGGCAAAGTCAATCACCATCGTCGTGCCGCCGCGCAGCGCGGAGCGTCCGCCGGTGTAAAAATCGTCGGCTGTTGTTGTGTTGCATACATCGAGATCAAAGTGCGTGTGCGCGTCGATAAATCCGGGGAACAGCAGCTTCCCCGAAACATCCACAACTTCCGCATCCGCGCAAGTGATCTCCGGCGCGATTTGCGCGATCACCTCGCCGTCGATCAGAACATCCGCTTTTTCCGTGCCGTGCGCGTTAATGACCGTGCCGCCCTTGAGCAGCTTTTTCATGGAAACCAGCTCCTTCTTTTTTATTCTTTCTTCCATTTTACCACGGCGAACCGAAAAAGGGAATAGGGAAAATTCTTTGTTGCATTTACAGAAGGAAGCGTGTAAACTATGCCTCGGAGGGATCACTATGCTGTCTTTTGAAAACGATTATAATGTCGGCGCACATCCGCGCATTTTAGAGCGCCTGATGCAGACGAATTTCGAGCCGCAGTCCGGCTATGGTGCGGATCGTTTCTGTGAAAGTGCCAAAACTCGTATCCGTGAGGCGTTTTCCTGCCCAAACGCCGATATTTTCTTCCTCACCGGCGGCACGCAGACAAACTGTGTTGTTATTGACGCGCTGCTGCACTCCTATGAAGGGGTAATTGCTGCCGCCACAGGACATATTGCGCTGCATGAGGCGGGCGCGGTCGAGTATACGGGGCATAAGGTGCTGGAGCTGCCCTCGCACGACGGTAAGCTCGATGCCGGAGAGCTTCGCGCCTACCTTGAGACGTTTTACGCAGACGAGAATCATGACCATATGGTTTTCCCGGGTATGGTCTATCTCTCTTATCCGACGGAGCTTGGCACGCTTTACAGCAAAGCGGAGCTGGCCGCGATCTCGCAGCTCTGTAAGGAATATCATATGCTGCTCTTTGTAGACGGAGCGCGCCTCGGCTACGGTTTGATGAGCTTTATGTCGGATCTCACACCGGCGGAATTTGCCGCCCTGTGCGATGTGTTCTATGTCGGCGGGACGAAGGTCGGCGCACTCTGCGGCGAGGCGGTCGTGATCCCGCATGGCACAATGCCGAAGCATTTCCTGACGACGGTCAAGCAGCACGGCGCACTGATGGCAAAGGGCAGACTCCTCGGCGTGCAGTTTGACGCGCTGTTTGAAGACGGACTGTATTTCGAGATCAGCCGCAACGCCATCCGAATGGCAGAAGCGCTCAAACAGGTGTTCCGCGAGAAAAAATGCGCAATTTGGAGAGAAACACCGACCAATCAGCAATTCCTTGTATTGGAAAACACGGAAATGACCCGCCTGCGCGAGCATGTCGCATTCAGCTTTTGGGAGCAATACGATGCGGCGCATACCGTCTGCCGCTTTGTCACAAGCTGGGCAACCACGCAAGAACAGATCGACACCCTGCGCGAGCTGATTTGAGCCGCTTTTATGTGCATGAAACGCCCTTTCGGATGTGTCTGCACGAAAAAAATCACAGAATCAGCGATTCTCGTGACTTTGTGCTTGATTTTTCATCAAAACACTGCTATAATATACCGCAGTCGGCAATCGCAGCCGATCAAAACCGAATAGCTTTTTTCGACCATGTCGAAAAAATACGGAGCGGTATCGAAGTGGTTATAACGGCCCTGACTCGAAATCAGGTGTACCGGCAACGGTACCGTGGGTTCGAATCCCACCCGCTCCGCCAGAGAAAAGCACGCGAAAGCGTGCTTTTTTCAACGAAATTCGCCTTCGGCGAGTAAAATATTGCTTCGCAATGTGAAATAGCTACGCTGTGAAATATTTGCTGCGCAAATGTTAAAAGGCGAATTTTATTTCACATCGAGCAAAGCGAGATATTTCATCATTCACGACAGTGAATTATTTCACATTTTGCGTCAGCAAAATATTTCACTAAAACTGTTTCCGAGCTTATGAAGCTATCTGTCAAAACCGTAAATTCATCTTTTTTGTACTCGCTTTGCATGGTGCTGCCTCTCATGATTTTCGTAAATCATTTTGAGACAGTACCTTTCCTTTTGTTATCCATCCAACTTCAGTGGCAATCTGTATTCAAAAGAAAATGGGATGTTGAAAAACTTTCAGCAGATGCAGTAGAAGCCCATTGATTTTTATGTAGATTATAGTATACTTTATTCAGAGCGAACGATTTAAATGAGGGGGCGATTTGGTGGCAAATTATAGAGAAGAACAATGGAATGCGAAAAAGGCCGCGCTGATGGAAAAATGCTACAGCGGTTTTGCTGAGCTGGGGCTTCACGGCACTGGTATTCGCACTTTGGCTAAGCATTGCGGATATAACACTACGATGATTTATACCTATTTCAAGGACCTGGATGATCTGATCATCCAATCCACCGAATACTGTATGAGCAGGGTAGAAGCTGACTTTATGGCAAGAGCGCCCACAGATGTAGAGGACTTGTGGCGGTTTATTGACGAGATCCCCTACTGGACGGCAGAAAAGCGCGGGAAGAAATACCGCCTGATGTATCAGGTGTACACCCACCCGAAATACAGGGAATACGGCAAGAAATTCTTTGAAGGAGTCAATCAGCGTTATACCGAATACGCAAAAAGCTTGGAGGGCAAGCTTGGGATCCCCTATCAAAAGCTGACGCCGCTGATTTTTATTCTGATCCGGGCGTGCGTGCATTACGCATTGTTCGAGGACGACTTTTATTTGAGATCCCAGATCGCAGTGCTGAAAGAAACGCTGGAACTGTTTGTGATGAAATATAACCCGAAAGCAATGTCGGGTTATGTTGCAGAATAACCTGTGTTCAAAAAACGAAGGAGGAAGAACAATGAAAAAACGAATGATAAGCATCATACTTGCGATTTGCCTGGTGCTTTCATTAGTGCCGACGATGGTATTTGCGGAGGAAAATACAGCCTCTGCGCCAAGCTTGTGGGTCTACGCCACAAAGGAACAGCTAACGGATGATACATTTTCCCCGAATTTGTCCGGAGTTCCGGAGAATATCGGCAAGCTGACATTTGGTCAAAAATCCGGAGCACCGCTGGAATGGTACCTTCTGGGAAAAGGCAAAGGCACTGATGATGCCATCCTTTTTGCCGCAACCCCGATAGGATCTAATACAGTATTTTCGAGTTCCACGGGAGATATAGCATATGGAGAAAAAGAGTATCAGACATCATGGGAATGCACCTATGCGTCATCCTCACCACCAACTGCCGTATACCCGAACCACTATGGAGGAAGTGATCTTCGTTCCAGTTTACAATTTATAGCTTCTACCATGCACGTTTATTTCACCGAAGCCGAGCTGAGCATGATGAATGACACCACGCTGTCACTGGAAGATACGAAGAGAGACCCTCAATCCGGAACTCGCTATAACATCACTGACAAGCTGTTTTCGTTATCGAAATTTGAGCGTGATTTATTATTGGTCGCAAGCCTCGGTGCGACCAAATTTGTTGCCAGGGCGTATTACTGGAACCATGGGGATCCCTTCTGGCTTTGCACGCCATACGAATCAAAAAATGGTGACGGCGTTTTATATCCCGGGAATTATGCATACCGTGCGGTTCCGGAAAACGGTTTCCAAAATAAATACCTTGTCGCATTGGAAAACGATGTACGTCCTGCCTGCAGCCTGAATCTTTCCTCTGTACTCTTCGCCTCTGCCGCCGGGACAGCCTCATCCGGCACGGCAATCTTCGGGACGATCGGCATGGATTCCTACGGAGAACCCAAGGCGATGACCCTGCGGCTGGACGGAAGCAGCAAGAATATCGGTTCAGTAACCTATAACACAACAAAGGGCAATATTCAGGCAACCAAGGGAAGCACCACAGGCAATGCCGCACTTGTGGTACAGGGCAACGACGGAACAAACGACTGGTATTACAGCAAGCAGATCACCGGCACGCAGACGGTGAATGTGTCGGCGATCAAGTCGGCGCTTGGTTTGTCAAATATCGACCTGTCAAAGTGCAAGATCTGGCTGGAGACCACAGAAAATAATCTGGCATATGCGGTCATGGTAACAGGGTGTGCAACCGAGGCTGAACTGCGCAGCGCCATTGAAGCAGGTATCTCCCCACTGACCCTGACGAATGACATCAAGCTTTCAAGCACCCTTGAACTGAGCGATAAGATCATTACGCTGGATCTCAACGGCTGCGTTCTTACCGGAGATGTTACCCTGATCGACAGCTCTGCGGAGCCGAATACCATCCTGACCTTGATCGACAGCGACCCCGCCACAGGCGGCGTATTGAAGGGCAACATCACGTTGAAGCGCGATGGAGGTTCCACAAGCCACCTTTACGCCAACGGCGGCACGATAACGGGGACAGTATCCATGAGCAACAATGGCAGCGCGATCTATTGCACCGGCGATACCCCCACTGCCTTTCAAGGAAATGTCGGCAGATTCGGTGAGATCCACGGCGGTATATTCTACGGCAATGTCACCGAAGACTGTATCAAGGAAAAGACTGTGACATTCATGAACGACGGCAGCCGTTACGCACTTGAGGTCGTGGCAGGCGGCAGCAAGGCGGCAGTGCCGGTGGAGCCTGAAAAGAGCGGCTATGTGTTCCTGGGCTGGTTCAACGGCAATGCGAAATACGATTTCACCGAAGCCGTTACGGAGAACATCACGCTGACGGCGAAGTGGGTATCCGAGAGCGTTGCCACCGAGGATGAATTGAAAGAAGCCGTTGCCCTGGACAGTCCCTACATCAAGCTGTTTAATGACATCAAGCTTTCAAACACCCTTGATCTGAGCGACAAGAGCATTACGCTGGACCTCAACAGTCATACGCTCACAGGTAACGTCAAGCTGGCGGATACCTCTGCGGCTCCGCAGTCCATACTGACCCTGATCGACAGCAATCCCCCCGGAGGCGGCACGGTGAATGGCAACATTACGCTGACCCGCGAAAACTACGGTACCGCAAGCCACCTTTACGCCAACGGCGGCACGGTGACGGGGAAGGTTTCTTTAGACAGCTTTATTGCGAAAGTTTACTGCACAAGCGATACCCCTACTGCCTTTCAAGGCGATGCCGTGAATTACGGCGAGATCTGCGGCGGTACCTTCTACGGCGGTGTTCAGAACTATAGTACCATCAGCGGCGGAATCTTCTACGGCGGTATTCAGAATATCTCGTCAGGTTCGGTTACTGAACCATATCATACCGTCAGCTTTGACCTGAATGGCGGCAGCGGCTCCGCGCCGACACAGTGGTTCGTCAATGCCGGCACCGCACCGGTGCTGAAGCCTGCCGATCCCACATGGGATACCTATGGATTCGTGGGCTGGTACAACGGCGATGCGAAATACGATTTCACCGAAGCTGTCACGGAGAACATCGAGCTGATCGCGAAGTGGGTCTTGAGCGATGTTTCTACCGAAAGCGAACTGATGGAAGCTGTGAATGCGGGCGCAACCGCCATCAAGCTGGTTGGTGATTGCACGCTTTCAAGCACCCTTGACCTGAGCGATAAGAACATTACGCTGGATCTCAACGGTCATACGCTCACAGGCAACATCAAGCTGGAGGATACCTCCGCAGGGCCGTATAGCATCCTGACCCTGATCGACAGCAACCCCTCCGAAGGCGGTGTAGTGAATGGCAACATCACGCTGACCGGCGGAAGCGGTTACGCAAGCCATCTTTACGCCAACGGCGGCACGATAACGGGGCAGGTATCCCTGCTCAGCGATGCCTGCAAGATTTTCTGCACAAGCAATACCCCCACGGCCTTTATGGGTTATGTCGGCGATTATGGTGAGGTCCACGGAGGTATGTTCTACGGCGACATCAATACAGGCTGTATCAGTGAACACGCCGTGACCTTCATGAAAGACAGCACCCGTTATGCACTTCAGGTCGTGGCAACCGGCAGTGTGGCGGCCACACCGGTCGAGCCGGCAAAGGATGGGTACGTGTATTGGGGCTGGTACTGCTTCGATGCGGAATACGATTTTAGACAAACGGTTACAAGCGACATCACGCTGACGGCAAAATACAGCGATCCGATTGTCTACAATATTTCCTGTGATTTAGATGGCGGCACAGCGAGCAACCCGGACAGCTATACTGTGGAAAGCGCCACGATTACGCTGAACAATCCCGTCAAGCCCGGCTACACCTTCACTGGCTGGAGCGGGACCGGTTTAACCGGCGAGGACAATATGACCGTCACCATTCCCTGGGGCAGTATCGGTGACAGAGCCTATACGGCACATTTTTCCCAAAACAGTTATACTGTTATCTTTAACTCAGATGGCGGAAATGCAATAAGTGAAAAAACAGACGTTAAATGGACGGATAAGGTGCTCGACGGCATTACCAAGCCCGAACGGGACGATTACATCTTTGCCGGCTGGCAATGCGGTTCTGTGACCGTAACGGAGGACACCACCTATTCCCAGCTTGTGGCGGACGATTCTGTTACAAGCGTTACACTTCATGCGCAGTGGGAGAACGACTCGATCATACTGCAAAGGCTGGTGAACGTCGGCGGCACGGTGACGCTGGACAGGGACTATACCATCGCTGCGCCGGTGGATGTGAGAAACACCGTCACCCTTGACCTGAACGGCTATGTGATCCGTATGATCGGCAGTGATTCGGTGATTAAAGTCAGTGGCGGCGGAGCCCTGACGATGCAGGACAGCAACCCGACGGCAACGCATACCGGGGAGAATGCCTCCCTGCCCGTCGGCGGCGTGATCACCGGCGGCAATTCTTCGAGTGGCGGCGGCGTGCAGATCAACCGTTCTGGCTTTATTATGGAGGGCGGCACCATTTATAATTGCAGCGCAACCACCCAAGGCGGCGGAGTCATAGTCGCTAATGGCACCTTTACCATGAATGGCGGCACCATTCAGGACTGCAGCGCGAGTCGAGGCGGCGGCGTGTATGCCAACGCCAATTCCGTCTTGACCCTGAACGGCGGCACCATCCGGGACTGCACCGCAAGAAGTGAAGGCGGCGGCATATATGCCTTGTGTAACGTTACCATGAACGACGGCACCATTCAGGGCTGCAGCGCAACAGACGGCGGTGGCGTGTATATCTACACAATCAGCGAGTTTACCATGAACGGCGGCATCATTGAAGACTGCACTGCAACAGCTACAACATATGGTCCCGGCGGTGCTGTTCGCAACCACGGCGATTTTCTCGCAAACGGCGGTGAGATCAAAGGCACGGTTCGAGTATACGGCACGGTTCAAACCACAAGCTCCTCCGGTGACTGCACGGTGTTCTACGATAAGGTTACGAACTCCGGCACCATCAGCGGTGGCATCTACTACGGCGATAATGAGAACTCTGGTACCATCAGCGGCGGCATCTACTACGGCGGTATTCAAAACGATGTCGGTGGTGGTCTAGCCGTCGGAACGGTAAGCGACACATATTACACCGTCAGCTTTGACCTGAACGGCGGCAGCGGCTCCGTCCCGACCCAGTGGTTCGTCAATGTCAGCACCGCACCGGCGCTGAAGCCGACCGACCCCACAAAGGAGAATTGTGTCTTCACAGGCTGGTACGACGGCGATACAAAATACGACTTCACCCAACCTGTTACCCAGGACATCACCCTGACCGCGAAGTGGGTTTCAAGCGAGGTTTCTACCGAAAGCGAACTGAGGGAAGCCCTTGGCGCAGGCATCACCTCCATCAAGCTGGTTGGCGACTTTTCGCTTTCAAGTCTCCTTGACCTGAGCGATAAGATCATTACACTGGACCTCAACGGTCATACGCTCACAGGTAACATCAAGCTGGCGGATAACTCTGTGGCTCCGAAGTCCATACTGACCCTGATCGACAGCGACCCCGCCGGAGGCGGTGTAGTGAAGGGTAACATCACGCTGACCCGCGGAAGCGGCAGCGTAAGCCACCTTTACGCCAACGGCGGCACGATAACGGGGCAGGTATCCCTGCCCAGCTATGCCGGCGGGATTTTCTGCACAAGCGATACCCCCACTGCCTTTAAGGGTTATGTCGGCAATTACGGCGAAATCCACGGCGGTATCTTCTACGGCACTGTCAACGAAAGCTGTATCAAGGAAAAGACCGTGACATTCATGAACGGCAGCAGCCGTTACGCACTGGAGGTCGTGGCGGAGGGCAGCAAGGTCATCGAGCCTGCCTCCCACCCGACCAAGGTCGGATACAACTTTGTCGGCTGGTATCACGGTGATACTGCGTACGCCTTCGGTTCTGCGTTAAGCGAAAGCATCACTTTGACGGCAGAATTTGGCGATCCGCTCAACTACGACATAACCTATGCTTTAGACGGCGGCACGGCAGTCAACCCAACGAGCTATACTGTGGAAAGCGACGCTTTTACGTTGGTCAATCCTACAAAGACCGGCTATACCTTCACCGGCTGGAGCGGAACCGGTTTGAGCGGTAATAACAATATGACTGTTACCATTCCAAAAGGCAGCACCGGCAACAGAAGCTACACTGCCCACTGGACGCTTGACACCTACACCGTGACGCTGAACACGAACGGCGGCACGATCAACAGCGGCAATGTCACCGGTTACACCTACGGGCAGGGCGCAGCGCTCCCCACAGACGTTACCAAAACAGGTTATACGTTCGCGGGCTGGTATGACAATGCAGCCTGCACGGGCAACCCTGTTACGGCGATCAGCGCTACCGCTACGGGTGAGAAGGAATATTGGGCGAAGTGGGACGCCAATCAGTACGCCATCACTGTGGAAAGCGCCGAGAACGGCAGTGTCACCGCTGACCGCAATACCGCAGCCATGGGCGATACCGTCACCCTGACCGTCGTGCCCGAAACATGTTACACGCCGGAGACTCTGACAGTCACCGGTGAGAACGGCGACGACATCCCCGTAAAGGATCTGGGCGACGGCAAGTACAGCTTCACCATGCCCGCCTCCGAGGTC
>JAQXWB010000039.1 GCA_029225225.1 Bacillota bacterium | reverse complement strand
CACGTCGCTGCGCTCCTCACAATGACATCTTAGGCTGCCCTTTTTGTCATTGCGAGACCAGTGCGCACACTGGTCGTGGCAATCTCAGGTTGTAGGTTTGTACGCAGTCGGTACTTCCTGCACGAGATTGCCACTTCGCTGCGCTCCTCGCAATGACATGGAAAGGCTACCCCTCTCTGTCAGTGCGAGACCAGTGCGCACACTGGTCGTGGCAATCTCTGGTTGTAGGTTTGTACGCGATCGGTACTTCCTGCACGAGATTGCCGCGTCGCTGCGCTCCTCGCAATGACATAGAGGGAAGTTTGTGCACAATTGGTAGTTCCTACACGCGGCGGGGACATATCCCCGACCTACAGGGGTTTTTTGCAAAAAGCAGAGCCGGTTTTTTCGGCTCTGCTTTTTCTTTATTTTTCGCCGCGAAGCTCGATGATGCGGTCGCGGAGGACGGCGGCGTATTCGTATTCCATCATTTTTGCTGCCGCACGCATCTCCTTTTCCAAGCGCGCGATCTCGCGTTCTCTCTCCACCTTGGTCATCTTTACGCCATCCTTGCGCGTCGCTTCGGCTTCGGACTGGGTGATCTCGATCAGCTCGCGGACGTCCTTGACGATGGTCTTCGGCACGATGCCGTGTGCTTTATTATAGGCATCCTGAATGGAGCGGCGGCGCTGTGTTTCGTCGATGGCGGCGCGCATGGCGGCGGTGATCTTATCGGCGTACATGATAACTCTGCCCTCCGCGTTGCGCGCGGCTCTGCCGATGGTCTGGATCAGGCTCGTCTCGCTGCGGAGGAAGCCCTCCTTATCCGCGTCCAAAATCGCCACGAGCGACACCTCGGGCAGGTCTAAGCCCTCGCGCAGGAGGTTGATGCCGACCAGCACATCGAATTTTGCCATGCGCAGGTCGCGCAAAATTTCCATGCGTTCCAGCGCCGCGATATCCGAGTGCATATAGCACACGCGGATGCCCGCCTGCTGCAAGTAATTCGTCAGATCCTCCGCCATGCGTTTCGTCAGCGTTGTGACGAGGACGCGTTCCTTCTTCTCGACCACGCGGTTACATTCGCCGATGAGGTCATCGACCTGTCCCTCGATGGGGCGGACGAAAATTTCCGGATCGAGCAGACCCGTCGGGCGGATGACCTGCTCGGCAATCTGTCCCGCGCGGCTGCGTTCGAATTCGGCGGGCGTCGCGGAGACATAGACCGCTTGGTTGATCTTGGTCTGGAATTCGTCAAAGGTCAGGGGGCGGTTATCAAAGGCGCTCGGCAGGCGGAAGCCGTAATCGACCAAGCTCTCCTTACGGCTGCGGTCGCCGGCGTACATCGCGCGCACCTGCGGCAGGGTGACGTGGCTCTCGTCCACAAAGAGCAGGAAATCGTCCGGGAAATAGTCCAGCAGGGTCATTGGCGGCGTCCCCGGCGCTCTGCCGGAGATCACGCGGGAATAGTTCTCGATCCCGCTGCAAAAGCCGATCTCTTGCAGCATCTCAATATCGTACATCGTCCGCTGGCGGATGCGCTGCGCCTCCAAGAGCTTGTCATTCTCCTTGAACCACGCTTCACGCTCCTCCATCTCCCGCTCGATCTCCACAATGGCGCGGTTGAGCTTTTCCTTTGACGCGACATAATGCGACGCCGGATAGATGGCGACATGGTTGACCACACGTTCGGGGAGGCCCGTGACGGCGTTGATCTCGGAGATGCGGTCAATTTCGTCGCCGAAGAATTCCACCCGGATGGCGCGTCCCGACCAATAGACGGGGTAAATTTCCACCGTATCGCCGCGCACGCGGAAGGTATTACGGGAAAAGTCGATGTCGTTGCGCTCGTAGCGGATCTCGACGAGCTTTTTCATCAGCTCCTCACGGTTTTTCTCCATGCCTGTGCGCAGGGAGATGACCATGTTTTTATAGTCGATCGGGTCGCCCAAGCCGTAGATGCACGAGACAGAGGCGACGACGATCACGTCCCGCCGCTCAAACAGGGAACTGGTGGCACTGTGGCGCAGGCGCTCGATCTCGTCATTGACCGCAGAGTCCTTTTCGATATAGGTGTCCGTATGGGCGATATACGCCTCGGGCTGGTAGTAATCGTAATAGGAGATAAAGTATTCCACCGCGTTTTCGGGGAAGAATTCCCGAAATTCGCTGCAAAGCTGGGCGGCGAGGGTCTTATTATGCGCTAAGACGAGGGTCGGGCGGTTAATTTTTTCAATGACGGATGCCATGGTGAAAGTTTTGCCCGAACCGGTGACGCCGAGCAAAACCTGCTCCCGCAGGCCGTTTTTGATGCCCTCGGTCAGCGCTTCGATTGCCTCCGGCTGGTCGCCGGTGGCGGAGTAGGGCGCATGAAGCTTGAAGTCCATAGTTGCCTCCGTGGGAGTGGGATGTGGTTGTATTGTTAAGTGATATTGTGGGCAGTACAGACGAACCACTTTTTATGCAGTTGGGAGTTCCTGCACGCGGGCGGATACTATCCGCCGCTACGGCGTCAGATGTGGGTGACGGCGGTGGTTAGGAGTTGGGCGAAGGCGGGGCGGTTGACTTCCAGTACGACGAGGGCGTTTTTGATGCCGAATTTTTTGTCGCTGTAGAGGTCCGTTACCGTCTTGCCGAGGGTCAGCTCCGCTTGGGTTTCGACGAAGACGCCGGCTTCTTTGGCGCTGAACAGCTCCGGGTGCGCTAAATAGGCGATCGGGCAGGCGTCGTGGACGCACCAGCCGACGCGTCCGCGTTCCATGTCTTTTTTCAGGATGTCCTGTACGGCGGTGTGGAAAAAGCGCGTGACGGGGGTGTCCTTCTCCCCCACCGCGTCGATCTCCTCGGGCGTGAGCTGCGCCTGCTCCGTGACCTCCAAGCCGCACATAACAATTTGAATGCCGCTGCGGAACACCGCCTGCGCCGCTTCCGGGTCGGCGTAGATATTATATTCCGCGCTTGGGGTGCGGTTGCCCCGCGTGGCGGAGCCGCCCATCATCACAATACGGTGCAGCTTCTCCTTCAAGTCCGGGTGCTTTCCCAAGGCGATGGCGATATTGGTCAGCGGCCCCAAGGTGACCAGCTCTAAGCTTCCCTCGTACCGCTTTGCCGCCTCGTACAAGCCGTCCCACGCGGGGAGCCGTTCCGCTGCCCTGCTCGGTTCGGGCAGCTCCGCGCCGCCGAAACCGTTCTTGCCGTGGAACTCCGCACCGTCGTGATACTCCCGGAACAGCGGTTTTTCCGCGCCGCGATAGACGGGGTAGCTTGCACCCATCAGGTCGCAGAGCTTTAAGGCATTCTCTGTTGTTTGGTCTACATACGCGTTGCCGGACACCGTCGAAATGCCGACGATCTCCGTCTCCTCCTGCCAATGCGCCAGCAGGAGGGCTGCAGCGTCGTCTACGCCGGGGTCACAGTCGATCCAGATCGGTAATTTTGCCATCGTTATCCCTCCCCATAGGTGCTGACCGCCTCGACGAGCAGATCTGCAAAGCCGTCGCGGTCGATATCGAAGTTGACGAGCGCGTTCGCGGGCTTGCGGTCGTGCCCGATGGTTGCGCCGCGGCAGTATTCGCCCTGCGTCTCGATCTCGACGCACAGGCGTTTGCTTGTGAGCAGGTCGGGGCGAATGAGGCTGACCACCGCGACGGGATCATGGAGCGGCGCACCTGTATAGCCGATCTCCCGATGGAAGCCGTAGAAGAATTCCAGCCAATCCGCGACGACGCGCGCGACGGGATTGCCGACCTTGCGGATGCGCTCGAAGTCCTTCGGGAAGATCAGCGCCCGTTCGGTCACATCGAGTCCGCTCATCACAATCGGGACGCCGCTTTCAAAGACAATTTTCGCCGCCTCCGGGTCTACCAAAATATTGAATTCCGCCGCAGGCGTCCAATTGCCGTGGGTGATGCCGCCGCCCATGAGGCTGATGACCTTGATTTTCTCCTTCAACTCGGGATGGGCAAGCAGGAGGGCGGCGATATTGGTCAGAGGACCCGTCGGCACCAAGGCGACGGGCGTTTCGCTCTCCTGTAACACCTTCGCCATCAGCTCCACCGAGCGCAAGGACGAGAGCGGCGCGTTCGGCTCGGGCAGGACGGGTCCGTCCAAGCCGCTCTGCCCGTGGACGGAGGGCGCGTTCATCGGCTCCGCCAGCAGGGGGGCGGGTTTTCCCATCGCTACGGGCGCGTCGATGCCCAAGAGGGCGCAGACGCGTTGTGCGTTATAGGTCGTTTTCTCGATGGTCTGATTGCCGCAGACCGAGGTGACGGCGCGGATATCCAGCAGCGGACTGGCTTTGGCGAGCATCCACGCAATCGCGTCGTCATGCCCGGGGTCGCCGTCGAGGAGGACGGGCAGAGGTTTTTCCATGGCTTTTTTTATCCTTTCTTCGAGTTTTTTTCTTGCATTATGGAAGGTTTTGCTATACAATCAGGGCAAATATCTCTTAGGAGGAACCTATGAAAGAATTCTTCAGGAAGCAAGGCGTCGTGCCCTCGTGGAAGACCTATTTTGTCACCGCGATGGGCGCAATGGCGCAGGGATTGTTCTGCACGCTGCTGGTAGGCACGATTCTGAACACCATCGGACAGCAGTTCCACATCGGTTTTCTGACCAAGACCCTCGTGACCATCAAGCAGGGCGCGCAGACGATCGACTGCACGCTGGGCGGGCTGGTCTCCCTGACCGTCGGCGCGGGCATTTCCGTCGCCATCGGCGTATCGCTAAAAGCGCCGCCGCTGGTGCTGTTCTCGCTGATCCCGGTCGGCTTTGCGGCGAACGCGTTGGGCGGCGCGGGCGGCCCCCTCGCGGTTTATTTTGTCGCGATCATCGCCTGCGAATGCGGCAAATTGGTCTCCAAGACCACGAAAATTGATATTTTGGTCACGCCCATCGTGACAGTCTTGGTCGGCATCGGGCTTTCCTATCTGATTGCCGCACCGATTGGCACGGCTGCCTCCGCAGTGGGCGAGGCGGTAAAGTGGGCGACGGCACAGCAGCCCTTCTTTATGGGCATTCTCGTCTCCGTGATTATCGGCGTTGCGCTGACGCTGCCGATCAGCTCCGCAGCGATCTGCGCGGCGTTAGGGCTTACCGGTTTGGCCGGCGGCGCTGCCGTGGCGGGCTGCTGCGCGCAGATGGTCGGCTTCGCCGTGATGAGCTTCCGCGAGAACCGCTGGGGTGGTCTGGTCGCGCAGGGCATCGGCACGAGTATGCTGCAAATGCCCAACATCGTCAAGAATCCCCGCATTTGGATTCCGCCTACGCTGGTTTCCGCCATCACCGGCCCGCTTGCCACCTGTCTTTTCAAGATGGAGATGAACGGCACCGCAGTCTCCGCCGGCATGGGCACCTGCGGCTTTGTGGGGCAGATCGGCGTGTATTCCGGCTGGGTCAACGACATTGCCAATGGGACAAAGGCGGCGATCACCGCGATGGATTGGATCGGTTTGGTTATGATCTGCTTCGTCCTCCCCGCCGTGCTGACACCGCTGTTTGGGATGCTGCTGCGGAAGATTGGGTGGATCAAAGAGGGAGATTTGAAGCTGGAGCTGTAAAACGAGGTAGTGAATCGTGAAGGGTGAATAGGTAGACTGTCGTTTCGGTCTTTGCGGTTTTCCGTTTTGCGGTTCGCGGTCGGTTGTGCCTACACCGGGCGGCTGATAGCCGCCCCTACGGGGTTGATCGGTGGTGCCTGCATGAGATTGCCACGACCAGTGTGCGCACTGGTCTCGCAATGACAAAAAGGGTAGCCTACAATGTCATTCCGAGGAGCGCAGCGACGTGGGAACGGAATCGGCGCACGACTCGCTATTCACTCTTCACCATTCACGATTCACTGAAACACAAACCGCTTGATATTCAAAGGATCCTCGACGAGCATCGGGGATCCTTGTTTTTTTATTCCAATTCGTCGAGGTTTTTACTGAAGGCGGGGAGGCAGTGCTCTATGAACCAGTGCAGCTCGGGCAGGTCTGTCTGCTCTAAGGCGGCACGGGTCTGGGCGGCGGCGGATTCGAACTCCGCATTGCCGGCCTTTACTTCCTCGATGCATTTGATATGCGCCGAGAGCTTATCCGCTGCCTTGACAATTGCGAACACTGTCTCGTCCGTCTCGTGGACGAGGGGCGCGTAGCTCTCCCGCAGCGCCTCCGGCAGCAGCGCAAGCAGTTTTTCGCCGCTGACATGCTCAACCTGCTTATACGCCTGCTTGATCTCGGGATTAAAATATTTAATCGGCGTGGGCAAATCGCCCGTCAGAATCTCCGATGCGTCATGAAACAGCGCCGCCGTGGCGCAGCGCTCCGGGTCGGCGGGCAGTCCGAGAATATCCCGACGGATCAATGCTAAGCCATGCGCCAGCACCGCGACCATATGGCTGTGCTCCTGTATATTCTCGGAGAAGGTATTGCGCATCAAGCCCCAGCGGGTGATATAGCGCATACGCGAGATCAGCGCGTAAAAGCGATATTCTTCCATAAGAGACCTCCTTACCTGCGCGCCGCTGCGGGCGGCTTGGCTTTGGGCGGGTTCATCAGGCGGGCGAGGAGGGTCTGATCCTCTCCGCGCAGCTGCGTCATCAGCTCAGCATACAGGCGGTAGAACTCCACGGCATCCGTCGGAGCTTTTCCGTCCACCGTCAGCCACGGGCACGGCTCAAGGCGCTTACTCCCGTAGTGCTTGGAAAACGCGCCGCCGACGCCCAGCAGCTCCGCAAAGGGCAGGGTGCGGTAGAAATACTGCCCGTCTGCCGCGGCGTTGCGTTGCAGCTCCTCCGTCGTCGCCTTGCGCAGATAGCGGCGCATTCCGAGGTGTCTGCGCACCAGCTCCTCGCCCTCCTCCGTGCGTCTGCCGCCGTAGAGGGTGGCAAGCGCGCAGAACGCTTGCAGAAGCAGATTCAGCAGCATCGTGCCGAAGCAGCCTGCCCACGCGCCGAGGAACAGCAGCGCCAATGCCGAAAGCGCGGCAGCGATCAGCTTATCCCGCCGCCGCAGGAGGCAGCTCAGCCCGCGCTGCACCCAATTGCACAGCACGACAGGCAGCGGCAGCAAAAGCGGCAGCAGCACCCAGCGCACCCACGACGAGGGCAGGAGCAAATCAAAGGTCAACAGGCTCGCCGGTACTGCCGCCAGCAGCGAGAGCAGCCGCAGCATACGCGGAGAACCGCTCTTTTTTTTGAAGCATCTGCGCAGCCAGCCGCCGCGAAGCTGCGCCGCCGCAGCCGTAGTCGCTTGGCGGAAGCGCTCGGTGGTCGGGTCGCAGGTTGTGCCGCTGCGGAACACCGCCGCAAACAGGCGCCGCTCGCCGGGCTTGCGCTCGTTGCCCATTTCCATCTTTTTTGTCAGCAGCAATCTGCCGTTTCGCGTTCTGCGGAGCGTCAGATAGCCGAGGTTTCCCCAATGGATGAGCGTCGCGGCGACATCCGTCGGTGCTCCGTAAAGGCGGGTCGGCAGCTCCCCTGCCGTCGCCTCCATATCGATGGTTTGCTGCGTCTTCGGCAGCAGGAGTCTGCCGCGCAGGCGCAGGAGCCAATAGGCAAACGTCAGCACCGCCAAAAGATAGAACGCGATACGGCTGACGGACTCCGTCGTACCGACAAGGTAGCGGAGGGAAAACGCGTTCGGCTGGAATTGGAGCTGCATCGTCAGCGTTTCATGATCCTTAAAGGCAGTGACGGAGCTTGCATCCACCTGCTTGTCCTGCACGCGAATGGTCAGATAATTGTCGATCACATCCCCGTAATACGCGCTCGTCCACACGGGACGGGCGGAAACCTCTGTGGGAAACGTGATATGCAGCGTCAGCGATTCCATCGGGAACTCCCAGCCGCGCGCAATCGGAGAGAAGTCAAATTGCTGCCCAATGTTGGTATTGGTCACCGCGCACGGGAGGGTATAGCTGCACAGGAAGGTCTGCTTGCCGGAAAAGCCCGCGCTGTTCGAAAATTCGACGCATTCAACGCCGTCAAGCCGTTTGACCGTATACGCGCCTCCGGAGGCGGTAATATCCTCCGCGCCCTCGCCCAGCGGGAAGACAAAGCTCGTCACCGTGCCGGAAAAGCTGATCTGCGCCGTGGCTGCAACGGAGACAGTGCCGTCCTCCGCGACCGTGACCTCCTCGGTCAGCGAGGTAATCTGATCGCCCGCCGCGCCGACACTCGCCGTCAAAAGCAACAGGCAGAAAACAAGCAAAAGCACACGCCGCATCGTAACCCTCCTCTCCGTCATATCGGAATTTCTTTTAGGATAGCACAAAACCGCGAAAAATGCAATAGCGCGGCGAGGTATGGAGGACGGGGATGATTGGCAGCGGGCGGACTTCGCGCGGGGATGGGGTGTATAGGCAGTTGCCGGTGCCTGCATGAGATTGCACCCGCAGGGGGTATGCCGCATCCGTAACACTCGTTCCTCGTGAACGGCTGCGCTACCACGTCGCTGCGCTCCTCGCAATGACATCAGAAGGGAGTTTGTGCAAAATCTGTAGTTCCTTCACCGGCTTATGACATGTCCCCGCCCTACAAAGGGTATATGGCAATGACACCGGAGGGTGGTGCCTGCATGGGCGCGTCAGGGATGCCGCGCGCTACGGGTTCTATTGGAAAGTGCGTGCGTAAGGCGGAGATAGCCGGCCCTACGGCTTCTATTTGGAGAAAAAATGTGCCAAGGAACCCGTCCCCTTGACACATGATGGCAGACCGGCTGCGCGATACGGGACGGTTCCTGTTTCCCGCAAGTGGGTGCGGGCGCTGTTTCCGTATCGGCAGCCGGTCGTTTATGCGATTGTTTCTTTTGGGTTCCGAATTACTTCGAGAAGACCATCGTTTCGCCGTCTTGCTTGAGCGTCAGCTTATTGCCGTCGAGCTGGAAGCTGATCTCTTCGCCGTCTGCGATGATCTTATTGCCTTTCCACTCAAACTCCTCTTTCTCATCCGCCATGTCAATGCTGCCGGTGCCGTCGGAGTTAAAGGTGATGGTAACTTCCATGCCGAATTCCTTGAGCGTGTCGGCATCGATCGTCTCGCCGTCCATCTCCATGCTGACGAGGTTATAAGTACCCGAGGGTTCCTTACTGCCGCAGGCAGCGAGGCAGGAAAGTATGCTGAGGATGAGCAAAACGCTCAGAAGGATCTTTGCGCTTCTCTTCATAAATGATGTGCTCCTTTTCTTTGAAATATAACCAGCGGGGATTCCCCCCCCCACAGGAACCACTTTATTCGGTTATAATATAGTCGGGCATTTCCGCGTTCTCTTCGATCAGCGGCAGATACCAATCGTCATAGTAATACGGGAGAAAATCCTCCTCTACATCGTCCCATAGCGTTCCCCACGGGCGCAGGACGATGGTATACTCGTAGCTGTCCTCGCCGTCTTGTACCTTACCGGTGAACATGAGGCAATCATCATAACCGGCATCGGCGGGCGAGGCGTTCCAGTCGCCTTCCCCAATATCGCCGATCTCAAAGCTGCCGCTGACGGAGACTAAGCTGCCGTGCGCGTCCGCGCCGCTTTCCGTGTCGATGCGGATGTAGACCGTGCCGAGCGGGTCGTCACGGGAGAAATCCTCGTCCCAAAGGGATATGGTGCCTGTGCCGCTTTCATCAATGTCAATCTCGGCGCACAGATCCCACCAGTAGCCTTCCAGATCGGCATAGTAGCCGGTGCAGTTCTCCATCATCCACCAGCCGTACCAGCCGCCGTCCCAATAGGTCTCCAGTTCACCCTTCGCCGCAGGGGCGTCCTTCGAGAAGGTCATCGCGATGCTTCCCTGTTCAAAGAAGACACAGGTGCCGTCATAGGTATAGGTCTGCGTTTCGCCGATGCTGTCCGTCATGACCGTGCCTTCCCATGTGAATTCCTCTGTCTCTCCCATGATGCCGATTTCGCCGGTGCCGTCGGCACGGAACTCGATATAGGTGTCGCTCAGACCCGTTGCAACCAGATCGTCGCCGGAAACCGTCGTGCCGCCATTTGATGCCTCGATCAGATAATATCTCCCCTCGGGCAGCTCATCGGGATACACGATCGGCTCCGTGGGGATCACTGTCGGCGTTTCGGGCTTCTCCCCTGCATGGAAGACCATCACGCCATCGCCGTCCGTGACGGTAAGAACGTCACCTTCAAGGGTGAAGGTCAGCGCTTCTCCGTCGGCGTAGATCGTATCGTCTTCCCATTCGAAGTCCTCGATATCTCCCATCAGGTCAACGATGCCGGTGCCGTCTTCATAGAACTCGATATAGGCGCTCATGCCCAAGGCGGAAAGCTGCTCCGCGTCGACCGTCGTGCCTTCCATGGTCATGCTGTCGAGAATATAGCAGCCGACGGGGCCGTCCGGCTCGGCGAGCTTCTCGCGCAGCGCGTCCAGATCGGGGGGATCGTCCTTGGAAAGCTTAAAGGTCAGAACCGTGCCGTCGCTTTCGAAGCGCAGCAGCTTATCCTCCAGCGTGAAGGAGACAGGCTCGGTATTCTCGCCTTCAACGGGGCGGAGCTGATTGTTTCGCCATGTCAGGTCGGTCAGCTCGTCAAACAGGTACAGCACGGCGGTGCCGTCTTCGTTGAGCAGGAGGAACGCTTCGTCCTTCGAAAAGCCCAGTGTTTCAAGATCAAGCTCCTCGCCGTCCTCTGATACGGTTTTGAGAATGTAGTAACCCGCTGCGTTTTGCTTTTCTTCTTTTTTACTGCAAGCCGCAGCCGTGAGCAGAAGGCTCAGAATCAGCAGAAAGCAAAGCAGCAATTTGGCGGTTTTTTTCATAGTTGTTCTCCTTTTTGTTGATGGTGGTGCCTTGTATAGGCGCGTCGCTGCCCTCCTCGCAATGACAGGGTAGGCTACCCTTTTTGTCATTGCGAGACCAGTGCGCACACTGGTCGTGGCAATCTCGGGTTGTAGGTTTGCACACACTTGGTAGTTCCTGCACGAGATTGCCACGTCGCTACGCTCCTCGCAATGACATCGTAGGCTACCCTTTTTGTCATTGCGAGACCAGTGCGCACACTGGTCGTGGCAATCTCGGGTTGTAGGTTTGCACACACTTGGTAGTTCCTG
>JAQXWB010000038.1 GCA_029225225.1 Bacillota bacterium | reverse complement strand
CATCATCTGCCCAATTTCTACCCCCTCCGTGTCCAATTTAAGCTTACCACTTCATCTCAGGCTGTAGATTAGTACGCACTTGGTAGTACCTACACGAGATTGCACCCGCAAGGGGTATGCCGCATCCGTAACACTCGTTCCTCGTGAACGGCTGCGCTACCACGTCGCTTCGCTCCTCGCAATGACAGTTGGGGCAGCCTTTCCCTTTCATGGCTGCCGGTGTCACGCTTCGGACGCTTTTTTCTGCTGATTCGCTTGACGGCACTGCGGGGGCGTGGTAAAATATTGCTTAATTATAAAGTTTTGCAGTTGGAGGTAGCAATGTGAAGCCGACGTTAGAGATTACCCGCTTGAACGGGGCTTCCTCCCTTTCGGATTTGATGTCCGTGCTCGAGGAAGCCGCCGTCGCCCACGCCATTGCGCTGCAAATTGACCATGACCGTATGCTCAGGGATTTTGGCTGCCTGTGGATGGTGGTGCGCTGTCGGCTGCGGGTGACGCGGATGCCCGAGGGGGCGTTTACCGTGCGCACATGGCTGCGGAAGCCGACGGCGGCTCTCAGCAACCGCGATTTCTCCATCTGTGACGCGCAGGGTGAGTTGGGAAGCGCCGTGCAGACATGGGTGCTTGCCGACGCCGCCGAGAGGCGAATTATCCCGATGAAAAGTGTGGAGCCGCTTTGGACGCTGCCGACGCCGGAACCGGAGCGAAAGGATGCGCTGCGCCGCCTTGCGCTGCCGGAGAATATGACGGTGAGCACCCACTGGACGGTACAACCGCAGGAGATCGACAGCAACGGACATCTGAACAATGTGGCTTATATCCGCCACGCGGAGGCGCTGGCACCGAAGGGCTGCACGCTGCTGGAGGTCGTTTTTGACCGCGAGTGCTTCGCGGGAGAAACGCTGACGCTGGAGACGGCGCAGGCGGACGGCTGTTTCGTGCGCGGCGTGAAGGAAAACGGAGAGGAGAGCTTCCGCGCCCGCTTTTGGAAGGAGAATATGCAATGAAGCGATTATTGATCTGCTGTCTGCTCTGCCTGCTGCTGTGCAGCTGCGGCGAGTCTGCCGCGCAGGAGTCCGCCTCCACTGCGTCGACGCCGCAGGAAAGCCTTGCTGCTGAGCCGATCCCGCAGGAGCTGCCCGGCGTTTGGGTCAGCGCAAGCGGGGGAGAGCGCGATATGATTGAGACGATTACCTTCGGAGAGGACGGCAGCTTGATGGTACACCTCGATTACGAGGGAAGCGATTACAGCACCGTTACCGGAACCTATTGCATCAAGGGGGGCAAGCTCGTCTGCGATATCACCGAGGGAACCACGCCGTTTCAGAAAGAATACACCTTCCGCATCGACGGCAGAGAACTGTATATGACCGACGAGGACGGCGAGGCGCATTATTTGAGAAATTCTTAAATTGGTGCAGGAGCTGCCGACGGCGTACGATTTCGTTTATGCCTACCGTCTGCCGCTTCGGGGACGGTTCGGTTTGAAATTTAGTCTTGTCGGAGATCGACGGGACGGATATTGAGGAGGTTGCCATATGAAACCCTATCAGATTATGACAAAAGAAGAAAGAAAGAACGAATATGATGCTTTAATGAACGAATATGAGCGATTTAAAGCGCTGCAACTCTCGCTCAATATGGCGCGCGGCAAGCCCGGGCGGGAGCAGCTCGATCTTGTGCGCGACATTTTAACAGTGTTGGACAAAGCCGAGGACTGTGCGGACGAGGGCATTGACGTGCGCAACTACGGCAATCTGACGGGAATTCCGTCTGCCAAAAAGCTTTTCGCGGCGCTGCTCGGCACAAAGCCGGAGCAGATTATGGTCGGCGGTAACGCCAGCCTGAACCTGATGTATGATCTGATTGCAAAGGCGTACACGCACGGCTTGGCGCATTCTCCCCGCCCGTGGGCAAAGGAGGAGAAGGTGCGCTTCCTCTGCCCCGCGCCGGGCTACGACCGGCATTTTAAGATCTCCGAGAGCTTCGGCATGGAGCTTGTGACGATCCGCATGACGGAAAACGGGCCCGACATGGACGCGGTGGAAGCGGCGGTCAGGGATCCTGCCGTCAAGGGCATTTGGTGTGTGCCGAAATACTCCAATCCCGACGGCATTGTATACAGCGACGAGACAATTGACCGCCTTGCCGCGCTGCGTCCTGCCGCGCCGGACTTTGTGCTGATGTGGGACAATGCCTACTGCGTGCATGAATTTGAGGGGGACTTTGCGCCCTTCCGCGATATCCTTTCGCTCTGCGCCGCGCAGGGGAACGCGGACATGGTCTATGAATTTGCCTCTACGTCGAAGATCACCTTCCCCGGCGCGGGCGTGGCGGTAATGGCCGCCTCCGAGGCAAACCTGAAGTATATTGAGTCACTGCTGACCTTCCAGACGATCAGCTATGACAAGGTGAATCAGCTCCGCCATGTGCGCTACTTAAAGGATAAGGAGAACACCTTGGCGCTCATGCGGCGGCACGCGGCGGTGCTTGCGCCGAAGTTCGCTGTGGTATTGGAGACGCTGGAGCGGGAGATCGCGCCGCTGGAGATTGCCCGGTGGACAAAGCCGCGCGGCGGGTATTTCGTCTCGCTCTATGCGATGCCGGGGACGGCGAAGCGCGTGGTCGGGCTAATGAAGGATGCGGGCGTGACGCTGACGGGCGCGGGCGCGACCTATCCCTACGGCGTTGACCCCGACGACAGCAACATCCGCATTGCGCCGAGTCTGCCGCCCGTTGCGGAGCTGCAACAGGCCATGGCGGTGCTCTGCGTCTGCCTGCGCCTTGCCGCATTGGAGAAATTGGGCGTTTCCTAAGAGAAAAACGACGATAAAAATCCGACCGGTTCCGGTCGGATTTTTTAGAATGTCAAAAAAATAGACGGAAAGGGTTGTGGCAATCTCGTGGAGGAACTACAGGGTGCACACAAAACTATGGCATGAGATTGCCACGACCAGTGTGCACACTGGTCTCGCAATGACAAAGAAGGCAGTCCTCCCGTGTCATTGCGAGGAGCGCAGCGACGTGGCAATCTCGTGGAGGAACTACAGAGTGCGTACAACCTATAGCATGAGATTGCCACGACCAGTGTGCGCACTGGTCTCGCAATGACAAAGAGGGTAGCCAAAATGTGTCAAGGAACCCGTCCCCTTGACACACGCGTCCCCTTGACACACGACAATGACGTGTGCCATCCTTATGCGCAAGGGAAGCGGCGGAGTGTTACCGTGAAGGTGCTGCCCTTGCCGGGGGCGCTCTCTACGCCGAGGTTTCCGTGCAGAATATCTACCACACGCTTGACCAGCGCCAGCCCCAGACCGTTGCCCTGCGCGGCATGGGAGGTGTCGCCCTGATAAAACTTCTCAAAAATATGCGCACCGACCTCCGGAGACATGCCGCAGCCGGTGTCTGATACGGAGACGGTGACATAGGTATCATCCGCGCGCAGGCTGACGGATACCGTTCCGCCCTCGGGGGTGAATTTGAAGGCGTTGGAGAGCAGATTGTTCCACACAAGACATAGCAGCTCCGCGTCGGCGCAGACGGTCACGCCGTCGTCCAGCGCGGTTTCAATTTGAAGATTCTTCTGCTCCCAAACCGTCTCAAACTGCAAGAGGCATTGGCATAGCTGCTCGGACAGGTCGTATTCCTCCGCCTTCGGATAGATCTGCTGGTTTTCCAGCTTGCTCAGCTTCAGAATATTTGTGATCAGATCCGCCAAACGGCGCGACGCGTCAATGACGGCGCCGGCGTACTCCAGCCGCTTTTCCTCGCTCAGCTCGGGCTGACAGAGCATGATACCGTAATTTTGCATCACGGAAAGGGGCGTTTTTAATTCGTGGGACACGTTGGCGATAAAATCCGTCCGCAACGTCTCCACGCCGGAAAGCTCCTCGGCAAGCGCGTTGATATCCTCCGCGATGACGCCGAACTGATTTTGCAGGTCATGCAGAGCGGCAAGGTCGATCCTTGCGTTGAAGTTTCCGCTTTTGAGCTGCTCCAAAACCTTTTGCACTTCTTTGACGGGACGTTCGACTGTGAGCTTTCGGCGCACAAAGTCAATGACCGTAAACAGGAGACTCAGCAATACCACATTTGCAAAGGTCACCTTGGCCGCTGCCTGCAAATTCTCCTCTGTAAAGGCAATCCCGAGGTTCTGCGACAGTGTGTTCAGAAACAGCAGCATGCAGCAGGTGACCACAAACGCCACCAGAGCAAAATAGATCAAATAGTGATGGATACCCCGCAGCACGCGGCTCGTTTTATCAGCGTTTTTCATTTGATCACCGCTTTATAGCCTAATCCGTGGACGGTGACAAGCTCGAAATCGTTGCACGATGCCAGCTTGCTCCGCAGCTTTGTCATATATACATCTACCGTGCGGGGACCGGAGGAGGTATCCGCGTCCCAGAACTCGTCCATGAGCTGCGTGCGGGTGAAGGTCTTCTTTGGGTAGGAGAGCAGCTTATAAAGGAGGCTGAATTCCCGATGGGTCAGAGCCAGCTCCTCGCCGCGCAGGTAAGCGGTGTGTTCATCGGCGTCCATTACGAAGCTACCGACCTCCAGCCTGCGCGAGGCGGCGATCCTTGCCCGACGCAGCAGCGCGCCGATGCGCAGCAGCAGTTCGTTCGGATCAATGGGCTTTACCATGTAATCGTCGATGCCCGCCTGAAACCCCCGCTGCTTGGAGCCAATGTCATCCCGCGCCGTCATAAACAAAATGGGAATTTCCTCGTTCAGACTGCGGACAGTCTGCGCAAAGGCGAAGCCGTCAATTCCCGGCATCATAATATCGGACACGATAAGGTCGAACAGCTTATGATACATGGCGTCATAGGCTTCGTTCGCATTCAGACAGCCGGTGGCCTCATAGCCGCCGTGGTTTAGAAAAGAGCAGACCGCGCGGTTCAGCGCAGCATCATCCTCTACGACCAATATTTGAAACATCGGACATCCCTCCACAGACGATTTTTATAAAAGCGGCGCTTCTTGATTCCTATTCTATCACACAATTGTTAAAGTTTTGTTTGCGTTTTCCCGTTTTGCGGCGAAGGAGGGAAGAAGACTGCATAAGTGCTTGCATATACACGGCGGATATGGTCGAAGCCGATTGACAACCGCCACAAAGCGGGATATAATATTTCCGAAAAAACAGCCCGAAAGGAGAGCATTATGACATTTTCCGAATTTACGCTGCGCGTCTGCTACCATCATGACGACGAGACGCACGCACACACCCATACCCATACCCATCCGCATACGCATGACGGCGTGGAGCATACCCATGAGCACACCCATACCCACACGCACGAGGGCGGCGACCACACCCACACCCACGAGGGCGACCACGGCGCGCATGACCACAGCCATGACTGCGCGCATGAGTGCGGCGCCTGCGCGGGCTGCGACCCGATGCAGGAGACGCTTGCGCTGATGCAGTATATGGTGAACCACAACGCCGCCCATGCCCGCGAGCTGGCGGAGCTTGCCAAAAAGCTCGGCGAGCTGGGGAACCACACCGCTGAGGAGCAGGTGCTTGCCGCCGTCTCCGAGTTTGAAAAGGGCAATCTGCGCCTTTCCGCCGTGTTGGCATCTTTAAAATAGGGAGCAAATCATCATGTGTCTTTCTACCGTTTATAAGGATTCCGTTAAGCCGGAGAATATCGCGATGCAGAACGTTATGCGCATTGAATGCGACGGAGATATGGTCATTCTGACCGATCTTTTGGAGCGGCAGGTCGCCATTCACGGGACGCTTGTCATGGCGAATCTCGTCGAAGGGCAGGCCATCGTTCACGAGCTTGCGGAATAATTCCAATTGGATGAAAAACAGCACCGAACGCCGTTTTGCGACGCTCGGTGCTGTGCTTTTATGCGTGCGAAAGCAGTGCCTGCACGAGATTGCACCCGCAGGGGGTATGCCGCATCCGTAACACTCGTTCCTCGTGAACGGCTGCGCTACCACGTCGCTGCGCTCCTCGCAATGACAGGAGAGGTGCACGTTTGGCGGTGTGCATTGCGGTTAGCCGAACAGCAGTGCTTTTGTTCTTTGCATCAGGGCGGCATAGTCCGCGCCAAGGTATTTTTTCGCTTTCAGGAATTCTTGATAGCCGGTCTGTACGCCGTGGATATCGCTGCCCAAGGCGACGACGCGCTCACTTTGCGCCCAGTCAAGCGATCTTCTGCGCGTTCGGAAATGGCAGAAGGAGGAGGCGTTGAGCTGCCCGAGAAAGCCGCTTTCCAGCAGAAAGTCGATCCGCTGCGTATCATAGCGGTCAATATGCGCCAGCACGACCGTCAGCTTTCTCTCATACAGCAGCGCGTCCAGCGTATACTCGTAGGCGCGCAGGGAGAAATCCGACGGCAACTCCAACAGCAGCACCCGTGTCCCCTCAACGCACAGCTCCTCCAGCCGCTCGAGACGGTGCAGACCGCGGCAGAGCTGTACCTCCGCGCCCAGCATCACAAAGGACGCGGCGGTCTCTCGCCGCAGCACGGCCGCAGCCTCGGCACGGCGCGCGAGAAAGGGGTCAAGCTCCTCATGGCGGGGATAGAAGTGCGGCGTCGCGATTACACGGTCGATACCCGCCTCGCGCGCAAGCTGAAGCTGGCGGCGGGAGGTCTGTAAGCCGTCGCTGCCGTGATCCGCAGCGGGCAGCAGGTGCGCGTGAAAGTCAATGTTCATATATGCTGCCTCACTTGTGTTTTTCGGGAGACTCACCGTAGTACTTTCCTCTGGCATAGCGGTAGTATCGGTTATAATAGTTGGAATAGTGCGCGTCGGCTTTGTTTTCCGGATCGTTGAGCACCATACCGACGATGTTGCCCTTCATCTCTTCAATTTTCCGCACGGCGTCATTGACATCGCGCAGATGGTTCTTGCCGCTTTGTACAATAAAGACATAGCCGGTCACTCTGTCTGCGATGACCGAGGCGTCGGTGACGATATTGACCGGCGGCGTGTCGATGATCACATAATCAAAATACTTGCGCACATACTCCAGCAAATTGTCCATTTGCTTTGAGCCGAGCAGCTCCGCGGGATTCGGAGGAATTTCGCCTGCCGTCAGAACGGATAAGCCCTCGCAGTTCGTCTTGCGGAGCTTAATATCCGAGGTAAGCCCCGCGAGGATCTCGCTCAGACCGTTTCGGCGATCCAAACCGAAATAGCGATGCACCGAGGGCTTACGCATATCTGCGTCAATCAGAAGCACGCGCTGCCCTGCCATAGCGATGGACACTGCGAGACTGACTGCGTTTGTTGTCTTGCCGTCGCTTGCAAGAGAGCTGGTAATGGCAAGAATAGGGCATTTTTCGCCCCTGCCCGTAAACATCAGCTTGGTGCGGATCGCGTTATAAGCCTCCTTAATGACAAAGGGGCTGCCCTCATTCAGACGCAGGTTCTCCGCACGCGACGCGCTGAGGGTGGTATGCTTTTTTGAACGTGACAAAAATGACATCAGAAGCCCCTCCTTCTGTTTCTCTTTTTCCCGTTGAGCTGTGACTTCGGCAGCATACTCGGCACACTGCCGAGGACGGGAATTCGGAAGGCGTGCTCCAGATCCTCCTCACGCCAGATTGTTGTGTCAAGCAGTGTGATGAGGATGACCACCGCGCAGGAGAGCAATAGACCGATCAAAAAGCCAATCATGACGTTTGAGGAGACGTTCGGAGACGACGGCGCTGTGGGCATAACGGCGCGATCCAACGGAATCAGCTCACCCGCTCGGGTTATGGAGCTGAGCGCTTCCGGCGCGACATCTGAAACGGCATTTGCCACGCGGACGGCAAGCGCCGGATCGGCGGCGGTGACGGTGACATAGATCACCTGCGCGTTTGCACTCGTTGAGATCAGCCCGCCGATTGCGCGGGCGGAGACTTCTCCGTTCAGCTCGTCGCTGACGGCCTGCAAAACACTCTGGCTCGTCAGCAGCAGGCAATATGTACGGGCAATGCTGGCATCCGCATTCAGCTCGCCGGTGGTAACCCCGTCATTTGTCCGCTGGCTGGCAAAGACACACATGGAGACTTGCGTCGTATACAACGGCGTGATGAAGCACTGCGTATAGATCCACGCGCCGAGTGTGAAGATCAGGGTCGTTAAAACAATCAAAATAAAATAGCGCTTGAGGGATACAAAAATATCCTGCAAGGTAATCTCAACTCGGTTCAAGAAAACATCTCTCCTCTATCTGCGTTTAAAATCCTTTGTCTAATATAGCATTTCCCCCGAAAAAAAGCAACCGTTTCTCAGAAAGAGGGATATTTTTTTAGAATTCCTTGCATTGGAGAAAGCACTGTGTTATACTGTAGGCGAAAATTGTGCCACATGCACTGAACATCGGAGGTAAAACTATGGCAAAAAAGAAACCTTTAGTCGGCGCGGCGGTGATCGGTCAGTCCGGCGGGCCCTCTGCGGTTATTAACGCAAGCGCTTACGGCGTAATCAAAACCGCGTTGGAAAGCGATTGCATCACGAAGGTCTACGGCGCGAATCACGGCATTGTCGGTATTCTGAACGACCGCCTGATGATTATGGACGAGGAGGACCCGCAGGAACTGGAGCTGCTGCTGCATACCCCGTCGTCTGCCCTCGGCTCCTGCCGCTACAAGATCGCCGACCCCGAGGTCGATGACACCGATTATAAGCGCATTTTGGAGATCTTCCAAAAATACAACATTCGTTATTTCTTCTATAACGGCGGCAATGACTCGATGGACACCTGCAACAAGGTCAACCGCTATCTGCAAAAGGTCGGCTATGAGTGCCGCGTGTTCGGCGTGCCGAAGACCATCGACAACGATCTGTTCGGCACCGACCACTGCCCGGGCTTCGCCTCGGCTGCAAAGTACATCGCAACCTCCATCTTGGAAGTCGCACGGGACTGCAAGGTTTATGATAAGGGCATGATTACCATTGTTGAGTGCATGGGCAGACATGCCGGCTGGCTGACGGCTGCTTCCGTCCTCGCGAGCGAGGCGGGCGACGGCCCCGACCTCATCTATCTGCCTGAGGTGGACTTTAATATGGAGGACTTCCTCGATGACGTGATCCGCGTGTATAACGGGCAGGGAAGCTGCCTTGTCGCGGTGTCCGAGGGCGTGCATTACGCCGACGGCTCCTTTGTCTCCGAAGCAAAGACCTCCGGCACGGACGGCTTCGGTCATGCGCAGCTCGGCGGCTTGGCGGCGCGCTTGGCGTCTATCGTCAAGGCGGCGACGGGCGCGAAGGTACGCGGCATTGAGCTGTCTCTGCTCCAGCGCTGCGCGGCCCACTGCGCCTCGGCAACGGACATTGAAGAATCCTTCAACTCCGGCAAGATCGCCGTCGAATCCGCCATTGCGGGCGAGAGCGGCAAGATGGTCGGTTTCCGCTGCGACCGTAAAAACGGCTATGTGTGCCATTACGAGCTGTTCGATCTGGAGAAGGTCGCGAACTTCGAAAAGAAGGTTCCGCTCGACTGGATCACCAGCGACAACGCCTATGTCACGCAGGATTTCGTCGATTACTGCACCCCGCTGATTGAGGGCGAGCCGCAGCTCCGCTATGAAAACGGCCTGCCCCGCTTCGCAAAGCTCAAGCAGGTCTTTGAAAAATAAACCAAGGAACCTCTGAACAAATCAGCTGCGGCGCTCAGCGGATCTTTTGCCGCAACTTATCGGTTCGAAAACCTTGAAATACACAAAGTATTCCTGCGGTTTTCAAACCTCAATTTGCGGCAAAATCTCTCGCTGACCGCTCTTGCGGATTGATTCAGAGCTACCCTAACACAAAAACAGGCAGCTTCGTGCTGCCTGTTTTTTATGGAGATGCAAAGCGTATGCAGCGGATATGTAGTGCGGGGACAGCCGCCCGCTTGAAAGCCGCGCGGAGCGCTCCGACGCTATTCACTGAAGCCCCTGCGTAAGGCGCATCAAGGATGCCGCGCGCTACAAGCGTTGATCGCAACTGCGTCGTAGGGCACGCACATGCAAGAGGCAGGCGGTCCGGGCGAATAGATTTGTACACAGTCGGTAGTTCCTACGCAAGATTGCCACGGCGCAAGCGCCTCGCAATGACAAAAAAGCAACCCCTATTTGTCATTGCGAGGAGCGCAGCGACGTGGCAATCTCAGGCTGTAAGTCTGTACGCAGTCGGTAGCTCCTGCACCGGCTTATGACTGTCCGCGCCCTACAAGGGGGGTCAAGTATCCCGCCATTTTTCCTTTTCTCTGTGACGGCGCAGCAGCCATATCACGAGGGCTACCGTGCCCGCAAGGCAGATCGCTCCGCCGAGTGCGTAAACAATCCATTGCAGCAACTCTGAGTGATCCTCCCGCTCCGGGGAGGAGAGGATAAAGTCCGAATCGCTGCGCGTGGTATCGCGGGTTGTTGCCGTTGTCGCCTCGACCCCCGTATGCTCCTCCACATAGGTACACAGCAGCGCATTCAACTGCGCAAGAATCGAGCGCCCGTCCTTTGCGGAGGTAAAACAGACCAGAAGATAGGTCTGCGGCGCGAAGACAATTCCGACATCGCAGAGACTGTCGTCCTCCTCGCCCAAAATATGCACGAGACTGTAGGACTTGCCGTAGCCTGCAAAGCCGTTTCCGGTTTGCACAAGGCTGTAATTTTTCGTCAGCGTGCCGTAGTATTCCTCGTGTGTGGTCAGCTCCTTCAGGCAGTTCATGAAAAACGCCGCGCTGTAGCGAAGACCCGTCAGATATTCCGTCGGCAGGGAGTTGGCATCAAGATGCCCGAATTCCTCGTTGATCAGCCGCTGGTATTCTTCCGCCGTGCCGAGCTGCTCACGCATGCTTTCCGAAACGGCATTGTCTGACCGCAGAATGCTGTGATAACGGCAGTCCTCAAGCGTCAGACCGTTGATCGTGTAAACCTCATTCGGATGCTCCGCCGGCGGGTCAAACGCGCCCAAGGTTTCCTGTTTATAATAGTACATATGCAGCGGCAGCGTCCACACCGTTCCGACGGGCAGAAACGCCGTATCGTTGAAGGCATAAGCCTCTTCCGTGGAAAGGTTATAATAGCTCATGGAGAAATTGGTGTCGGTCAGATTATTCTCCTGCATAAATGTCTCCAACTGCGTTTGCAGGTCTGCTTCCTCTTCCTCCGCAGCGAAGCTTCCGCTGCACAGCAGCAGCACGCACATAAGCAGGCACAGAAACCGTTTCATGCGCCGATTCCCCTTCCGTTTTGATTTTGATTGTGGAAAATGTTTACATCTGATTCTATTATACCAGCAAATCGGCGTACCGCAAGAGGGAAAATCGTTTTGTGCGGGGGAAACCGATTGACAGAGGTAAAAAAAGCCTTTATAATGAAAGTAATCAGGCGGCGCTTGCCGCAAAATAAAGGAGGAAAAAACTATGGCAGGCTTTTGTACTAAATGCGGCAGACCTCTTCCGGAAAACGGCATCTGTTCCTGCTCGATGCAGCCGGAGAATATGACACCTCCGCAGGGCAGCGCACCTCCGCAGGGCTATGCGCCGCAGCAGGGCTATATGCCCCCGCAGGGCTACGCGCCGCAGCAGGGTTATATGCCCCCGCAGGGCAGCGCACCGCAGCAGGGCTATATGCCTCCGCAGGGTTACGCGCCGCAGCAGGGTTATGCGCCCCCGCAGGGCTATGTGCCTCCGCAGTATAACCCCGTTCCGAAGCAGGATTCCGCTTTCGTCGCCGCGCTGAAAAACTTTCCCAATCTTTTCTTAGGCTATTTCCGCGACCCCGTCGGGGCCTCCCGCCTCGCTTCGGAGAAGAAGGATTTCCTCAGCGGTCTGATCATTATGGCGATGTCTGTGATCCTTACACTGTTCGGCACGCTGTTCTTTGCGCTGGTGCATTACAGCGGCTACGGCTATTTCGGCTTTGGCTGGGTTGCGCCCCGCTGGATCGGTCTCAGCTTCCTTGCGCCGATCCTCGCCTTCGGCATTACCATCGGTCTGATCTATCTGCTCGCGCTCATCGCGAAGGCGAATTTGGACTTCCGCTCCGTGCTCACCGTGGTCGGTGTGAATGCGATTCTCCCCGTTTGCCTGCTTGCCGTCTCAATGCTTGCGGGTATGATCTCCGTCGTTGTGTTCGAGATCTTTGCCGTCCTGATGTGCGCGGCATGGGTTGTCAGCTTCTTCACGGCGGTATTTCAGGTGTTCGACATCAAGATGAACATCGTCAATACCCTCCTGCTGATCGCAGGCTTGGCGATTGCGTTCTATGTGATTGTTTTGCTCGTCACATGGTTTACCACGGGCAGCGCACATACCCTGCTTAGATGGTTCTGATACCTTTCTATTTTTGAATCCTTGACAGTGGGTCGCTCTTATTGATAACATTTTAAATTAGGGACGCTCTGAATCAATCCGCAAGGGCGGTCAGTGAGAGATTTTGCCGCAACTTGAGGTTTGAAAACCGCAGGAATACTTTGGGTATTTCAAGGTTTTCGAACCGAAAAGCTGCGGCAAAAGATTCGCTGACCGCCGTAGCTGATTGGTTCAGAGGTTCCTTATAAATTAGGAAAAAGAAAGGGAAGAAACAGCATGAAAAAACTGGTTTCAATGTTGCTTGTGCTCGCCATGCTTTGCACGATGCTTCCGTTTCAGACATTTGCGGTTGAATCGGACAAAACCATCGGGAATACAGGTACCAGTCTGTATTCTTGGAATATGTACATGCTTAGCAAGGGAAGCTATCCTGACATCAGAGATTACCTGACTTCTCTGAATATCACTCGGGTTTATCAGCAGATTCCGGAGGTTTACCTGACCGGAACGGAAACGGCAGATATGATTGCGCGCTTGGCAGACGATGGAATCGAAACCGTTGCGCTTGTCGGTGACCGAGCCTGGGGACTGGCGGAAAATGACTTGTCCGAGGCAAAAACCTATATGAACAAGCTTGCTGCATACAATTCCGGTATTGGTGCAAAGAATCCCATTACGAAAATAGCGTTTGATGTCGAGACGTACACTTATAGTTTCTGGGAAAATGATAGTGTCAGTTATTTTGCGGCCTACATTGAAAAAATGCAGGAGGTCTATGCCTATGCGCATTCCTGTGGTCTCACGGTAATTCAGGTCATTCCCACCCACTATGACACAATCGATGCTGCTTTAAACCGGAAGTTCTTTACTACCTGCGCAGACGAGATCTCTTTGATGAATTATGAAAAGGCAACGCAGGTTACAGCGATCCAAGAAGAGATTGCCCTGTGTGAAGAGCTTGGCATGGAGGTCGAAACAATCTTTGAAACCATGCCCCGCAACGAGTACTTTGGCGTTACGGAAGAAAACACCTATTTTTATGAAGGTTATTCTGCTTTGCTGGCAAAGCAGGAAACCATTTTGAACACCTATCCCTATAGAAACCTTTCGGTTTCCTATCACCACCTCCCGACCATGTACCATGTGGTGACAGGGAAATACATAGCGGAAATTTATGCCTATACGGATTCTAATGATCCCACCAAAAACGACCTGGGTCAAACCGATGCGCTGAAAAGTATCATTTTGACAGGCAGCGACGGTTCCGTGATAGAAGCGGGACTTTGCAATCCCAATCTGACTGCACAGTACGCAGAAAACTGTTACATTGCTGTGGGTGTGGTACCCGGCGTGGAGTATACGATTTCTTCCGCAGCAGAAGACTATGCTGTTACAACTCCGACAAAAACCTTTTCCATTGGGGAAGACGATGTGATTGGCTATGCAAGCATTTCGATTGAACGGATTGCCTCGGCAGCCTGCAAGCATGTGGAAGAAATTCGAAATGCAAAAGAGGCGACTTGCTCTGAAAAGGGCTATACGGGTGATATCTACTGTTCCGTTTGTAACCAACTGTTGACGAGCGGTACGACCATTGCGAAAACCGCACATACAGCGGGCGAAACAGCAGGCAATCAGGACGGGACACACAGCACACTTTGTTCTGTCTGCAAAGAGGTTCTGTCCACTGAATCCTGCACCGACTACAATGAGGACGGCCTGTGCGATGTCTGCGGGGCAAAGATATCCGGTACGGTGTTTACCCCGGATATGTTCAAAGTGACATTAAGCAAAACCTCTGTGCGCAAGGGACAAGTTGTAACCTTGACCGTCAGAACCTCTGAGGATGTTACGAGCATTACGGTCAACGGCGAAAAAATCACAAACTACCAAACAACTACGGAAACCTATACTACCGGGAGCGGGCGCAAAAAGGTAACCACTACCGTGACGTGCCGTGTATTCACTTACACGATCAGTCAGAATACTCGCGGTAAGTATACATACAATGTTGTTGCCTGCAACAGCGGTATGCAGCAAAGCAATCCACAAACAGTGGTCTTGACTGTGAAATGATTCTCAAAGCATTCCTTGCGTGCATATAAAAAACTGCTGTAAGCTTTCCGATGAAAAAGCGAAAGCCGAACATATCTCCAATTTGGATGATATGTTCGGCTTTTCTACCAGCAGGCGATTGCACAACAGCTAACACCTGTGTCGGGGGTACAATCGGTGGCTGTAGGGCGGGGACATGTCCCCGCTGACCGCGTAAGCGGCAGACAGCATAGAGGAACAAATTTGTACGCAGTCGGTAGTTCCTACGCAAGGGAACCTCTGAACAAATCAGCGGCGGCGCTCAGCGGATCTTTTGCCGCAACTTTTCGGTTGGAAAACCTTGAAATACACAAAGTATTCCTGCGGTTTTCAAACCTCGATTTGCGGCAAAATCTCTCGCTGACCGCTCTTGCGGATTGATTCAGAGTTTCCCAAGATTGCCACGGTGCAAGCGCCTTGCAGCAGCGTACCGCAAGAGGGAAAATCGTTTCGTGCGGGGGAAACCGATTGACAGAGGTAAAAAAAGCCTTTATAATGAAAACAATCAGGCGGCGCTTGCCGCAAAATAAAGGAGGAAAAAAACTATGGCAGGCTTTTGTACGAAATGCGGCACACCTCTTCTGAAAAACGGCATCTGTTCCTGCTTGATGTAGCCGGAGAATATGACACCTCTGCGGGGCTATATGCCTCCGCTATTTTTGACTCATTGACAGTGGGTCACTCTTATATTGATTACATTTAAAATTAGGAAAAGAAAAGGGAGAAACAGTATGAAAAAACTGGGTTCAATATTGCTTGTGCTCGCCATGCTTTTCACGATGCTTCCGCTTCAGATATTTGCGGTTGAATCGGACACAACCATGGAAGAAGACAACAACGCCGGGAATACAGGTGCCAGTCTGTATTCTTGGGATATGTACATGCTTAGCGAGGAAAGCTATCCTGCAATCAGAGATTACCTGACTTCTCTGAATATCACTCGGGTTTATCAGCAGCTTTCGAATCGTTATCTGGCCAGAACGGAAACGGCAGATATGATTGCGCGCTTGGCAGACGATGGGATCGAAACCGTTGCGGTTGTTGCCGATCGATCCTGGGGTCTGGCGGAAAATGACTTGTCCGAGGCAAAAACCTATATGGACAATCTTGTTGCATACAATTCCGGTATTGGTGCAAAGAATCCCATTACGAAAATAGCGTTGGATATCGAGACTTACACTTACAGTGACTGGAAAGACGATAGTGTCAAATATTTTGCGGACTACATTGAAAAAATGCAGGAGGTTTATACCTATGCGCATTCCTGCGGTTTCACAGTAATTCAGGTCATTCCCACCCACTATGACACCATTGATGCTGATCTGTTCCGGGAGTTTTTTACTACCTGTGCAGACGAGATCTCTTTGATGAATTATGAAAAGGCAACGCAGGTTACAGCGATTCAGGAAGAGATAGCCCTGTGTGAAGAGCTTGGCATGAAGGTCGAAACAATCTTTGAAACCATGCCCCGCAACGAGTACTTTGCCGTTACGGAAGAAAACACCTATTTCTATGAAGGTTATTCTGCTTTGCTGGCAAAGCAGGAAACCATTTTGGAGACCTATACCTATGAAAACCTTTCGGTTTCCTATCACCACCTCCCGACCATGTACCATGTGGTGACAGGGAAATACATAGCGGAAATTTATGCCTATACGGATGCTGAGGATCCCACAAAAAACGATTTGGGTCAAACCGATGCGCTGAAAAGTATCATTTTGACAGGCAGCGACGGTTCCGTGATAGAAGCGGGGCTTTGCAATCCCAATCTGGGTGCACAGCACGAAGAAAACTGTTACATTGCTGTGGGCGTGGTGCCCGGCGTGAAGTATACGGTTTCTTCCGCAGCAGAAGACTATGTTGTTACAACTCCGGTACAAACCTTTTCCCTTGGGGAAGACGATGTGATTGGCTATGCAAGCATCTTGATCGAACGGATTGCCTCGGCAACAGATGCCAGTCTGTATTCCTGGAACATGTACATGCTTAGCGAGGGAAGCTACCCTGACATCAGAGATTACCTGACTTCTCTGAATATCACTCGGGTTTATCAGCAGATTCCGGAGGTTTACCTGACCAAAACGGAAACGGCAGATATGGTTGCGCGCTTGGCAGACGATGGGATCGAAACCGTTGCGCTTGTCGGTGACCGAGCATGGGGATTGGCGGGAAATGATTTGTCCGAGGCAAAAACCTATATGGACAAGCTTGTTGCATATAATTCCGGTATTGGTGCAAAGAATCCCATTACGAAAATAGCGTTTGATGTCGAGACTTATACTTACAGTGACTGGGAAAAGCATAGTGCCAAATATTTTACGGCCTACATTGGAAAAATGAAGGAGGTTTAT
>JAQXWB010000037.1 GCA_029225225.1 Bacillota bacterium | reverse complement strand
CAATCGACCGGCTTCGAGAAATCCGCGTCCTTCAGACCGGTCACAATGGCATAATGGGGATCGAGCGAGGTGGTGTAGGTGCAGCCCTCCGCCTTGCACTCATAGCCGAGGTCAAAGGTCAAAACAAAGGGATCCTCCTTTGTACCGCTTCCCTCAGCAGGTTCGCCGTCTACCATGTAGGTCGTCACGGCGTTGTAGCTTTCGTCAAAGGTCGTCGTGCGGGTCATTTCCTTTGTCACGCCGCCGAGCGCAAAGCTCGTAAACACGGGCAGGCCGTAGAAGCCGGTGCCAATGTCGTCGGTGGTCGTATCAAGATTCATCGTATAGTGGAACTGCAACACATCACCGCTCTTCGGCGTGATCGAGCTTAAGCCCCAATTGGAAAAATCATCATTATTATAAGAGAGCATCCAACCGGAATAGCCGCCGCAGCTTCCGAGTCCGTTGATCTCGGCGATGTAGCCCTCCGCAACGCCCTTTGCTTCGATACCGTTGGCTTCAAACGCCTTCTGTACCAGCTCTGCGGCGGTCATACCCTCGGTAAACGCCACGGGATAATCCGCGAGAACGACGCCTGTCTCGCTGGCGTTCTCCGCCTTTGCAGCCGAAGCTGTGTAGTCATACACGCCGACATAGACATAGCTGACGCCGCTGTTCTTCACATCCGTCATGTCAAACAGCGAGGTTTTCCCCTCGAGCAGGCGCTCATAGCCCGCAAGGGCATAACCGACCTGTTGCGTGGCAAGCAGATTGGGAGTATTGTCGGCATGGCCAAAAGCAACCGTGTCTTTTGCAAGATAGGAAAAAATCGCAGAGACGAGCCACGCACCGTCTTCCTTCACAAAGCGGCTGTCCTTCGCGGGATCAATGCCGAGGCTGCAAAGCGCAAGCAGCACCTGCGCCGGAGACTCGGAGCAAGCAGTGCCCCAAGACTCATAGCCGCCGTCCGCCTGCTGCAAACCGCTCAGCACCGTCAAGCCGCGCTCAACCGCAGCCTTGACCTCTGCCTGCGCATAGTAAGGCGCAAGCGCCTGAATGACCATCGCTGTCATATCGACATCCGCTACGCTGCCGAAAAACGCCCAGCCGCCGTCTGCCAGTTCCGCCTCCAGAAGCGCCTGCACATAGCGCTCACGCGACGCCGTCGCACCCTCAGGCAGCTCATACGCGGCACTGTCCAAAGCGAGCAGTGCATAAAGCGTTCCGTTGATGCCCTGCGACGTGGTCTTGTCAAAATCGCCGAGCGGTGCAATCATGCTGTAGCCCGCGAAGTTGGACGCGTCCATGCCGCAAGCGCTCAGCGCAAGCGTGATGCGGGAATAGGTCGTGTTGTTGTATTCGTCCATGACGCCCTTGTTTTCCCGAATCTCCTGCGCCATATGCGCCAGATATTCCATACGCAGCTCTTCCGTTAGATTCCCGCTGCGGGCAAGCTGCAAAATCGTCCAATCGCTGAAGCTTCCCTCCTTGCGCGTCGCGGTAAGGTAGTCCGAAACGCCATCCACCGCGTCGGCAAGCTCCATCGGAAGCGCAGCCGTCTCCGCCGCAAACGCAGCGGGCAGCACACTGAGCAGAAGCGCCAGCGTCAAAAGAAATGCAATCGTTCTTTTCATGTTGGTTCCTCCAATGATCAAAATTGAACTGCTCCCACAGAAAAACGGCTGTGGCAAACCTGCCACAGCCGTTTTTCTGTGAGAAATGACACTTTTTGTAGGTCTTCTGACTTACGCTTAGGATCCCATCGGATCTGCGGACGCGCTCTGCCTTCCCGGTTTCCCAGTGACTGACTTTCGTCAACGAGCGGCGCCCTCAGCGCTTACAGCGGCGGTTACCGCGGGGACTTTCACCCCATTCCCTTGTTCATCTCCGCGCCTACGCAGCAGCGGAGCCACAAAAAGGAGACACTATGAAGTTCAGCAACAGTATAGCACCCCGTCGCTTTTCTGTCAAGCCGGAATCGCCTTGGAGAGGTTCAAAAGAATCTGCGCAATTTCCGCACGGGTCGCCGTACCGGTCGGGTCAAGCGCAGCGTTCTCCTTGCCGTTCAGAATATGCATCCCGACCGCCCAGCGCATCGGCACCTTGGCATATTCGGAGATCTGATCCGCGTCGCGGAAAACGCTGAGATTCCCGGACGCGGTAATACCCTGTCCCATATACTTGGCATAGCGGTAGAGCATTGCCGCCGTCTGCTCGCGCGTTACCGGCGCTTCGGGGCTGAACCGCGTCGCGCTCGTACCGTTCACCACGCCGGAGGTATATGCCCACGCAACGGCATCGGCATACCATTCGTTCGCCGGAACATCCGTAAACGGATGCGTGCCGCCCGTCTCGCCGCTCATGCGGTAAAGGATCGTCGCCAGCATGGCGCGCGTCAGCGTTCCCGAAGGATCAAAACGATCGTCCGCAACGCCGTTCATATAGCCGCCGCCGACGGCAAAGTCGATTGCCTCGTGATACCACGCACCCGCGTCGGCATCCGCATAACGCAGGAGATAGCATTCACGGCTGCGCAGGACGGTCGTATAATACCGCACGCCGTCCTTCCCATAGGTATACAGCGCGTACAGCGTCATTTCCTCCTTCGTCGGGGTGAAGGTGTCCGTGAAATATACGGGCGCGTCGGCACCGTCTTCGAGCTTGTCAAGCGTCCAGCCGACAAAGGTATACGCTTGTGCATCCGCCGTCGGTGCACCGGCCGGCGGGGTCAGCTTGAGCGCGTCGCCCACATAAACGGAATCGGCGGCTTTCTCGCAGCCCTCAGGGACGGAATAGGTTACTTTTGCGGCTGTCTTTGCGGCAAACCGAACCGTCAGGATACAATCGGCGGTCAGATTCTCCACGCGGAAGATATTCTCCCCCTCCTGTGTCACGGTCGCCGCGCCCTCCGGCGTGAGGGTATAGCCGTCAACATAGGCGCCTTCCGTCGGCGTCGCCGTAACGACATTGTCCGTAACGCTGACGCTGCCGAGCTTTTCGTCATTTGAAACAGCGCTAAAGCCGTATTGGATGCTGTTTTTCAGCTCCGTCGTGTAGTATTTGGTCATTGCCTCATTATAATATTGATACAGCGCATAGAGAGTTGTCTCCGCCTGCATCGGCGTATAGGAGCTGCTATAGTTCTTCGGCTGAGTCTTCGTATCCGAAACGGTCGTCTCCGTCCAACCGACGAAGCTATAGCTGTAAGCGTCGGCGGTCGGCTTCCCTTCCGGGCTGCTCAGTGTGATCTTCTCTCCGACATAGCCGTAGCTGTCCGCCTTTGTGCAGCCGTCGGGGACGGAATAATGCACCGTCGCACGAACCTTGGGGGAGAATTTGACCGTCAGCAGACAGTCGGCGGTCACATCTGTCAGGCGGAACACATTGCCCTCCCATGTGACGGTCGCGGCATTCTCCGGCGTAAGGGTATAACCGCTGACGCGCACACCCTCGGCAGGCGTCGCCGTCACGACGCTGCCTGCGACACTGACCGTGCCGAGCTTCTCGTCATCGGAGGCGGCGGAGACGGTATAATGCTCGACGCCCGCCAGCGGGAGCGACCAAGTCGAATAAACCGTCTGCAACGCATCGACATTTCCATGCCCCGGGTAGACATCCTCGTCGGAGACAACGATCGGGAAGGCGCAGTAGTTTTTGACTGCGGAGGCAAGCGTTCGATATTGGTCGCAGTAATCCCACCGTCCGACCTCCGTCTTCATCTTGTCAATGGCATCGCAGACATAAGCGCCCGCCTTTAATTCGCGGAAGAACACCGTTTCCCATTTGTAATCATAGTCAAAGGTGACAGACTGGGAATAGCCGTAGGCTACCGCGACGCCCTTCTCGCGCAAGGGCGCGTGGAGCCCGTCCGTCGCCATGCCGAGGCAGATGGCGCTCCAAAGGAGGCTGTCCGGCGCATCGGAATCCATATGGTTGGCAATGGCGGTGCCGTCCACCGCGACCTCTCCGCCATAAAAATTGATTGCGTGATAGGTGCCGTTATCGTTGGCATAGTCCTTCGTCGTCAGTCCCGTTCCTGTTGTCAGGCAGAGATAGGAGCTTGTCGCACCGGTCACATAGTCGTTGCCCTTCTCATAGTCGGTGGTACCGTGGCTGTCAAAGAACACCACGCCGCCGCGCTCTACAGCCTCCGCTACCGCGTCAATGGTCGCAGCACTGCCCGTTTTCAGCGTATAGGTGCCACCGAGCGTCGCGGCAAGAGACTCTGCCTCTTTTTGATACTGTTTCGTAAAGCTGCTGTCACTCCCGTAATACGGTTCAAGCAGGCAGATTTCCACACTGCTCGTTGTGCCGCGTTTGGCATAGGAAATCGTCTCGCTCATCGGCTCGGCGGTTGTGTTATCCTTCGTCAGCTCGCTCAGACGAGCGCTGTAGCCGCAAGTCACGCCGACAGTCGTCTCGAAGGTGAATTGCTCCGTGCCGTTCCAGCGGAGCGTACCGTCTATGTAAAGAGGATGCTCCTCGACCTTCTGCGCGATCGCGACAGCCGTCTCCCCATCCGTTTTGGCGCGGGTCGATCGCTGTGCGGCTTCCTCAAGCGCCTCCACCTCGTCCCAAAGCGCCTCGACGGCAGCGTAGTCCACATCTGTGATCAGACGCGGCGACTCCTCCTGCGCAAAGCTCATCGGAACAGGCAGAAGGCAAAGGATCAGTAAAAGTGCAAGAAATCGTTTCATCGTTATTTCTCCTTATAATCCGAGTTTCTGGCGTAATTTCACATGGTAAAAAAGCTCCAGCCGCCCGATCAGCGCGTCATAGATCGCGAAGGTGACATTTGCCATAAACAGCAGCACCGCAAGCAGATAGGTTTCATACTGCGCGAACTCCGCCCTGAGCGCCTCCATGCGAAACACGAAAAGCATCAGGGTATAAGCGGCAAGCACCGCCGCATTGCAGTAGGCGAGCTTTGCAATCCATCGAAGTGCGTTGGGACCTAAATGGTTCAGGAGCTTGCGGAGCATCGGATAATACCCGAAGAACGCAAACAGCACTGCAGATTCCTTTTCCGGTGCGATCAACGCGGCAAGCACAGCCACGGCGAGGAACCAAACCACGCTCCATTTTTTGCCCGTCTCCGCGTAAACGGGAATCAGCACCAGAGACGCAAGCACAGGGCAGGCAAGCGACGCAAACGGCATAACGCCGCCGAAAAACATCAGCGCGACCGCAAGTGCTGCCAGCACACCGCACAGGGCAAGGCGTTTGGTGTCACTTCGCCGTCTCATGCTTTTCACCGTTGGCGTTGTTCTTCAGCAGAGCATACTTGATATCCCACAGCTTTTGGGAAAGATCAACATAATAGGTGTGCGGATTGTCAAAGCGCTTGACCTCGTCCCAAAGGGTATCGACCTGCGCGCGGCAGTAGTCACGAATTTCCGTCAGGGTCGGAAGCTTGTAGACCAGCTCGCCGTTCTTAAAGATCGGCACCTGTAATTCCTTGGCGGTGAAGTTATAGACGGTTTTCTGCTTCCATGTCGCCTCGGGGTCGAAGATCAGGAGATCCTTCGAATCGTCCACCGTCTCGTCGTGGACGCAGAGATAGTCCGCAATCGCCTTGCCCGTGTCGTTGCCGTAGAAACGGTAGAGCTTCTTGAAATGCGGGTTGGTGATCTTTCCGACATTCTCCGAAATTTTGATCTTCGGTTCAATCGTGCCGTCGTCATGCTCGACCGCGACAAGCTTATAAACGCCGCCGAAGACCGGCTCACTCCGGGCGGTGATCAGGCGCTCGCCCACACCGAACATGTCGATCTGCGCGCCCTGCTGCAAAATATCCTGTATGATGTACTCATCCAAAGAGTTGGAAACGGAGATGCGGCACTTCGTCCAGCCCGCGTCGTCGAGCATCTTGCGTGCCTTTTTGGTCAGATAGGTCATGTCGCCCGAGTCGAGGCGGATGCCGCACTCCTCGATGCCGAGGGGCTTTAACACCTCGTTGAACACGCGGATGGCGTTCGGCACGCCGCTTTTGAGCGTGTTGTAGGTATCGACGAGCAAGGTGGCGTTGTGGGGATACAGCTCGCAGTAGGTCTTGAATGCCTCATATTCCGAGTCAAACATCTGCACCCATGAATGCGCCATCGTGCCGCCCGCGGGAACGCCGTAGAGCTGGTCGGAGATTGTGCAGGCGGTGCCGTGGCAGCCGCCGATAAACGCCGCGCGCGCGCCCAAGATGGCGCCCTGCGCACCCTGTGCTCTGCGGGAGCCGAATTCCAGCACCGTTCTGCCCTGCGCCGCGCGGACAACGCGGTTTGCCTTCGTCGCGATCAGGCTCTGATGGTTGAGAATCAGCAGGATGTATGTCTCGACGAGCTGCGCCTCGATCGCGCGAGCGCGGACGGTTAAGATCGGCTCACGCGGGAAGACCGGCGTTCCCTCCGGCACGGCGAAGATGTCGCCCGTAAAGCGGAAGTCCCGCAAATACGCGAGAAATTCCTCATCAAAGATGCCGCGCCCGCGCAGGTAGGCGATGTCCTCCTCGGAAAAATGCAGGTCACGGATATACTCGATCACCTGCTCCAGTCCCGCCGCGATGGCAAAGCCGCCGCCGTCGGGGACATTGCGGTAAAAGACATCGAAATAGCAGATGCGGTCGCGCATTCCGTTGCGGAAGTAGCCGTTGCTCATCGTCAACTCATAGAAGTCGCAGAGCATGGTCATGTTCAGTTTGTCGTAAGTGTTCATAGCGCACCTCTTTTAATATATTGCCCTTATTATAGACCACTTTTCCGAAAATGACAATCCCCTCAAACGCAGGAATTTTCATTGACCTTGCCCTGTTTTTTTGCTATGATGGAGGAGAAAATAAGCCACGCATATTTTATACGGCAAAGATCGAATGCTGAAGAGTAAATGCGGAAATACCATTTACGGCTTTTTCCGTTCTTCCTCGTAGGGGCGGCTATCAGCCGCCCGCGTGATTGTGCTTTCGGCATCGGCGGGCGGCAGATAGCCCCCCCAACGAGGAAGAACGGAAAAAGCCGTAAATGGTAATTACGCATTTACTCTTACGCAATCGATCATTTCCGTATAAAATAATCGTG
>JAQXWB010000036.1 GCA_029225225.1 Bacillota bacterium | reverse complement strand
ACGGTCAGCGGGACGATAGCAGAAACAGAGCTGTCGTCTTCTTCCATCTGCACGGCGTTGCCGTCCACGGTGGCAGAGGCGGTCAGCAGTTCAATGCCGCAGGTGTTGCAGTATTCGCCTCTGCCGTCAGCGGTAATGGTGATATGAATGCTGTCCTTCAGGAGTGTGTAGCCTTCATCGGTCTGGACTTCAGTGAAGATATAGGCATCGTCCTCCATGCCCCTGATGCGGATGTGGCCGTCCTCGTTGGGAACAAAGCGGGTGGCATTGGCTTCCTCGGCAGTGCCGGTGACATAGTAGATGCCGTCTTTCAGCTCGGCAGTCACATAGTATCTGTCGGTGTCGTTGCAGACGGTGAACTGCACCTTCTCAAAGTTCCCTTCATCGTCGGAGAACTGCTTTTCCAGATCGACGCCGTAGACATAGACATGGCAGCAGTCCTTGAGCGTGTCGCAATACGCGGTGTTGGTGCGCTTCCAGGTCAGAACGACTTCGTTATCGTTGGAGGTGTTGCCCAGAACCGCATCTTCTGTAAGGGTGGCAGAGTAAGTAATACGGAGATAGCACTGCGAGTAGCCGGATTCATGGATGCCGTTATGGACGGCGGTGGACTGGTTGATTTCCTTCAGACCGTTTTCCTGCATGGTGATGGTCATAACGGAAGTGCCGCCCTCATTGGTTACATAGCCCACGCCAAAGTTTCCGTCACCCTCGTTCCAGGTTGCGATCTTGTCCGTGCAGGCGGCGTCACGGAAGAATTCCAGAACCACATCATTGCGGTTGTACAGGATTCCCTTGCAGATGGTATCCTCGAAGGTGTAGGTGGTCAGATAGGAAGCCTTGGAGGTAATGGCAGGCAGGCGGGAGATGATCTGATATTCCACGGCATCCCCGACAGAGGCGGTTGCCGCATGGTCAAAGCCATCATCAATCATCCCGGTGCCGCCGTTCTTGCCGGTGGATTCCTTGCTCTCACGGACGGTTTTGGTCAGGTCGGGGTTGGAAGTGCCGTTTTTGGGGTAGACGCAGACATCATACATCCACTGCGTACCGTCTACGGTGGTCATAGGCAGGCTCAGCAGGAAGGGTGCGGTGGTTTCCGTGACCATTTCGGGAACACGGGTTTCGACCACCAGATACAGACCGACAGGAAGGTTTTTCGCTTCGGAATGACCGTAGCTGTCGGTTTCGGGCATGGCGGTGCCGGAAGTCTTAACGATGCTTTCCAGCGCATTCTTCGTGCCGGTGGCATTGGTTTCCAGAGCACTGCGCAGGGCAGTGAGCAGGGTGTCAGCGGTGAAATACAGCTTGCCGTCATGGTCGGCGGGAGCAAAGCGGTTTTCTCTGGTCAAGCCCAGCGCAGAAAGCAGTTCCATGTTGTCAAAACCATAGAGTACCTTGGCAATGAGCGTCCCATCCTGTGTTCTGCCGACATACTGATAGATGTCCGCAACACGGGCATAGGTGAATTCGACGCCCTTGATGGCGTAGCCGTAGGACACCTCGCCGTTTCCCAAATCCACGACACGGTTGGGATTGCCGAGAATGTCGTTGACGCCGGGCTTGTCATAGGTGCCGGTGGAGACGTAACTGTTGTCCCACACGCCGTCTGCTTCGGCGGAGGTCAGGTCGTACTTATACAGGTCAATGGAGCAGAGGCGGTCAGCATCAATGACGGCATCCGCAGGGCTGGCGGCAAAGGCGGCAGGGAGCATAGAAAGACAGATGGCAAGTGCCATGAACATAGCAAAGAGTTTCTTCATCGTTATCAAATCCTTTCTCAGTCGGTAGTGTTGTGTGTTTTCTTTCGGAGAGCAAAAAAGACCGCCAGCAATGCGGCACCCATCACAAGGATGCTGATTGTTGCGGTCATGAATCCGTTGGAGCCGGTGAAGGGCAGTACAAATTGGCTTCCGTCAACGATACTCAGATAGAGGTGGTATTCATTTTTGCTTTCGGCGATAATTCCTTCGCAGATGGGTGCGGCAAGCAGAGTCATGCCGTCGGGAGCCTCGGTTTCAGTCAGGCGGTAGTGGATAGCGTTGCCATTATCATCCTGCACACGCAGGCCGGAAAAGACCACCCTGCCGCCCTCGTCCGTGGTCAGCGTTCCCGTTGCAGTCAAGCCCTCGCTGGTGCAGGTTCCAACCTTGCCGGTAGTTTCGTTGGTTGCGGGAACGACGGCTTTCCAAGTGCTTCCGTCCCGCCATTCCAGCAGGAAGGTTGCATCGGCACGGAGCTTGCCGTCCTCATCGCACTTCTCCACTTCAATTTCCCCAAGAATCCGGGAGTGGTTCTTGCAGACGACATTCAGCTTTCCACCGGCAGAAACCTTGAACACAGCGATTCGAGTTCCGCAGCTGTCGGACATCTTCCATTCGTCCGCGCCGGTGATTTCCCATTCGGGCATTTGATCTTCGGCAGGCAGGAAGGTCTTTTCCACGAGGTAGTACCAATGGCCGGGGATCAGCTTTGCCACAGTCGCTTTGCCGCCTGCATTGGTGGTCAGTTCTGCGAACCGCTTGTCCGCTTCGTAGTTGCTCCAACCGTCATAAAGGTAGAACACACGGTTGGCGGTGTTCTTGCCATCGTCTGTGACTTTGGTGATTTCGGCGGAGCCATAGTCCCAATCATTGGTGCAGTTGATTTGGACAGTCGAACCGGCAACAGCAGTAAACCACGCCGCATCTGCACTTGTGCCGCTTTTTTCTGCCCCGGAAATCGTCCAATCGGGCTTCTGTTTGCTATTCTCCGGCACGATCTCACGGACATAGTAGTTCTTTCCTGCAATCAGACCGTCTGCATAGGTCACGCCGTCAGCGTTGGTGTAGACGGTGGCAAAGACCTTGCCGTTGGACAGGTTATCATAGCCCTCATAGATGTCAAAGCAGATATTGGATTTGTTCATGCCGTCCGGGGCGGTCTTGATGATCTTCAAGTTTCCAGTGGAGGGAAGCTTGACGGTCAGCTTTGCGAACAGCGGGTCATCTGCTACGCCGGTGACACAGCTCTGCTCTCCGGTAAAGGCACACAGGGCGTTGCCGGTTGCCACATTGATGCTGCGTTCCAGCGTAACCTCCACGGTTCCATTGTTCTTGGTTGCCCAAACCTTCAGATCGTTGCCGGACTGCTTGACCTCCACGCCGTCATGATTACCGGTTGCTGACCAATGGTCATTCTTGAACAGCCCATTGGTATCTGTCAGCGTTACGGCGTTATTTTCGCCAAGCGCTGCCAGCGCAATGGTATTGCCGTCAAAGCTGGGCGGAGTTTGGTGGCGCTTGATATTTGACAGAATCGCATCATAGGCTTCTTTGATCTTGGGATACTTTCCAAGAGTTGTGTTGAAGAACGATACTGTCTGACTTGCATCGGTGCGAACACCAAGCTGGTATTCCCAAATGATGATTTGTGTAGCCTCGTAGCCGTACACATTGTCATAGTAGGAATCGCAGTTGGGGACACCATAAATCAGTGCAAGTTGGATGCCTTTCTTGCCTGCACTGGAAATTGCCTGCCATGCAGGAGTATTTTCCAACCGCGTGCCGGGCTTCGTAGTCGCACCATTGGCGTTGCCATGAGCGTAAAAGTCGATGCAGTAAAACAGGTCATACTTGCCGCCGCAGGAACCCCAATCGTAGGGATCGTTTCCGGGCCAGCTTGATTTGCTCGTCAAGAACGGTGAACCGTCGATGCAGTTCATTTCTGAGATGACGAAAAACGCATGAAAATAGTTGTAGACGGTAATGTTGCCGCCCGCTGTGTAGCGTGTGGCGAGCTGGATTTCCTCCGGAACCTCAATCTCGGATTCCTCGACAGGATCCGTGACATCATGCTCAGTCGGTTCCTCCGATAAAGGAACCTCCGGCTCGATAGGTTCTTCGATCACCTCTGCTGGGTCGGTGCCTGTGTCCGTGGCAAATGCACCAAAGGGCATCATGCCGACTGCCATCAGCACGACCAGCAGAAGAACGAAGAACGGTCTTGTGTATTTCCTCATAAGGTCTCTCCTTTCGTTGATTTTCGGCTATAAACTTCATGCGCAGTATTGCGCACCACGATAATAGGCAACAGCCAGAGTGCATGAAGTTTTGCGCATCATTTTCGGTTGCCCCGAAGGGACGAGAAAATAGCGCATCTTATTTTTTGCTATGCTTTTGCATAGCAAAACGGAGGCCCTTTTCAGAGCCTCCGAAATAGAAACGATATTCGGCTTACGAGAAAGAGAATGCTCCGACAAAACGCCAGTCATCTCCGCTTGCCCAATACAGAGGATAATAAGCAGCATATCCCATGTAGAGATAATACTCAGCATCCTCGAAGAATGTCCTGCGAATGTAGGCGAGTCCTTCCTCACGGGTCATGTAGCCGCCGCTGTATCTGGAACAGCAGCAAGAGGCTGTCCACGAAGCCGCTGTGGGATCGACCCGCAAGCCAAGCGACTCGGCGTAGGCGCAAGCCTCTGCACAGATCGCCAGAATATCCGCTTCGGTAATGATTTCGACTCGTTGCACCGGCGTGTAGCTGTCTATGTAGCTGTCTCCGCAAACAGAACAGGTATGCTTGGTATAGCCCTGTTCAGTTTCGGTCGCTGGCACAACCGTGTCGGCATAGGAATGACCCAAAGCGTTTGTGTAGGAATCCTTGTAGGAGTCCCCGCAGGAACAGGTGTGGGTTGTGAAGCCGTTGGAGCTGCAAGTCGGTGCTGTGACCGAAGCCATGTAGCTGTGGGTATGAGGAGCAGTCGGAGCCTGCGTTTCGGTCGGGTTTGGGGCATCAAGCGGCTCGACCGCTTCTGTGAGTTTCTCTGTTGCTTCGGCAACCTTGGGAGCATCTGTCGGTGCGGCGGCTTCCTCTGCCGTTTTCGTCACGGGATCCTCGGTCGCAGTTGTTTCCGGGGCTTGCTTCTGCGTTTCGGCAGTCGGTTCCGTGGCTGTTGCCTCCAAATGCTCGTTGTCGGTGTTCGTAGGTAGCGTTGTAGATTGGCAGGCCGTCAGCATCATAGCTGCGAGGACAATCAGGATCAGTAGTTTTTTCATGTTCGATCCCTCCCTTCCACATCATGCTACCATTTTATCACGCTCCCTTCCATTCTGCAACGGAATTACTTCTTTCGCTTTGCTCTGATTTTGAGGAACACCAGACCGCCCACGATAAACAGAAGCAGACCGATTCCAAGAATCATTTTGGCATCCATCGTCAACACCTCCCTTCGGAAATACTCGTTTACCAGCTGGTAATACAATATAGGGGAGAGTGTGAGAGGGGGTATAAAGCAAACATCAACGTGCCGACCGGCTGGCCTGCCGTATCTGGTATTCTCGGTAATGCTGCAACGCCCGCATCACATACTCCTCTGTTTTTTCTCTCGGAACGGAATCCGGGATATACTGTCTCAGACGATCAGCACGGAAGCTGATTTTCTCCTTTTGGTTCGGCTTTTCCTCACTCATGATGGATTCAATGACCTCTGCACTCAGCTTGCCCTCCTTTGCAAAGTTGTGCATTTTGATTGCCTGTGCCAGAGAAGGCGTGGCATCGTTGTAGGTCATTTCTTCCAGCAGGTACGCTTGCTCCGCTTCAGAGAGATAGGACAACTCCACCGCAGGACGGAACGCAATTCGACCTTCATCCACCATATCAAGGATGTCGGGAATCAGATTCGTAAGGCGGATATAACGAGAGATTTGCCGACCGCTTTCGCCTGCACCTTCTCCAACCTCATCCCGTGAGAACTTTGGGACCAGTGGTCCAGAAGTTAAATCACTTCTTTGTCCCTGCCGATTCATTGCCTCCAATCTCATTTTATAGGCAAAGGCTTTTTCACTGGGCAGGATTTTTGACCGCTGATAGTTGGATTCCACCATGAGAATCACCGCCTCATCTCTGGTCAAGTCTTTGATTTCGGCTCGGAGGGTGGGAATCCCGGCAAGCTCGCAGGCTCTTTTTCTGCGGTGTCCGGCTACGACTTCATACCTTCCGTCCTCTTTTCTGCGGAGTGTGACCGGGGTGAGAATGCCATTGTCCTTGATGCTCTGCACAAGCTGATCCATGTCCTCGTCCTCCTTGACCTTATACGGGTGGTCGGGGAAATCGTCGATTTCCGCAAGCGGAATGTCGTAGATTTTGGGGAGCTGGCTTTCCATCCGCTCCTGCTCGGTGGAAAAGAGTTTATCGAGCCCGGTGAGACCCAAATCGAGCTTTTTGCCTGCCTTCAAGGTTTGCCACCTCCTTTGCAAAGGCTCCGTATGCCTCCGCCAGCTTGCTGTGCGGGTCAAGGGCGAACACGCTCTTTCCCAGCATACTGGCTTCTGCCGCCCGCACAGAGCGGGGGATCTCAGTCTTGAACACCCGGATGGCATCGCCGTAGCTTGCTCGAATCGTGGTTGCGATGTCCCGTGCATTGTTCGTGCGACCGTCCACCATCGTCAGCAGAATACCGCTGATGTCCAGCGTGGGATTGATGGAGCGTTTGACCTTTGCCACCGAATGGAGTAAGAGGTCAAGACCCTTTGCTGACAGAAAGCTGGGTTGAGACGGGATAATCACGCTGTCTGCCGCAGCCAACGCATTGACCGTCAGCATACCCAACGATGGCATACAGTCGATCAGAATGTAGTCAAAGTTGGGGCGGTGCGTGTTTACAAACTCTCGCATGATGTACTCCCGGCTCATGACATTGATCATGGCTGTTTCAAAGGATGCCAGCTCGATGTTTGCCGGAAACAGCTTCGCCCCCTCCTCGTGTGTCCGAATGCCAATCGCAGGGTCAATTGGCTCATCCTCCACAATGGCCTGCAACGCATTGGTCAGCGTCGTGTTCAATGTGTCCGCATCCCGAATGCCGAATGAGGCGGTCAAACTGGCCTGCGGGTCTGCGTCGATCAGCAGAACTCGTTTGCCCTCCTGCGCCAGCTTGGTGCCAAGATGAAAGGTCGTAGTCGTTTTTCCAACACCCCCTTTTTGATTTGTGATCGCAATTACCTGACACATTTTCAGTCCTCCTTTCCTTTGAATTTGATCTTGCGACCCACCAAAACACAGAAATTGGTTCTGTGCTTTGGTCGCTGCACTTCATTCGACCCCGTCCCCTAAGTGCAGGAAAGGAAATCATCAGACGCTCGATTGCGAGTCGAGTCCATGGGAATCTCACCCCTGCCGGGTTCTCCGCCAGCTCCGTAGAGAAGTATCATTGTCCCAAAGCGTTTCATTGCCATGCTTGGAGCAACCAAGCATTTTGGTGTGACCCGGATTCGCTCTCCACCTTGCTATCCGCAATCTCTCTTTCGAGCAGGTGGGTCTCGGCGTATCACACCTCCGGCTGAGGCTTTCGCCTCCGCTTTGGAATGTATCTGATGAATGGTTATTCTGTTTTCAAGGTTCCCGAAGGAGCCCTCGCAAGAATAACCCCTTCACTAATTGGGAATAAGGAGGCCATTTTGTAAAAGTTTTTTTCAAAAAAAGTTGAAAAAATTTTCCCGATTATAAAGTGAAATAAAGGATTGTAAATCCAAGTAAAAGTATAAAAGCATCGCTTTTCTGCGGTTTTGAGAAGATATGGCAGGGCTGATTGGAAAAACAAAATAGCCGAAGCATGAACTGCTTCGGCCAAAAATCAAACTGTTCTTAATTTGTTATTGATAGAAAGAGAATCACTCTGCTGACTCGCTTGACAATTATTCCCGTCTGGCAAAACCACACGATTACTTCCTCGCTTTTGTGAGCTTGATAGGCTTTTATTTTGAACCTTTCCCCTGCATTAGAAGAATCGGTGGGACATACTGTACCCGTCCCATTAGAAAAATGCCGGATTTTCTTAGAAAAAAACGGCAAAAAATGACCCGCGCTTAGAAAAATAACCGCCGCAAAATCACACGATTTTGTGGCGGCTGGCACCCCCGGGAGGATTTGAACCTCTGACCCTTCGCTTAGGAGGCGAATGCTCTATCCAACTGAGCTACGGGGGCAAATGGTGATATTTAATTATTTTCCGGAATATCCCGAACTTTTTTGCCGTTTTCTATTTTCTGCGCTTCCGGATTCTGCCGAATTTCATTTTTGTCAAAAAGTTCGGATTTTCACGGTTTCCATTTTCCAGACTTTTTCAAAAGGTGATAGGTCGAACTATCACTTAGGAGAGGCTTATTCTATCCATTAAACTAAGGGGGCAAATGGCTGTATTTTGTTATTATTTCGGTTAAATCCGAACTTTTTATTTGTTTCTCTGCTTTGGGGGATCGGAGGAAATGCCGCCGGTTTGTGGGGCGGCATTTCTCCGTATGTTTTTCTTTCTGCTCCGGCTTTTTTTGCCAATGCACATTTGAGGGATTGGCGCTTGATTGCCCAAAGCCTTTCGGAGAAGCTGCGTTGCCGGTATGGATCGCCGCAGAGTGGGCGGCGAATCGTTTCTTTACATATCTTTATTTTCCTTCGCAGCCTCGAAGAAGCTCTCTGCCGTCTCGGGGATCACGTCGCCCTTCATGCAGGCTTCGAATTGCTTGCGGCTCATTGTCTCATGCGCCAGCAGGAATTCCGCGACTGCTTTCAGCTTTTCGGCGTTCTCCGTCAGAATCTGCTTACAGCGCGCGTATGCGGCATCGACAACTTTCTTCATTTCCGCGTCAATCGCGCCGGCGGTCTGCTCGGAATAGGACTTGGTGCGCTCATAATCTCTGCCGACAAAAATCTCGTCGCCGTTGTCATACGAGACTGCGCCGATGGCATCGCTCATGCCGTATTTGGCAATCATGTCATGCGCCAAACGGGTTGCCCTTTGCAGGTCGTTCGAAGCGCCGGTGGAGATATCGTCGAAGACAATTTGCTCCGCGACTCTGCCGCCGAGCAGGGCGACAATCTCCTCGCGCATCTGGTTGCGGGTCATATTGCTGCGGTCGTGGTCAGGCAGGCTGATGGTCATGCCCAGCGTTTTGCCGCGCGGAATGATGGTAATCTGATGCACGGGATCCTGCGTGGGCAGGAAGTACATGGCAATGGCGTGACCTGCCTCATGGTAAGCCGTCGTTTTCAGCTCCTGCTGCAAACGGACACGGCTCTTTTTCTCGGGGCCCGCAATGACCTTCAGAATCGAAGCCTCAATGGTCTGCATCGTGATCACGGGGCAGCCCTGCCGCGCAGAGGCAAGCGCCGCCTCATTGAGCAGGTTTGCCAGATCCGCACCCGTAAAGCCGCTTGTCGCGCGGGCAATGACCTTGAGATCAACATCCTCGGCGAGCTGCTTATCCTTCGCGTGGACGCGCAGAATCTCCTCACGTCCCTTGATATCGGGCGCGTTGACATAGATCTGACGGTCAAAGCGGCCCGGACGCAGCAACGCGGGGTCAAGAATATCCTGCCGGTTCGTCGCAGCCATGACGATGACGCCTTCGTTACTGCCGAAGCCGTCCATCTCCACGAGTAGCTGGTTGAGCGTCTGCTCGCGCTCGTCGTGTCCGCCGCCGAGTCCCGCGCCTCTGCGGCGTCCGACGGCGTCAATCTCGTCGATAAAGACGATGGAGGGCGCACCCTTCTTCGCCTGCTCAAACAGATCGCGCACGCGGCTTGCGCCGACGCCGACATACAGCTCGACAAAGTCCGAGCCGGAGATCGACAGGAATTGCACATTTGCCTCGCCCGCGACTGCCTTGGCGATCAGGGTCTTGCCGGTGCCCGGAGGCCCGACAAGCAGCACGCCTTTGGGGATCTTCGCGCCGATGGCACGGTATTTCTGCGGATTGCGGAGAAAATCGACGATCTCCTCTAACTCTGCCTTTTCCTCGTCCGCACCCGCAACATCGGCGAAGGTAACCTTCTTCTCACCGCTGCCGACGCGGATATTCGCTTTGCCGAACTTCATCGCGCCGCCGCCTGCACCGTTTGCCCGCATCATTAGGAAATAAACCACAACAAGCAGGATCACGGAGATGAGCAGATAGGGCAGCATTTGCAGATACCACGGTGTCTCCTTCACGGGGACAAAGTTATAGCTTTTGATGATGCCCTCTTTTGCCTGCCGTTCATATACGCCGCTCAAATCGTCCACGAAGATATCCACCGAGGCAAGCTCGTGCTGCACGACGGTATTTCCCTCCGCGTCGGGCGCGTTGAGCTTGAGCGTGAGCATGCCGTCTTCCCATTCAAAGGACTCGACCTTCTCTTCGAGGAACAGCGCGCGCATTTCGGAATAGCCGATCTTCTTGTAGCTTTCGCCGCTGAGCAAGCCGGAAAGGAGCATCATCGCCGCGATCATCACCAGCAGGAAAATCAGAAAGTTAAATCGTTTGGAAGGATTGTTCAAAGCGTGACTCCTTTACTTGGAATAAACCTCCGGCTTCAGCACGCCCACAAAGGGAAGATTGCGATAGAACTCCTTGTAGTCCAGCCCGTAGCCGACGACGAATTCGTTCGGGATGGTGAAACCGATATAATCCGCGTAAACATCGACGCGGCGACGCTCCGGTTTATCGAGCAGCGTGCAGATCTTCAAAGATGCCGGCTCCATGGAGAGCAAGCGTTCCTTGACGAAATTCAGCGTCAGACCGCTGTCCAAAATATCTTCTAAGATGATGACATGGCGACCGTGGATATCCGTGGAGATATCCTTGAGCAGACGGACATTGCCGCTGGTAGAGGTGCCGGAGCCGTAGGACGAAACTGCCATAAAGTCATACTGGCAGCGAATCTGCGTCGCCCGCACCATGTCCGTAAAGAAATTGACAACGCCCTTGAGCACGCCGACGAAGATCGGCTCCTTATCGGCGTAGTCGGCAGCAAGCTGCTTTCCCAGCTCGGCAATCCGCTCTTGAAGCTGTTTTTCGGAAATCAGAACGCGCTCGATGTCTTGAAGCATAGTACATCTCCTCTTTTCTTTTTCTATGAAAAACTGATTTGAATGATTGCGGCAGGCTCGCCCTCCGCAGGAAGAAAACGCGGATCCGTTCCGATGCCTGCCACCGCAAGCACCCGTTCTCCGTCGGTCAGCACCGCCGTGCGTTCCCGCTCCGCGCGGGGGATGCGGCGCTCGATGAAGAGCTTTTTCAGAGTTTTGCGGTGTACACCGTCCACGGACATTTGATCTCCGCCTCTTCTTGGTCGTATCCAAAGGATACTTTGCGTTATCATATCATATTTTACTGCAAAACGGAACGGGGAATTTACACTTTTTTTGAAATTTTCCGTGATCTCGCAGGTAATTTTCGCTCCGAGCCCGGGAAGGAAGGTCTCGCCGGGGATTTGCAGCGCGGTTTCGGGGAAGGTTGTCGCTGTGTCCCGCACGAGCTCGATGCCGTCATAGCGGCGGCGGGCGATATAGCCGTGGGGCAGCGCGCATTGCGCGGAGGGGTTTGGAGAAGTCAAAATGCCTTGCAGCGCCGCAATATGTGCAAACGAGACATCCTGCGCAAGCACGCCGCGCGTCATCAGGCGAAGCGCGCGCCGTTGCAAAACCTCCGGCGCGGCACGCAGGGGCGCGCAGGCGTAGACGCCGTTCTCCTCCCGCAAAAGCGCCGAAGCAAGCTCATCCAAATACTGATCCTCCTCCCGCAGGAAGCGCGATTGCACGGTCAGCCGTTCGGAAAGGCGCGGCATCATAGCGTGTAACGAAGGCATGACGCCGTGGCGCAGGCGATTGCGCATACAAATCTCTCCGGCGTTGGTCGAATCCTCGACCCATGTGATGCCTTCCGCCTGCAAAAACGCCACAATCTGTCCGCGCGTGACGGACAGGAGCGGACGCACCAGCTTGCCGCGCTTCGGCGGGATGCCGCACAGTCCGCGCAGCCCGCTGCCGCGCAGCAGGTGCAGCAGAACCGTCTCGGCGTTGTCTTCCGCCGTATGCGCCGTGGCAAGCTTATCGCAGGCACAGCTCCGCAAAAAGGCATAGCGGCACTCGCGCGCCGCCTCCTCAATGCCCATGGCGTGTTCCGCAGCATACTGCGCCACCTCCGCGCCGCCGACCCACAGGGGAATGCCATGTGCCTGACAAAAGGCTTTTACAAAGGCCTCATCCCGGTCGGCCTCCGCGCCGCGCAGATGATGATTGAAGTGGGCGGCAGCAACGGTAATGCACAGTTCTTCACGCAGCACATACAGGCACCACAGCATCGCCATGGAATCCGCGCCGCCGGAGACCGCGCACAGGACGTTGTCGCCTCGCGAAAACAGGGCTTCCTTTTCGCACCAAGCGGCGACCTCAGCCTTCATTGTGGCGCCACTCCCGGTCTGCAAAGGTGGTAAACTGCGGCAGCCATTGCAGCTCGACCGTGCCGGTTTCTCCGTGACGGTTTTTTGCAATGATGCATTCGGCAATATTTTGCTTTTCCGTTTCCTTATTATAATAGTCCTCGCGGTAAATAAACAGCACTTCGTCCGCGTCCTGCTCAATCGCACCGGATTCACGCAGGTCGGAGAGCATCGGGCGCTTATCCTGACGGCTCTCATTGGCACGCGAGAGCTGCGACAGGCATAAAACGGGTACATTCAGCTCCTTCGCCATGATCTTCAGCGAACGGGAGATATCCGAGACGACCTGCTGGCGGTTTTCGCCGCCGTAGGTGTTTTTCGCACCGGAGGAGGTCATGAGCTGGAGATAATCAATCACGACAAGCGCCAAATCGTCGATGCGGCGGCACTTCGCGTTCATCTCCGCGACGGTGATGGAGGGGTTGTCGTCCACGCGCAGATCCGTCTGAGAAATCGCGGAGGAGGCGATGCCGAGCTTGCTCCACTCGTCCACGGAGAGCTTGCCGGTCGTCAGCTTTTTATTATCAATGAAGCTCTCGTTGGCAAGCAGGCGCGTCACGAGCTGCTGCTTTGACATTTCAAGCGAGAAGAACGCAACGGTTCTTTTGGGATATTTTTTCGCAACATTCAGCGCAATATTCAGACCTAAGGAGGTCTTGCCCATGCCCGGACGACCTGCCAAAAGCATCAGGTCGGTCTTATTCAGACCGCTGAGCGCCTTGTCGAGATCATGCAGACCCGTCGAGATGCCGGAGATGTCGCTGCCTGCTTCGGAAAGCTCCGTCAAGCGGTCAAATACCTTCAGCACGATTGTGCCGACATGCTCCAGCGAATCATTCGTGTTGCCGCGGCGCAAGGCATAGATCTGCTTCTCCGCCGCCTCCAGCATATCCTGCGCGCTGCCCGAACCGTCATAGACCGTCTCGATAATACTCGATGCCGCCTCGGTCAGGCTGCGGAGCAAAGCCTTGTCCTTAACAATCTGCGCATACTGCTTGACGTTTGCGGCGGTCGGCGTGACCTCCATGAGCTGCATGATGTATTTTGTGGAATTTTGCTCATCGTAGACGCCGCGCTCGCGCATTTTATCGAGCACCGTGACCGGATCAATGACCTGCGAGTAGCTGAACATCTCGTAGATCGTCTCATAGATGTCGCGGTTGGTTTGCAGATAAAAGTCACCGGGGCGCACCATGCCGATCACGTCGTTGACGCAGCGGCTGTCAATGAGCATGGAACCGAGAACAGACTGCTCCGCCTCCAAAGAATGCGGCGCCTGCCGTCCGAGAATATCCTCCATTGGGTGTGTCCCTCCTTTTTCGCTATTCACTATTCTCTATTCACAAAATGCAGGGTTCCTGCACGCTGGCGGCTGATAGCCGCCCCTACGAGTTCTTAGGGGCTGCCTGCCGTTACAGCTCCTCGATGCGGAGCTTGAGGTCGGCGGTGATCTCGTAGCCGAGCTTGCACTTGACGGTGTACTCTCCTACGGTCTTGATCTGTTCATCAAGGACGATCTTACGCTTATCGAGCGCGATGCCGTGCTCCTTTTGCAGCGCGTCGGCGATCTCCTGCGTCGTGATCGAGCCGAACAGACGCCCTGCGCCGCCGCCCTTTGCCTTGACGGTGACAGTCATGCTCTTCATGCGCGTCGCGACGGCAAACGCCTCCTCGCGCTCCCGCTGGCGTTTTTCCTGCTGCGCCTTGTCGGTCATGCGCATGGTGTTGACGTTGTCCGCCGTCGCTTCGACCGCAAGCTTGCGCGGCAGCATGTAGTTTCTGGCATAGCCGTCGGAAACCTCGATCATCTGACCGCGCTTTCCCTTGCCCTTAATGTCCTGCTGTAAAATGACTTTCATAAAAACGACCTCCTTGGTTGTTGAATGGTGAGTTTGTGATTTGGCCTGTCATTGTGTAGCCGGTACGCACGCACGCACTGCCGTTTTGTCATTGCGAGACCAGTGCGCACACTGGTCGTGGCAATCTCCGGTTGCAGGTTTGTACAAATTCGGTGCTTCCTGCTCGAGATTGCCACGGGCGCGAGACGCCCTCGCAATGACACAGAAAGGGAGTGCCTGCACAGCGCGTCAGGGATGCCCCGCGCTACAATCGTGCACAAGCGTTACTGCTCAAAAAAGCGGTCGATGGACTTGATCAGTTCGTCAAGTGTTGCGGCGACATTTTTATTTTTCACCTGCGCGCCTGCCGTGGCAGCGTTGCCGCCGCCGCCGAGAGGCTCCAAAATAACCTGCACGTTCGCCTCGCCGATGGAACGGGCGGAGATGATCGTCTGCGTATCCTGCGGGTAGAGGACAAACGAGGTCTCAATCCCCGAGATATTCAACAGCTCATCCGCCGCCTGCGCTGCAATGGTCCGTGTTGCGGTATAATCCAGCGCGGCGATGGCGATTTTTTGCTTATACAGGCGGGCGTTCTGAATGATCTTATAACGCGCCACGGTCGAGGGCAGATCATTCTGGAACAGCTTTTTGACCGCCACGGTGTCCGCGCCGATTCTGCGCAGGAACGCCGCCGCCTCAAAGGTACGGCTGGAGGTACGGACGCCGAAATTCTTCGTATCAAGCACGATGCCCGCAAGCAGCGCCGCCGCCTCATTTGCCGGAATATCCGACGCTTCGACCGAGTATTGCAGCAGCTCCGTGACCAGCTCCTACGCGGAGGAGGCAAACGGCTCATGCAGATTCAAAACAGGCTGCTCGATATAATCCGCAGCACGGCGATGATGGTCAATCACGACCACCCGGCGAATGGACTCCAGCAGCGGCTTGCATTCGACCTGATCCGGCCGGTTGGTATCGACAACGATCAGGAGGCTCTTGCTGTCCGCCGCCAAAAGCGCCTCCTGCCCTGAAAGGAAGCAATCGGCATATTCGGGCATACCGCGCAGGAGTGCGAGAAGCGCCTCTGCGGCGTTTGCCTCAAGGTCAATGACAACGCTGACCTTCTTGCCCTTCTTACGGCACAGGCAGCACAGACCTGCCGCCGCGCCGACTGCGTCCAGATCCGCCATTTTGTGACCCATGATGAACACGCGACTCGACTGGGCAATCAGCTCGGACAGGCTGGATGCCATCACACGGGATTTGACCTTCGTGCGGCGTTCGGTGGTCTTGTTTCTGCCGCCGAAGAAGGTGAAATCGTAACGGTCCTTGATCACGGCTTGGTCGCCGCCTCTGGAAAGCGCCATCTCAATGGAGAGCGCGGCGAAATCATAGTCCTCGCGGAAATCCACGCCGTCCTTGCCGATACCGATGGAGACCGTCGCCGCGATGCCTGCGGGATTGGTCACCGTGCGCATGGTTTCAAGCAAGGAGAATTTTGCCTCCGCCATGCCTGCAAGGTATTTCGCCTCGAACAGGAGCAAAAAGCGGTTTCGTTCCAGCTTCCGCAGCAGTCCGGCATAGCAGTCCGCCCACTCGTTGATTTTGGTGTTGATCTCGGCGTTCAGCGCGGAGATCGTCGCGTCGGGCAGGTTGTTCGTCAGCTCGTCATAGTTATCGACCAAGACAATGGATACCATCGGGCGCGAACGGATGTATTCGTCCCGCACCTGCAGCAGCTCCGTAAGATCCTGCAAATAGATCATGCCGAGCATCAGGCCGGACTTATCCTCCCCATTCGGCAGCAGAGAGCCGGTCACGCGGAAGCGGCGGTCGCGGTAGCGCAGCTCCTCGGGGCATTCCGTTTTTCCCGCAGTGAGCCATTCCATCGTCAGCCCGGGTAAGACCTCGGAAATCGTCTGCGCGGATAGTGTATCACGCACCTGTGTCAGCTCGGCAAAGCGCTTATTGTACCACACAAGCTCGTCGTCATTGAGCTGCACAAGGGCGACAGGGAATGGAACCTCACCGCTGGAGGAACGCTGCAGCATTTCATTGCTTGTCTGCACATACTCCGTCAGCGCACGGCGCCTCCGCCGGGCGGCGAGGCGGTAACAGGTGAGCAGAAACAGCAGCGCGACCGTCTCGCCGAGGGCAAGATAGTATTGGCGCAGGATGAGCGCGGCAATGCAGAACAACGCCATAACGAAGAAATACGCCGCCATACTCGGCTGCGTCAAACGGCGCAGGGTTTTATTCATAGAGTTCGACCTCCCTTGCATAGGGATTCATATAGATTTATTTATTATAACAGAGAGTCCGGCGTTTTTCCACTCTTTTTCCGCTATTTTCTTCGAATTGAAAAAAATGTATACTTTGAAACGGTTTTGTGCTATACTATAAAGTAAGGAATTGTGCGTTTCAAAAAAAGCAGCCCGACTTTCAGCCGGTCTAATCCCGTCAACAGGAAGCCCTCTGTAGGTCGGGGACATGTCCCCGGCGACCGCGAAGCGGCAGACAATACGCATGAACGAGCTTATACGCAGCCGGTGGTTCCTGCACGAGATTGCCGCGTCGCTGCGCTCCTCGCAATGACACGGAGAGGCAACCCTAATTTGTCATTGCGAACCCAGTGCGCACACTGGGTGTGGCAATCTCCGGCTGTAGGTTTGTACCCTTTCCGTAGTTCCTGCACAAGATTGCCGCGTCGCTGCGCTCCTCGCAATGACATAATAGGGAGCCTGTGCGAATTTTTTAGGTTCCTGCACCGGCGGGGACATGTCCCCGAGCTACAGGAGCTGTGTTTTTCCGAAGCGGCTTGGGATAACAGTCTTAGATCGGCTGTTCGTCGGGCATCGGAATCAATATCGAAACAAAAAATTTTACTACATATTTTTAACTGCAAAAGGAGTTGTCATACATTGGCAGAAAAACTGAAAATCATCTCTTTGGGCGGTCTGAATGAGATTGGCAAGAACATGACCGTCTTGGAGTATGGGAAGGATATGATCGTGGTCGACTGCGGGCTCGGATTTCCCGAGGACGATATGTACGGCGTTGATCTCGTCATTCCCGATGTAACCTATCTTGCGAAAAACCAAAAGAAGCTGCGCGGCTACTTTATCACCCACGGGCATGAGGATCATATCGGCGCGCTGCCCTACATCTTACAGGCAGTAAACGCCCCCGTCCATGCGACGCCGCTCACCTTGGGTCTGATCAAGCTGAAGTTAGAGGAGCATAATCTCGTTTCGCGCACGCAGCTCGTCACGCACAAGCCCGGCGATGTCGTCAAGGCAGGCTGCTTCACCATTGAGTTCATCCATGTCAACCACTCCATTGCCGACGCGGTCGCCTTTGCCATTAAGACGCCCGTCGGTACGGTCATTATGACGGGCGACTTCAAGATTGACCCGACCGCCGAGGACGGCATGACCGATCTCGGGCGCTTCGGAACACTCGGTAAGGAGGGTGTCTACGCCCTTTTGATGGACTCGACCAATGTGGAGCGGCAGGGCTACACGCCTTCGGAGACAACTGTCGCCGAGGGGCTTGACCGCCACTTCAAGGGCTGCAAAAACCGCATTATCGTGACGACCTTTGCCTCGAATATGCACCGCATTCAGGCGGTTCTCTCCATTGCGCACCGCAACGGCAGAAAGGTCGCTGTGACAGGCAGGAGCATGGAAAACATTCTGAAGGTCGCCACGGAGCTTGGCTATCTGAAGATCCCGGAGGGCGCGCTGGTTGACATCAACCAGATCAAATCGCTCCCGAAGGATAAGATCGTCATTGTTTCGACCGGCTCACAGGGAGAAAACATGTCCGCGCTCTACCGCATGGCGTTTTCCTCGCACCGTCAGGTCGAGATTCAGCCCGGCGATAAGGTCATTATCTCCGCCTCCGCCATTCCCGGCAACGAAAAGGCGGTCTCGCGTATCATCAACGAGCTGTACCGCAAGGGCGCGGAGGTCATATATGACAAATTGGAGGGACTGCATGTCTCCGGCCACGCCTGCTGTGAGGAGCTGAAGATCATCCATGCGCTGACTAAGCCGCGCTTCTTTATCCCGATCCACGGCGAACAGCGGCATCTGCAAAAGCACGCCGCGCTTGCCCGTCAAATGGGGATGCCGCCAAAGAATGTTTTGATCTCCGACATTGGTCAGGTGATCGAATGTACGCCAAAAACCTGCAAGCTCGGCGGCGTTGTGCCTGCGGGAAAGATCTTAGTGGACGGCACGGGCGTCGGCGACGTCGGCAGCGTCGTGCTGCGCGACCGCAAGCATTTGGCGCAGGACGGCATGATCGTCGTATGCGTCAACCTCTCGAGCGAGGACGGCTCGGTACTGTCCGGCCCCGATATCATCACCCGCGGTTTTGTCTATATGAAGGACAATGAGGATTTGATGGAGGCGATGAAAATGATCGCCACCCATTCCCTCGATGTCTGCCGCAGCCGTAATATCTCTGACTGGGCAACAATCAAGAGCACCATCAAGAACGATTTGAGCCAGTTCCTGTTCAAAAACACCAAGCGCAATCCGATGATCCTGCCGGTGATTATGGAAATCTGATCGGAGCGCACGGGCTTTGGTGAATCAGTGAATAACGGAGGAGCGCTCCGCGCGATTATGAATGTAGGGCGGGGACATGTCTCAAATGTCCGCGAAGCGGCAGACGGTACAGACGAACAAGTCAGTACGCACTCGGTAGTTCCTGCATGAGATTGCCACGTCGCTGCGCTCCTCGTAATGACATAATAGGCTACCCCTCTTGTCATTGCGAGACCAGTGCGCACACTACCCGCAAGGGGTACGCCGCATCCGTAACGCTCGTTCCTCGCGAACGGCTGCGCAGTGGTCGTGGCAATCTCCGGCTATCGCTTTATACCCACTCCATCTGCGAGCTGTCGTTCCAACAGTTTCTGCGGCAGTATGCCGAAAAAATCCCTGCCTTGGGTGCTTGCCCAAAGCAGGGATTTTTAATTATGCGGGAGACCCTGAATAGCGATACCTATTCACTATTCTCTATTCACTGTTCACTCTCCCCTATCACAGCCTGTCAAACCTTCTTGCGCCTTTTCCGGGAAGCCACAGCAGGCACAGGGCGCACAGCAGGGCACTGAGGAGGGTGAAGAGCAGCACATACAGCTGCACCGAGAGCAGTTGTTGGCTTATGACAAGAATAAACAGACCGACACAGGCTAAGATCGTATAGACCATCAGCCCGAGCATCGTCACCAGCACCGAACCACTCTGCTTGACGGCGACTGCTTCGCTCGTCCAGTCGAGCTTCGGCAGGAGCAGATTCATCATCAGCCCGAACGCGCCGGAGAGCAGGACGAAAAGCTGCGGAATCAGCACCAGCGCCGCCCATCCAAGGGCATCCGTGCGGAGTGTGACGGCAGCGGCGACCGACAAAAACAGGGTTGGGATTGCGCACAAAAGCTCATGCAGCTTCAGCTTTGCCGTCAAGACCTGTTTTGCGGAAACGGGCATGGAGCGCAGGATCCAGAGTGTTTTCCCCTCCAGCGAGACGGACGGGGCGGTGATGATATCCATCGACGCGAGAAAGGACAACGCGACCGCCGCGAGGAGCGCCGCCTCCCCTTGCGAAATACCGAAAGTGTCAAGCATCGGCAGCAGCGCACGAATATCCGCCTGCTTGATCAGCAGAGCGACAGCTGCGATCACCGTCAGGATCAAGCCCAAGCCGCAATTGAGCATATAGATCGCAGAGGAAGTAAAACGCTTCAGCTCACGCCGCAGAAGGGCTGAGGAAACCGCCGCACTCCTCGCCTCGATCTTGCCGTTTGCTTTTTTGTATGCGCGCGATCCGGCGGAGGTCGTTTTCAAGAAGCCGCGCCCGAGCAGCAGGGTCATTCCCGCAAACACGGCAAGGCTCAGCACGCACAGCAGCGCCGCCTTGCCGAACTCGGCATGGGCAATTCCCTCTCCGAACAGGCAGAACAGCGCACCCCAGCCGCGCATTCCCTCGGCAATCGCCGCATGGTTTTCCAGCAGGGTGGTAATGTACTTCTGCGCGTTCATGTAGAAATAGAAATAGCAGCCCATGAACGCCAGCGAGAAAAACACGGTGATAAAGGTCTTATTGCGCACACGCGCGGTAAGCAGCGCCAGCAGCCAGCCGAACAGGCAGGCGATCGCCGCGCTCAGCAGCGGAAACAGCAGCGAGCAGACAATATAAAGCGCAAGCTGCGCCGCCTGCACGCCCGCCGTCATAAACCACGCAAGACCTGCGGGGATCAGCACAAGCAGAGCGAACAAATACTCCATCAGCAGGAGCGTCGCCATGCGGCTCATTAAAATCAGGCGCGGCTTGATCGGCATGGAGAGCAACAGCTCATTGTCCTTCGCCTCAAACAGCTCGCTTTTCGCAGTAAACGCCGTGAAGAAGAAGGACAGCGCAAAGGAGAAAAGCCCGACTATCGCGAAGTAATACCAGTCATACGATGTCCCGCAGAGCGCCTGCGCCATCGCGCGGAACATCATATAAAACAGTCCGGCAAAGACGACGACGCAATACAGCAGGGCGATCAAAATCAGGATCTTCATTCCCTTTCCGCCCTTGCGCTTGCCGTTTTTTCCGCCGCCCGCGCTGCGGCTGAGCATTCCCTTTAGGCGCAGACGGATCAGTTTACTCAGCATTGCCGTCCTCCAATTCCAAGAAAACCTCCTCGAGCGAGGCGTTTCCGCGAACCTCCTCCATCGAGCCGGCGGTTACTAACCTGCCTCCCTTGATGATTGCCACACGGTCGCAGAGCTTCTCCGCAACCTCCAAAACATGGGTCGAGAAGAAAATCGCGCCGCCGGAGGCACAATGCTCATGCATGACCTCCTTGAGCTGGTGGCTTGCCTTCGGGTCGAGTCCGACGAACGGCTCGTCCAGCAGGATAAGCTTCGGGCTGTGCGCCAGCGCCGCGATAATGGCAAGCTTCTGCTTCATGCCGTGGCTGTAGCTTGAAATGGGCTGATACAGTGCGTCGCCCAGCTCCAAAAGCGCGGAAAAATGCTCGATCTTCTCCTTCCGCTCCGCCGCACCGACCTTGTAGACATCACAGACGAAATTCAGATAGGCAATGCCGGTCAGAAATTCGTACAAATCGGGATTGTCGGGAATATATGCCATCATCTGCTTGCAAACAAGCGGCTCGGTGCGGATGCTGTGACCGTCAATGAGGATCTCGCCCTCGTCAAAATCCAAGATACCGCAGCACGCTTTGAGCGTCGTGGTCTTGCCCGCGCCGTTGTGCCCGATAAACGCGCAAAGCTCGCCCGGACGGATGTGCAGGTTCAAATGCTCGACCGCGCATTTATCGCCATAGCGCTTTGTCAGGTTTTTGATTTGAAGCATGCTCGCTTCCTCCTTTTTTGGTGTATTAACATTTTAATACACTCGATTCTGTTTGTCAATGCTTTCCTTGCTGCGCAGAACGCTCCTGTAGGGCGTGGACACGTCCCCGCCGTCCTCGTAAGCGGCAGACAGCACAAGTGATCAGGTTTGTACACAGTCAGCAGTTCCTGCACGCGGGCGGCTGATAGCCACCCCTGCGGTGCGACCTCCGACTGTTCTCGTAGCCGCCCGACGGTACGGTGGGGAACAGGTTTGTACGCAGCCGGTGGTTTCTGCTTCATCCCCGGCATCCAAAACTTAGTTTTGCAACGCCGTTCTGAAACTTAGTTTTAGTATACAGCGTGATTTCCAATCTGTCAATAGGCATCAATAAAAATTGTCCCTCTGCTGCAATCTGCACAGGGACGAACAAACCTACTATGATAGGGCGGACAGTACAGACGAACAGGTTTGTACACACTTGGTAGTTCCTGTACGAGATTGCCACGCCTCGTTCCTCGGCTCGCAATGACAGATGGAAGCGCTTTGCCATGTCATTGCGAGGCGCTTGCGCCGTGGCAATCTCAGGTTGTAGGTTTGTACGCAGCCGGTAGTTCATGCATCTGGCGGCTGATAGCCGCCCCTACGGCGTATATCACGGAATCCGCTTACTCTCCTTCAAATACCGCTCCTCCTCGGAGAAAACGCAGCCGCAATATTTTTGAATGTACATGCCAAGCTCGCGCGCCCGTTCCTGCCCCGCGCGGAAATAGGGGCGGAAATCGCGGTAGAGGAATGTGACACCGTGCTCCGCCGCCGCGCGCTCCGCGACCTCGCGCATCAGCTCGTGATTTTGATAGGGGCTGATGAAGAGCGACGAGGTAAAGCTGTCAAAGCCGCCCTCCGCCGCCATCTGCGCCGCGGCAAACAGGCGCATTTCATAGCACTTGACGCACCGTCCCGCGATATCCTCCGCAACCTGACGGACAAACGGGCGCAGGGCGTATTCGTCGCGCTCCAATAGGGGCAGCTCGACCGTCTTGGCATACTCGCGCAGACAGTTGCGGCGGCTGCGGTATTCGGTAAAGGGGTGGATGTTCGGGTTATACCAAAAGCCCGTCAGCTCCACGCCGTCCGCGCGCAGGACATCAATGCACTGATTCGCGCACGGGGCGCAGCAGATATGTAAAAGGGTTTTCATGGGAAATGCCTCCAATCGTTTCAACCTTTTGTTGTATTATAGCATAGAGCGTTCTCTGCGGCAAGTGTGTCAAAAAGCGGCATTGAAATTTGTGTAAAATTCCCTGTGGAAATTTTTGCAAAGCTATGCTAATATAAATCAAATAACCCCGTAGAAATCAGGCGGCTTTCCTGAGCTGCCGGACATAAAAACGAAAGGATGATGCAACATGTCCGTCCCGAACGAAACCTACGCCGCGCGAATCCAGCGCAAGCTCATGAAAAAGCAATACATCGTCAATGTCGCCTCCGGCAGGCAGAAGGCCGATCTTGTCCTCAAAAACGCCACCTATGTCAACGTCTTCTCCAATGAATTGTGTCAGGGCGATATCGCCGTGGCCAAGGGACAGATCGTCGGCATGGGCAGCTATGACGGCGAGGTAGAGGTCGATGTCAGCGGCAAGATCGTCTGCCCCGGCTTTATCGACGCGCATATCCATTTGGAATCCTCCCTCGTCTCGCCGAAGGAGTTCGCGCGCGCCGTCCTGCCCCATGGCACAACCACCGTCATCACCGACCCGCACGAGATCACCAATGTCATGGGCACGGACGGCATCGACTATATGCTGCAAGCCACCGAGGGACTGCCCATCGACGTGCGCTTCATGCTGCCGAGCTGCGTCCCCGCGACGCCGCTGGACGAATCCGGCGCAAACCTTGACTACCGCGCCATTGACTCCTTCTATGACCATGCCCGCGTGCAGGGCCTTGCCGAGATGATGAACTTTGTCGGTGTTGTCGGCGGCGACAAAGAGGTTATTGCAAAGATCGTCGCCGCGCAGGCGCACCACAAAAAGATCGACGGTCACGCGCCCGGCATCCGCGACAAGGACTTGGCGGCTTATATCGCGGCGGGTGTCTATTCCGACCACGAGTGCTCCGACATGGAGGACGCGATGGCGAAGCTCCGCAACGGTCAGTTCATCATGGTGCGCGACGGCACGGCGGCAAAGAATTTGGAAGCGCTCGTCGATCTGCTCAAGCAGCCGTATTATGACCGTTGCATGTTCTGCACCGATGACAAGCACCCCATTGACCTGCTGGAAAAGGGTCATATCGACTATATTATCAAGAAAGCAATCTCCTACGGCGTTGATCCCATCGTTGCCGTCAAGGTCGCCTGCCATAACCCCGCGCGCTATTTCGCCCTCAACAACCGCGGCGCGATTGCCCCGGGCTATCTTGCGGATTTCGCTATCATCGACAATTTCGAGAATTTCAATGTTGAAATGGTGTTCAAGAAGGGCGTTCTGACCTGCAAAAACGGCGAGGTACAGAGCTTCCCCACCCCGCAGATCGACGAATATCTTGAGCAGCGCGCCCACGACACCTTCCATGTGGCGCACCTGAACGCCGAGGATTTCCACGACGAGCGTCCGCGCGGCGTGATCGGTTTGGTGCCCGGCGAAATCGTCTCCACCGACAACGGCTATGCCAGCGCGGTCGATGTGGAAAAGGACATTCTCAAAATCGCCGTCGTCGAGCGTCATAAGAACACGCACCACATCGGCTTGGGTTATATTCAGGGCTACGGGCTCAAGAGCGGTGCGGTCGCAACCTCCATTTCCCACGACTCGCACAACATCATCGTCGTCGGCACGAATGAAGAGGACATGGCATTCGCCGCGAACCGCATCGTCGAAAACTGCGGCGGCATTACCGTCGTGGAGGACGGCAAGGTACTCGGCGAGGTCGTGCTGGAGATCGCGGGTCTGATGAGCGACGACAGCCTCGTTACCGTCAACAACAAGCTGGAAATCGCAAAGGAGCAGGCATTCCGCCTCGGCGTTTCCCGCGGCATTGATCCGTTCATGACGCTCTCGTTCATGTCCCTGCCCGTCATCCCGACCCTCCGCCTGACCACCAGAGGCGTCATTGACGTGATCAAACAGCAATACATTTGATTTACAAGTCTTCCCCCTTGTGTCGGTGTACCAATGTAGTATGGGGACATGTCCCAACCGGTGCAGGAAGTACAGTTTCGCAAAATAAAACATTAAAATACGGAGGCTTGCTTCTCGGCGAGCCTCCGTATTTGTGTATGGCTGTGTAAGAAAGCAATATGACGACATACACATTCTATTTCTCCTGCCATGTAATAAACGCCTCTTCCGCCTGCGACTGCGCTTGCAGCAAAAGTTCCTGCGCAAGTCCATAATTCTGTGCCTGCATCGCAGTAACAGCAGCGCTGATTCCATTCCACAAGATGAAATAGGGTTTTTGGTATTCTGTCATATCTTCACCTCCTATGCGTCAAAACTGCGTCATTTTTCCAAATGATTATAAAACGACGCTACAATTTTGTCAATACTTCGTCATAGGAGGATCAATAGATGAAGGATGATAAAAGCCGTTATACACTTCGGGTTGCGCCGGAGTTGTTAGAAAAGCTTGCGTATATTGCCGAATACGAAGGACGCACAAAGAATCGCGAATTGGAGCAGATGATTAAGCAACGCGTTGCCGCTTTCGAACGCGAACATGGCACGATTCCAACAGCACAGGAGCAAGGCTGACGAAAAGCCACATAACACATCCACACACATCGGAATAGAGATTGCCACGGGCGCGTTGCGCCATCGCAATGACACAAAACATCAAAACGGAGGCTTGCGGTTGAAGCAATCCTCCGTTTTGATTTTTATATTGTTTCGGCGCGGCGGGTAAATTCTTCGAAGAATTTTGCCATGTGGATACCGTCCGCCAGCGCGTGATTCACCGTCAGATCGACGGGCAGCAGCACCTTATCTCCCTGTGTAAAGTATTTCCCGAAAGTAATGCGAGGGTTACTGTCGGCGGGGACGGGCTTGGGCAGGCTGATTGAGGCAAAGCTCACCCATGGCACGCTGGAAACGAAAAACAGGCGGTCGGGGTCGTCGCCGTCGTCCATGGTCGGGCACGACTTCGCTCGTTCGACCTCGGCGAGCGCGTAGGGCAGGAATGCTTCCAGCGGCTTGCCGCAATCCAGCTCACAGTAGCAATAGGTTTCGTCCGGCAGGGCGACGGTGTGCGAGCTGATGCAGCGCTCATATTCCACAACGGTCTCCCCTCGAATGCGCCTGCGCAGCTCCGGCACGGCGTTCGCCGCATTCACCGCGCAGTGCAGGAGGGTGAGGAAAAAGGGCAGCTCCCGCTCCCGGGTCACTCGGCGCAGGTGCGTAATGTCACAGTTTACCGTCATGGACGCATACGGATGGACGAAGGTGCGGAAATATTCGTACTGCGACCGGCGCGGGTCGCGGGTCATATCGACAATACGCATCACAGCGTCTCCATCGCGGCGCGGATTCGGGCAACCGTGCGGTCATAGCCCAAGATCTGCATAACGGTGTAAAGGTCGGGCGAATTGGTCTTGCCCGTGACGGCCACGCGCAGGAAGGTGGAGACATCCGCGACCGAGCCGCCGAATTTCTCCGGCTCTGCCTTATATTCCTTCATGTCTGCGGCAAAGCCCAGCGCCGTGGTGATCTCCTTGACCTTATTGAACCAGACGGTCGCGTCGTCGTTAAAGTCGTAGACCGCGAGGAATTTTTCCAGCGCTTCACGGATTACCGCCTTGTCAAACTGCGCGGGGAATCCCTCGGAGGCAAAGAACTCGTCATAGAAGAAGCCCATGTAGGGTTTGACATCCTTCCACGTCGCCAAATCCTTTCTCGGCTTCTTGCCGCCTCTGCCGATGGCGAGGATGCGCTTTGCGTAGTCCGGGTCGCGGCGCAGCACGGCGGCGAAATCGGGGTCAAATTCCTCGGCATACTCCAGCGCCAGCGTATAGACCGTGTCGGCATCCATGCGGGCGATCTCGTTCTTTGAGACATCGCACAGCTTCGCGTAATCGAACAGCGCACCCGCCGGATTGAGCTTTTTATAGGAGAATTTAAAATCATCGGACGGAGCGGTCGGGTTCGCCTTGCGCCAATCCTCATAGTTGGAGTTAAGCAGCGTCATGATATACTCATAGACCGCGCGGACGGGGAAGCCCTCTGCCTTATAATAGGTCAGAGCCAGCTCCGGATCCTTGCGTTTGGAGAGCTTGCGTTTGGACGTCCCGTCCATCTTCATCAGCGGGCCAATATGCACATACTTTGGGATCTTAAAGCCGAGGGCACGGAAGAGCTGGAGATGGAAGGGCAGACTCGGCAGCCACTCGTCGCCGCGCACCACATGGGTCGTGCGCATCAGGTGATCGTCCACCGCATGGGCAAAGTGGTAGGTCGGGATGCCGTCGGACTTGAGCAGGACTTGGTCGATGTCGTTCTCCGTGACGGTCAGAACGCCCTTGACAAGGTCGGTATACTTAAACTGATTCTCAACGGAGCCGGTCGAGCGGAAGCGCAGCACCCACGGCTTGCCCTCCGCAAGTGCCGCTTCAATGTCCTCAATGGGACGGTCGCGCCAAAGGGCATATTCGCCGTAGTAGCCGAAATTAACCTTCTTCGCTTCCTGTGCGGCGCGCATGGCGGAAAGCTCCTCCTCGGTGCAGAAGCAGGGGTAGGCATCGCCCTGCTCGACGAGCTTCTTGGCGTAAACATGGTAGATGTCCGCACGCTGCCGCTGGCGGTAAGGCCCGTAAGCGCCCTGATCGCCGTCCTTCGTCGCGCCCTCGTCAAAATGAATGCCGTAGTGCTTCAAGGTGTCGATCAGCACCTCGACCGCGCCCGCGACCTCGCGCTTGGCGTCGGTATCCTCCACGCGGAGGAAGAGCACGCCGCCCGACTGGTGCGCCATGCGTTCGGAGACAAGCCCCTGCACCAAATTACCGAGATGCACAAAGCCTGTCGGGGACGGCGCCATACGCGTAATGACCGCGCCCTCGGGGGCCTCGCGCATAGGATAGCGCGCCTCCAATTCCTCGGGCGTGGTCGTAACATTCGGGAACAAAAGCCTTGCCAATGCGGTCGTATCCATCATAAATACCTCTTATAATTATAGTTTTTCCTTTATTATATCCGCCGCACCCGCCCTTGTCAATTCCGCAGGCACAGAATCCGAAAAAAGCCCCTGTAGGGTGGGGATAGCCGCCCCTACAGCGCGACTCTCGACGCTTCTCGTAGGGGCGGCTATCAGCCGCCCGCCGGTACATAGAAACATGCTTATACACACTCGGTAGTTCCTGCACCGTCTTAGGACTGTCCCCGCCCTACAGAAACCTTTGCCAGCGCTTGCATTGCCTCGAAAATATGATATAATGGATCATACAGAGAAGAAAGGAGCCTGCGCCATGCTTGATCCGAAGATTGCCGAAAATTATATTGCCATTCTCACCGAGGAGCTGGTTCCCGCAACGGGCTGTACCGAGCCGATTGCAATTGCCTACTGCGCCGCGACGGTGCGCAAGCTGTTGGGGCAGCTTCCCGAACGTGTCAGCGCCGTGCTCAGCGGAAATATTCTGAAAAATGTCAAAAGCGTCGTCGTGCCGAACACCGGCGGGCGTAAGGGCATCCGTCCCGCCATTGCCGCCGGTCTGGTCGCGGGCGACGCCGAACGGGACTTGCAAGTGATCGCCGACATTTCCGAGGCGCAGCTTGCCGAGATCGACGTGTATTTGGAAAGCACCGAGATCGACATCACCTGCGGCAGCTCGCCGTGTAAGCTCGACATTGATCTGACTGCCTCCGCGGGAGGTCACACGGCACGCGTGCGGATCACCAACCACCACACCAATATCGTCCACTTGGAGCGCGACGGCGAGATTCTGCGCGACGAGCCGATCGCGGACGCCTCCGAGGAGCGGATGACGGACAAGAGCTGCCTCAATGTCGAGGATATCCTCCGTTTTGCCGATACCGTGGAGCTTTCCCGCGTCGAGCCGCTGCTTATGCGGCAGGTCACGGCGAACTCCGCCATTGCCGAGGAGGGGCTTAGCGGCGCGTGGGGCGCGCAGATTGGGCGCATTCTGCTCGAGGACTACGGCGACGATGTCAAGCAGCGGGCGAAGGCCTACGCCGCCGCCGGATCGGACGCGCGCATGAGCGGGTGCGAAATGCCCGTCATTATCCTCTCCGGCTCCGGCAATCAGGGCATCACCGCCTGTATGCCCGTGGTCGTCTATGCCAAACACATCGGCGCGACGCAGGAGCAGCTTTTGCGCGCCCTCGTCGTCTCCGACCTTGTCACGATCCATCAAAAGAGCGGCATCGGGCGCCTCTCCGCCTACTGCGGCGCGATTTCGGCGGGCGTCGGCGCGGGTGCGGGCATCTGCTACCTGCTCGGCGGCGGCTATTCGGCGGTCGCGCACACCATCGTCAACGCCGTAGCCATCCTCTCCGGAACGATTTGCGACGGCGCGAAGCCCTCCTGCGCGGCAAAAATCGCGGCAGCGGTGGACGCCGGCATCATGGGCTATCGGATGTACCTGCATCACAAGGAGTTCCGCAGCGGTGAGGGCATCGTCGCGGACTCCGTGGACGAGACAATCGCCAACGTCGGCATGCTCGCCAGTCAAGGCATGCGGCAGACCGATCACACGATTCTGCGCATCATGCAGGACGCCGAGTGCCGTTAACAACCCAACAAAAACGCAGCGTCCCGCGCGGGGCGCTGCGTTTGTTTTAACCGTTTCTCGTTTTCATGAGCTGACGCATTCTCGCAGAATGATCCAGCTCGCGCTTGCGGATGCGCAGGGACTTCGGCGTGACCTCCAGCAGCTCATCGTCCGCAAGGAACTCCAAGCACTGCTCCAAGGAGAAGACACGCGGCGTTGTCAGCCGCAGCGCCTCGTCCGAACCGGAGGCGCGCATATTGGTAAGCTGCTTCTTCTTGCAGACATTGACGGTCATATCCTCGTTGCGCGAACAGATGCCGACAACCATGCCCGCATAGACGTCCACGCCCGCGCCGATAAAGAGCTGACCTCTCTCCTGCGCGTTGAACAGGCCATAGGTGCAAGCCTCGCCTGTCTCAAAGGCGATCAGGGAACCGCTCTTGCGGCGCTCGATCTCGCCCTTCATCGGCGCGTAGGAGTCCAGCACGGAGGACATAATGCCCTCGCCGCGCGTATCGGTCAAAAATTCGCTGCGGTAGCCGAACAGGCCGCGCGACGGCACCATGAATTCCAGACGGTAGCGGCTGCCGACCGGCGTCATCGAGACGAGGTCGCCCTTGCGCTTGCCGATCTTTTCAATCACGCTGCCCATCGACGCCTCGGGCACGTCCGCGACCATGCGCTCAATCGGCTCGCAGACCTTGCCGTCGATGGTCTTGGTCAGGACACGCGGGGTGCTGACTTGGAACTCGTAGCCCTCGCGGCGCATCGTCTCCATCAGGATGGACAAATGCATCTCGCCTCTGCCCGCAACATTGAATGCGTCCGTGCCCTGCTCGGTGACGTGCAGAGAGACGTCCTTCAAAAGCTCACGGAACAGGCGGTCGCGCAGATTGCGGGAGGTGACATATTTGCCCTCTCTGCCCGCAAACGGCGAATCGTTGACCGAGAAGGTCATTTCAATGGTCGGGTCGGAGATCTTCACAAAGGGCAGCGGCTCCGGCTTGTCCAACGCGCAGATGGTTCTGCCGATGGTGATATCCGCCATACCGGAGAAGGCGACAATCTCGCCTGCGGAAGCCTCAGTGACCGGCTTCTTGCCCAGTCCGTCAAACTCATACAGCGCGACGACCTTGCCCTTGACGATGTGCTCCGGATCATGGTAGTCGCAGATCGTGACCTCCTGATTCTGACGGATCGTGCCGCGCTCGATTCTGCCGATACCGATTCTACCGACATATTCATTATAATCAATGGAGGAGACGAGCATTTGCAGCGGCTCCTCGGGATCGCCCTCGGGCGCGGGGATATAGTTGACGATGGTGTTAAAGAGCGGGTCGAGATTGACGCCCGTCTCGTTGGGGCTGTAGCTCGCGACGCCCTGCCGCGCGGAGCAGAAGAGCGTGGGAGATTCAAACTGCTCGTCGGTCGCGTTGAGGTCAAGCAGCAGCTCCAAAACCTCCTCCATAACCTCGTCGATGCGCGCGTCCAAACGGTCGATTTTGTTGACGACAACGATGACCTTGTGGCCCAGCTCCAGCGCCTTTTGCAGCACGAAGCGCGTCTGCGGCATGGGGCCCTCCGCCGCGTCGACAAGGAGGATAACGCCGTTGACCATCTTTAAAATACGCTCAACCTCGCCACCGAAGTCGGCGTGGCCCGGGGTATCGACGATGTTGATCTTCGTCCCCTTATAGTGAACGGCGGTGTTTTTGGCAAGGATCGTGATGCCGCGCTCGCGCTCCAAGTCGCCCGAGTCCATCACGCGCTCGACCACCGCCTGATTTTCGCGGTAAATGCCGCCCTGCTTGAGCATCTCATCGACCAAGGTCGTCTTGCCGTGGTCAACGTGGGCGATAATGGCAATATTTCGAATGTTTTTCTGATCTGACATGAAGGAATTTCCTTTCCCGCGGCACGCTTCGCCGCCTCTTATAGATTTTATCCACAACTTAGGAATATAACACATTTCTCCGCATTTCGCAAGAGAAATCGCACATTTTCGCCTCGGTTTGACAAAAAAGTTTTGGCAGCCAACCTCCGTAAGTGCGGACGCCTCTGTCTGCCCATGTAGGTACTGCCGAGTGCGTACAGGGACGACAAAAAGATTGCCGCGTCGCTGCGCTCCTCGCAATGACAAATGGGAT
>JAQXWB010000035.1 GCA_029225225.1 Bacillota bacterium | reverse complement strand
CGACCGGTGCGCAGCCTCTTGCGACGAAGGAGTGTTACGGATGCAGTGTACCCCTTGCGGGTAGTGTGCGCATCGGTCTCGCAATGACAAGTGGGGTAGCCTTTCCGTGTCATTGCGAGGAGCGCAGCGACGCGGCAATCTCCAGCTGAAGGTTTGTACGCAGTCAGTAGTTCCTGCACACAGTTGGGACATGTCCCCGGCTACAAGTGGTTTCATAGGAAAGCAGGAGCAAACCCTTTTCTCAAATACGCAACGCCCCGCCGACGGCGGGGCGTTGCGTATTATTCAATGTCTATCTGACAGGCGCGCATGGCCTTCAGGGCAGTTTCGTGGCTCTGCGGCGTGACACCCGCGCAGCATCTTGCGTCCACCGATACGGGCAGCTCCGTGCAATACGTCTTGAGCAGCATCGCGTTGGAGATCACGCAAATGTCCGTACAAACCCCGATCAGCTCCACGCTGTCGATCTCGCCGCGTTCAAACATCCCGCGCACCGTTTCACTGAGCACGACGGAGCCGAAGGTCGGTTTCTCAATCTTCTCGCTTCCGTCTTTGACGAGCAGCCCGTCAGCAAGCGCATGTCCCCAAGTCCCCTTCACACAATGCACAATAGGCAGCTTTTGTCCCTCCTGCGTGGAAAGATAGTTTTCCCCGTGCGTGTCAAGGGTATAGAGCACCCGCTGCGCCTTTGCAATTTTCTCATTCACAAGCGGCAGGATTCCCTGCGCCTCTTTCGTACCGAGGACGCCCGTGACAAAGTCATTCTGCATATCTATTACGACCAAAAGCTTCATCTTTTCCGCTCCTTACACGCTTTTCTCCAAGCTGTCCAGCACTCCGCAGAAGGGAGATTCATTTGCACGCTGCAAGGTTGCAGCCTGTGCCAGCTTTCCGACCGCGTCCGTCGATTTGCGGATCGGCGCGATCACACCCGCGCCTGCCACACAACCGCCGGGACACGCCATGCCCTCCAAAAGGAAGCCGTCATATTTCCCCGCTTTTGCAAGCTGCAACATCTTCTTGCAATTCGGAAGTCCCTCCGCACGCGCGGTCATGACCGTCCGTTCAGGCTCAATCGCATGGATCGCGTTCTCAACCGCACCGGCAACGCCGCCGCTGACGGCGAAGCGCAGTCCGTCGCCGCTCGCCGTGCAAAGCGGTTCGCTTTCGGCACATTCCGAGATCACAAGCTCTTTCGCCTCCAAGATCGAGGCAAATTCCTCAAAGGTCAGGACGAAGTCCACATCACTGCGGACGGAGCGTCTGCTTGCCTCTAACTTCTTTGCCGCGCAAGGTCCGACAAAGACCACCTTGCAGTCGGGATGCTGCTTTTTGATGAGTCTCCCCGTCAGCACCATCGGCGTCAGCGCCATAGAGATGTAGGGCGCAAACTCCGGAAACAGCTTTTTCGCCATCACCGACCACGCGGGGCAGCAGGAGGTCGCCATAAACGGCTGCTCTGAAGGTACCTTCTCCAAGAAATCCTTTGCTTCCTCCATCGTGCAGAGATCCGCACCGACGGCGACCTCCACAACATCGGCAAAGCCAAGCTCACGGAACGCCGTGCGAATCTGCCCCGTGGTCACATTGCCGAATTGCCCCGCAAAGGCAGGCGCAATGGCAGCGTAAACGGGTGTGTCGCTTTTGAGTGCGGTAATCGTCTGAAAGATCTGGCTTTTGTCGATGATCGCGCCGAAGGGACAGCTCACGAGGCACATCCCGCAGGAAACACATTTGTCATGGTCGATCTCTGCCCTGCCGTATTCGTCGGAGCGGATGGCGTTCATGCCGCAGACCTTCGCGCAGGGCCGTTCATGTTTGACGATGGCATGATAATCGCAGGCATTCACACAAAGTCCGCACTTCACACATTTCTCCTCGTCAATGAATGCGCCTCCGTTGCGGATGCTCACTGCCTTTTTCGGGCAGACCTCCATGCAAGGGTGCTCCAAGCAATTCTGACAGGCATTGGTCACAAAGACTCTGTTCTCATCGCAGCGGTTGCAGGCGAATTTAATAATGTCGATCAGCGGCGGCTCGTAGTATTTTTCGTCGATCAAGCTCGCGTCGATTCCGTGACGGACGGAGGAATAGCTGCAAAACTTCCGCAAAGACAACCCCATCGCCGCGCGCAGCCGTTCCGCAACGACCTCCCGCTCAACAAACACGCTGTCCCGGTACTGTGCCATCTCCCCGGGGATGATCTTATAAGGCAGATTCTCAAACTTCTTCGCGTCCCACCCCTCAAAAGCCAGCCGCGCGACCTCGGTAAAGATCCGACTCCGCAATCTGGATTTTGTCGTCTTAATCCCCCGCATACAAAGCACTCCTCTCTATCTCGCAAAGGCGTCAAGCCACGCCATTCCCTATTGCCCTCATTTTATCACAAACCCGCTCCACCGTCAACTCCGCCGCCCATCTCTGCAATTGCAGGAAACCGCTTATTGCAACCTGATATGTTATTGTCGTAAAACCCTTTGTAGGGCTGGGACATGTCCCCACCAGTGTAGGAACTACCGACAGCATACGAACTTATTGGGCTATTCCGACCGCCACTCACGCGGACGTCACGCCGAGTGGTTAGCGCTGCCGTTGGCGACAAAGGAGCTTTACGGATGCGGCATACCCCTTGCGGGTACGTGCCCTACAAATATAGAACGCATCTTCACCGTAAGGCGCGACCACTGCGCACACCGGTACCGGAACGACCGGCTTCGTAAAGGCACGTCTCCGTGACACGCAAAAAAGAAAACCACCGCATCAACGATGCAGTGGCGTTTCTTGGAGCTGCTATCCAGATTCGAACTGGAGACCTCATCCTTACCAATTATTCTTAGGGTGTTACTTCCTGTCGTAACCTTTCGTATGCTTTTGCCTCCTAACGCCCATGCCGCAAGGGTTTGCGGGAAATTCCTTCTGTCTCTTGCTGTATCCTATCATATGTTTTTGCATTCGATTTTTTCTTATATGTTGCGACTTTTGTTGCGACTCGCGCAGAGGTCATGCCGTCTGACCTCATCCCTTTTTCAGCCCCAAAAAGCTATGCTGGAGTCTTTTCAGTATGTATATGTTCTGTGGCAAAATTTCCAAAGAATTTGAAAAAGCCCTATTGACAACTACGGTAAAATCGTATATTATATAAGTACGATAAAATTGTAGAAGAGACAGAGGTAATCCTATGACAAGAAAGTTTATTTACACGGAGCCATTTCGGCGTTGCTGGAAAGCAATGGGTTTGGGCGATAATGACTTGCTTATGTTGGAGGCAGCGCTTCTTGAAAATCCGCAGCTTGGTGATGTAATTGAAGGAACCGGCGGGGCAAGAAAGATGCGTATTCAACTGGAGGGGCGCGGTAAAAGCGGCGGAGGCAGAGTAATTTATCTAGATGTTTTTGAACAGGAGAATCTGTATCTGCTCTTTGCATATCCTAAAAATGTACAGGAGAATCTTACACCGGATCAGAAAAAGGCTATTCGAAAGATGATCGAAGCCATTCGGAAGGAGTGATCGTATGTCTGAACTGCGCTTTGAATCTTCCCTCTCTATGGAGGAAATCGAGAACAATTTCAAGAATGTAGACTTTTTTTCTGGCATTATGGATGGCCTGCAGGAAGCCCTTGCATACACCAAAGGAAAAGCTGCGGCGGAGACTTTTGCAAGAAAGAGATCTTTGCCTGCTGTCAATGTCGTAGAAATACGTGCATCTCTTAATATGACACAAAAGGCATTTGCAGAGATACTTGGTGTATCGTGCCGCACCGTTGAGGCGTGGGAAAGTGGAAAGAGCACACCGACACCGACAGCAAAAAAATTGATGTTCCTTATTCAAGGAGATCATTCTCTTGTGCAAAAGCTGTCTTAAATTTTCGCCTTACCGCTAATCGCCATACGCATACCAACCATATAGCGAAACGTCAATCTGCGCACCCAAAAGCATAATAAAATCGGGTAGGAGGCTGACTATTGGTTAGTCAGCCGA